>JAIEMG010000362.1 GCA_019752375.1 Gemmataceae bacterium | reverse complement strand
GACGGATTTCCAATCCGTCCGGTTTTCTAGGGACGGATTGGAAATCCGTCCTACGTGCAATTGTTCAACTTATTGTTGCGCGGATCCTTAGCGCTGTAGAAGTAGAGGAGGTATCATTTTGAGTTCCCACAAACAGCAGGTCGCGCTGGTTACCGGCGCAGGCTCCGGGATCGGCCGCGCGGCCGCCCTTGCACTGTTGAAGGAAGGCTACTCCGTCGTCCTCACCGGCCGTCGCCGTGACGCTCTGGAAAAAACCGCCGGCGACGCCGGACCGGACCAGGTGCGTGCGATCATTGCGCCCGCCGACGTTGCCGACCCCGCGTCCGTGCACTCCTTGTTCGATACCTTGAAGGCCGCTCTAGGACGGCTCGACGTGCTGTTCAACAACGCCGGTATGGGGGCGCCGCCGGTGCCGCTGGAGGATCTGACGGTCGAGCAATGGCGGCGCGTGGTAGACGTGAACCTGACGGGTGCGTTTCTTTGCACGCAGGCTGCGTTCCGGCTGATGAAGGAGCAGGCGCCGCGCGGCGGGCGCATCATCAACAATGGCTCGATCTCGGCGCACACGCCCCGGCCGAACTCCGCGCCCTATACCGCCACCAAGCACGCCATCACCGGGCTGACGAAATCGACCGCCCTGGACGGTCGCAAATACGACATCGCCTGCGGTCAGATCGACATCGGCAACGCCGGCACCGAGATGACCGCGCGCATGAAGTCCGGCGTGCCGCAGGCGAGCGGCGAGAACGCGGTCGAGCCGACCATGGACGTCGACTGCGTGGCCCGCGCGGTGGTGTATATGGCCAGTTTGCCGCTCGACGCCAATGTCCTCTTCATGACCGTGATGGCGACCAAGATGCCTTTTGTCGGCCGCGGTTGACGTTCTCAGTCGTTGCTGGCCTCACCTGCCCACCGGCGGCTCATGAGCACGATCGTCAGGACTAAGGATCCGCGCAAGAATCACTTGTGCAATTCCTGTAGGACGGATTTCCAATCCGTCCGGGTTTCTAGGGACGGATTGGAAATCGGTCCTCCGTGCAATTGTTCAACTTATTGTTACGCGGCTCCTAAGCCGATCGCGCCGATCATCAGGTTGGCGCCGGCAACCAGGAGACCCAGGAAGAAGAGAACTGGAACGACGACAATCTCGAACGGATTTCCCGATGCCAGAAGGCCATGCATGGCACCTTCTCCGTGCGCATGGTGACTCGCCAGCCCGTTGTCTGCATAGCAAGATGCGCGAGAGAAGCAATTATTCCCGAATCAGACAAACAGCTCGGACACTGGTTTGCCCGCATCGGTGATCGGCACCGGGCGGTCGCCGTCGTAGAGGCGGCGGGCGGGATTGATGCCGAGTGCGGCGTAGATCGTGGCGTGGAAGTCCGGCACCGAGATCGGGCGTGAGACGATCCGCTTGCCCAGCTCATCGGTTTCGCCGACCGCGCGGCCGGTGCGCAGGCCGCCACCGACAAGCACGGCACTGAAGGCCTGGGACTGGTGGCCGCGGCCGCCGCCTGAATCGAACTCCGCGGGGCGACCGAATTCGGTGGCGACGACGATCAGCGTGCGATCGAGCAGCTTCTTGCCTTCCAGGTCCTGGATCAGGGCTGCCAGCGCCTGGTCGAGCTGATCGATGAGGACGTGCTGCTTCTGCTGCCCCTCGTTGTGGGTGTCCCAGCCGGTGCCGTTCACGAAATTCAGATTGAACGAAACCTCCACAAAGCGCACGCCGGACTGCACCAGGCGCCGTGCCAGCAGGCAGCGTTGCCCGAACTCGCCGCCGTAGACCTCGCGAAGTGTTGCTGGCTCGTTCTTGAGGTCGAATGCCGACATGAACTGCGGACCGGCCAGCTTGAGGCCGGCCACACCGACCGCGGAATAGTCCGCAACGGGTTCGTCGCCCCGATGCTTCTCCAGGCAGCCTGCCCGAACTTTCTCGAGCAGCGCTTCGCGGCGCGCCTGGCGAGCGTCTGAAATGTCGGGCGGGCGGACCAGGCCATTGGGGCCGACGTCGGTTTCGGTCAAGTAGATGTAGCCGTGCTTTGCGCCGAGAAAACCCGGACCGCGCGTCACGTTTGGGTAGCCCATGACGACGTAGGCCGGCACGCCCTCCTGGCGGGCGCCCTTCTGATGCGCGACCACCGAGCCGACCGAGGGGTAGACCAGCGTGCCGGTGGTGGCAAAGCCGGTATGCAGGCGGTTGGTGGCGGCAGCATGCTCGTCGATCACATCATGGTGTAACGTCCGCAACAGCGCGCAGCGGTCGAGGCGCTTGGCGGTCCGGCTCAGGTGCTGGCATACGGAGACGCCGGACACCGCGGTGGGAATCGCATCGTAAGCGGAACCGGCAACTTTGCGGCCGTCGCCCTTGCGCTTCGGGTCCCAGGTGTCGAGGTGGCAGGCGCCGCCGCCCAGCCAGAGGAAGATGCACGAATCCGCCTTGCCGCGTACGTCTTCGCCCTTCTCTTCCGCGGCGTCGAGACGCCAGGCCGTCGGGTGCAGTATCGCGGCCGCAGTCAGGCCGGAGCGAGCCAGGAATTCGCGTCGAGTGAGCATGGATGATCCGTCCTTCACGGGATGAATACAAATTCCGGCGAGTTCACCAGCGCCCAGAGCATGTCTTCCATGCGCTCGCGCCAGTCGCGAGTCAGGCGTTCGGTGGGCGGGTCGCCGGCGCGTGCCGCACGTTCGAGTTCGAGCTTGATGCGCGTCGCCTCCGGGCTCAGGTGGTTGGCCCAGGACACGGAGCTTCGCTTGCGGAGGGTCCGCGGCGGTGCGGGCGCCCCAGTACGTCGCTTCGTGAAGCCGTCTTCCAGCAACTCCGTGCACGTCTCACGCTCGGCGGCCGTCGGCAGCCGTCCCAGGACGCGAAGATAGACGCTGTCCGTCAAATCGCCCACTGACTTGTCTTCCAGGCAAACGTCGGTCAAGGCGCTGTCGTCTGACAACCGTGTGATCCGGCTGCCGACGGTCCCGTTGGCGAGCAGCAGCGGCTGCAACGCCGTCGGAGTCTCATCGCGGACGGTGAGCGGGTTCTGTCGGGCATCGCGCCAGCCAAAGGCGGTCAGCACGTCAATGACGCTCTGTGTCACCGGCAGCGACAGGGCGGGGCGGTCGCGGTCGTTGGAAAGCGAGGTAAACTCCCACGCCCGGCGCGGCGTGCCGAGGTTCAGCATCTCGGACATCCGCTGCCGGCCTTCGGGATCGAGGGTCAGCTCCTCGGCGCCAAATTCCTTACCGGCGACGGCGAACAGCGAATCGACGATTTGCTCGGCGCTCAGTCGGCGGCGTGCGGGAGCCGCGAACAGCCGGTTCTCCGGCGCCAGGGAGGCGCCGCCGTCTCCCTTCGCCTCCCGCTGGTAGCAGTGCGAGTTCAGGATCAGGCGAGCAACGTGCTTGAGGTCGTATCCATGCGTCACCAGCTCGCGCCCCAGGGTGTTGAGTAAATCCGGATGCGAGGCACGGGCGTCATTCCAATCGTCGACCGGCTCCACCAAGCCCGCACCGACATAGCGTTTCCACAAACGGTTGACGATCACCCGCGCGAATCGATCGTTCCGTGGGGACGTGAAGATGACGGCCAGCTGTTCACGCGAGTCGCGGGGAGCGCGGAGGACATCCGCGGGTAGGTCCGCGTTCACCAGGTCGGTCAACGTCCAGGCCGGCGAAACGGGCACGCCTGGCTGGAGTGTCACCGCGACGCGCGGCTTTCGTCCGCCTTCGTTCATCTTGACCGAGCTGGTGGCAGGGACCTTCAACGGCTCGCGGGCGAGCATCGCGGCCATGCTGAAGACGTCTTTTTGTTTGAACGGCTGATGCGGTGCATCATGGCAGCGGGCGCATTGAACGTCGGCGCCGAGAAAGGCGCGAGCCAACACGTGGGCCTTGGCGGCCATGGGTGCGTCGTTCTGCGTGGCCACCGCAAAGCCGACCGGGCCGCCGCCGTACACGCTTCCTTCCATCAGCATGAGCTCCGTCGCGAAGCGGTCGAACGGGTAGTTGTCGAGGAATGCCTGGTGCAGCCACCAGCGGAAGGGGCCGGTATTGTTCAGCGTTGGCTTGAGAATGCCGGGGTTCTCGGCCAGCACGTCTTGCCAGTAGCCAACCCAGTGGTCCGCCCAACGTGCGTCGGCCAGCAAGCGGTCGATGACTTTTGCCCGCCGGTCGGCGGAGCGGTCCCTCAGGAACGCGTCGATCTCGGCGGGCGTGGGGGGCAAGCCGGTCGTGTCGAGCGTGACCCGGCGCAGGAACGTATGATCGTCGGTCAGTGCGGCCGAGGCGACGCCCTTGTCTTCGAGCTTCCGACCAATGAAGCGATCGATGGGGTTGAAGACCGGCGTTCCAGCTGCGACCGCGGGCACCACCGGCGCTGGAGTGTCCGTCAGTTCCCGCCGCGCCAGTGCATGGCGGCGCTGCCAGTACGCGACTTCCTCGGTCTGCGCTTCGGTACGTGCCTGACGGTCCCGAGATTGGTGCCGGCTTCGACTCCGTGCCAGGTACTTGTCCCAGCTCTCGACGCCGAGCGACACCGAAGTGCCAAGCAGGTGGAAAGGCTCATTGTCACGCGCCATGCCAACGTAGACTTCGCCCAGTTCGGGCCGCAGGCCCTGCCCGCCGACCATCGCTTCGAGCCGAATCGTCTGCGCGCCGCCTGGAAGCCGAACCTTGGTGAGTTTCTCCTGATGCCCCATGGGCAGCGGGGCCAGGTCCTTTTCCTTCGCGATCGACGCGTTGGGCACCGCCTCGTGCGAACCACCCACCTTGATGAACCCTGTTTCCAGCACCAGACGTCCATCGATAAACAGGCGTGCGGAATTCCGCGAGCGAAGCAGGAGGCGGACTTCGCCAGCGGGCAACTCAATCTTCCCCTCGGCCCGCAGGACGAATGGGCTGGATCGATCGAGGATCAGTCCGCGCGTATTGAACTTGCGCGGCACGGCGACGAGCGCAAAGCCTGGCTCGGAGTAGCTTTCGGTGGTGCGGGCGCCGTCCAGGCTCCAGGCCCGCTTGTCCGGGATGCCTTCGAGGACTTCCACTTTGACCGGGTTCTCGTCGGCCGGTGCGGCAGGCAGCAATGACAGGCCAGCAAACAGAACGAGCCAGGCGGGAGTTCGGATCATGGGTCTGCGGCCCCTATGCGACGGATCGGGCGTGTGGGCTACCTACTCAATGGCGCAAGGGCAGTGCGGCGCACCCGCGAAAAGAAAAATTCTCGAATAGTAAGTCGGGGGACGGGCTAGTGCGCCGTCAAGGCTTGGATTTAGGCGTTTGGCAGGCACAGCCGGCCCTCCATGAGGTCTTCTCTGTAGGGCCGGCTGTGCCGGCCACACCGCCAGCAACGCACTTCCGAGGCTTGACGGAGCACTACTCGGAAGCTCTCCTGCCTTGATGGCAACGTGCATGCGTGGTGGATTACCGCAGAAAGTGGTTTCGACAAACTTCTGACTGCGGTATTTTCTGATCAGTCCCGGTACCGACGTGGAACGACTCATCGAGGAGGTCCGTCATGCTTCGCTGGTTCCTTGCTGCGCCCGCCGTGCTCCTGGCCCTTGCCGTCAGCATCCCTGCCGCCGACGACAACAAGCCGCCGGACGGCTTTGTCTCGCTCTTCAACGGCAAGGACCTTTCGGGCTGGAAGGTGCCGGAGGGAGACAATGGCCACTGGAAGGTCGTCGATGGGACCATCGACTGCGACGCCAAGAGCGAAAGCAAGTCGCCGGACAAATCGCTCTGGTCGGAGAAGCCGTTCAAGGACTTCGTGCTTCAATGCGACTGGAGGCTCAAGCTGGAGCCGGCCTACAAGAACAAGGTGCCGGTCATCCTTCCCAATGGCGAAACCCTGATGTCCGATGGCAAGGAAGTACGGGTGGAAATCGACGACGTGGATTCGGGCATCTATCTTCGCGGTTCGCCCAAGAGCCAGGTCAATATGTGGATGTGGCCGATCGGTTCCGGCGAGGTCTACGGCTATCGCACCGACAAGAGCCAGCCGGCCGAGGTCCGCGGCGGCGTCACACCGAAGAAGCGCATGGACAAGCCGCGCGGCGAGTGGAATCACTTCGAGATCACCATGAAGGGCGACAAGCTGTCCGTCAAGCTCAACGGCGAGGAAGTGATCAGCGAGGCGACATTGCCCAAGGTGCCGGGCGAGGGACCGCTGGCCTTGCAGCATCATGGCAGCTGGAACGCAAAGACAAAGCAATGGAGCGGACCGCCCAGCCTGGTGCAGTTCAAGAATATTTACATCAAGGAATTGAAGTAGCAATCTGGCGCTGTCGGCCCGGCAATCCGCCGGGTCGACAGCGCGATATCCCGATCACTTCTTCATGAGCCGGCCCACCACGATCCCGGCGCAAGCGCCGACTACCAGCCCCAGGACGCACAACGCCAGAAAGTGTTCCGCGCCCAAAAATGCCGCCGCGGCCCAACCGACCGCAAAACCGAACGTCGCCCCGGCGCCAATGGTGAGCGCCAGCCGCTTCGACATGGACAGCGACCCCGGTTGCGACATCGACGAACGTGACTCGAGCTCGTTCATTCGTGGCCTCCTGAAAGGAAATAGAAATGGTGAATGGGGCCCTGACGGGATCCGCCAGCGCGTCGATGAGAGGGGAGAACAAGAAGAGGGCCGCGCCGGAAGGAGGGAAGCCGGCGATTCCTATCGGTCGAACGACGCGTGATGGATGCTGTCACCAGCATACGTCAAGAATTGGCGCAATCGAATCGGCCGAGCCAAATAAAATCCCCGCTGGCCGGCCAAGCAGATAGCCATCCAGCGGGGTTGAGACAGAATAGAGGTCGTTTGAGCGAAAGTGGAATGCGTGCGGTTCCACTCTGCTCGGAAATCAGTTTGTGCTGTCTGCGTCGACCTGTCAAGCACTTTCCCAAGGCCCGCGCCTGCAGGGTGCGGCAAAATATCCAGGCGTTTTTGGAGCGCGCAGTCTCGCGTTCCGCACGGTCTGCATGCCGGCCTCAGCCGGCTGAAGCCGGGCTTGGAAAGCCTTCGGGCACGGAGTCAGCGCTGCGGCTGCGAGGAACCAGACGGGATTCTGTCGAACGAGACGGTTGTTGATTCACCGATCCTTAGGATCCGCGTAACAATAAGTCGAACAATCGCACGTAGGACGGATTTCCAATCCGTCCAGAGAAAACCGGACGGATTGGAAATCCCTCCTACAGGAATTGCACAAGTGATTCTTGCGCGGATCCTTAATCCTTGGATGTCTCCTTCAGAAACTCGATCATCAATTCATTGACGCGCTGCGGTGCCTCGTTCTGCACCCAGTGACTGACGCCCGGAAGCCGCTCGATGCGCACATTCGGCACCCAGTGCTCCAGGCCGTCGAGCAGCGACGTGCCGAGGTATCGGTCCGCTTCCCCCCACAGCACGAGTGTCGGCGTTTCGATCGGTCGGATGTTGCGGGTGACCCGGCGTGGATTGGTGCGGAAGACGGCGCGATAGTAGTTTAGCGCTGCGGTCAATGCACCGGGCCGCGCCATCGCTTCTTTGTAGCGGCGCACGTCTTCGTCCGTGAACGTGTCGGGCCGAGCACTTTCGCGCAGGCTGTGCTCCAGCAGCGCATAGTCATGCCGGCGCCAGCCCCATTCCGGCAGCCACGGAAGCTGAAAGTAAAACATGTACCACGATTTTCGCAGCTGCCGCAGCGTGCGCAGCTCGCGAAAAAAGAGGGCTGGATGCGGCGAGTTGAGGATGACCAGTCGCTCGACGAGCTCGGGATGGCGCAACGTCAGGTTCCAGGCAATGCCGCCACCCCAGTCGTGGCCGACGATCACCGCACGCGCCGCGCCGACGTGACGGATCAGGCCGACGATGTCCCGCGTGAGCGGTTCGATGCCATATGCGCTGACGTCCGGCGGCTTGTCCGAAAGGTTGTAGCCGCGAAGGTCGGGAGCGATCGCCCGAAAGCCCGCCGCGGCAAGGGCCGGCAACTGGTGTCGCCAGCTGTAGGAGAATTCCGGAAAACCGTGCAGCAAGACGACGAGCGGCCCTTCTCCCACCTCGAGGTAGTGGAGACGAATGCCATTCACATGTGCGTACCGCGACTTCATGGCGACAAGATCAGGATGGTCAGCGTCAGCATGATGGCGTTATTCAGCCCATGCGCCACCATTGCGGGGATCAGGGTGCCGCGCCACTCGCGGGCCAGGGTGAAGGCGTACGCCAGTGCCATCAGTGCCGGCACGGTCGCCATGCCTTGCGGATGGATCACGGCAAAGACGAAGCTGACCACCGTGGCGCTGAACACGACGCTGCTAAAGCGCCGCAACCCCACGCTGGCCTCGCGCAAATGCCGATAGAGGACGCCGCGAAACATCGTCTCCTCCACGATCGGCGCCACCAGGCTGCCGAGGAACAGCACCTGCAAGCGCCCCCACCAGCCGAGATGGACCAGGGCTTCGACGATCGGATGGCTGGGCATATCGCCGAGCTCGAAATGATCCGGTGCGTTGCCGGCATCGAGGTTCGGCATGGCGCCCTGGAGTCGAAGCAGCAGCAACGTCAGCATCAGTCCGATGAAGAGCATCGGGAGCGCCATCGCATAGCTGGCGAACCCGAGGGCGATTTCCCCAACCGGGGCTGGTCCGGCAAACAAGCCAAGGTCTTGACGCACCTGGTGCCAGGGAATCCCGCGGGCGATTGGCCACGCCAGTGTCACCAGGCTCAACAGCATGGCAACGCCCAGGATCAGGAATCGCGCCCCGCCCGCCGGAATCTGGGATGCGGCAAAGCTCAGGGCCATGAACAGCAGCATCCACAGGGCAAAGGTTTCAGCATAGATGCCAGCCCCGGGACTGCCAGTGCTCAGTCGCAACCGCACGCGTCCGGCCATCAGCGCGGAGAAAAACAAGAATAGCCCCAGCAGTCCGCCCGCGCCAACGGCCACCATCCCCAGCACGAAGCCCAGCAGCGCGCCGAATGTGCGTAGCGCTGGCTCCGTAACTTGCTCCCGCGCTGCGCGGTCGGCTCCGTCACGTGGCGCCAGGGCCAGCTCGCCAAACCAGCCGAGTTGAGTGCGCAACTCGGCGCGTTCCGCGTCGTTCAGCGATGGTGCGGTCCACGCCTTGGCCGCGTAGTCGCGATCGAGGCGACGCAGCAGGGCGAGGGTTCGTGCTTGCTCCGCATTGGGATTCAGCGATTGATTGGCCAGCCGGCGTTCGAGGTCGTCGAGCTGATCCAGGGCAGCCTGGGGGCCGGCCAGTTCACCGGTTACGGCGGCGACACGCAAGCGCTGATCAATTGGTCCGGTGTTCAGAGCGGCTGTCTGCACTGCAAGGTCGGCGGGCGGCTGGCCGAGGGCACGCAGGAACTCCGCGGCGCCGACCAGGTAGCGCGACTGCATCTGGACGACCATGCCCGCATAACGATTCGCCGACTCGCCCTGGGGAACAGGCCGCGCCCGGTGCCACACGATGAAGCCGACGAGCGCGAGGACGACGATCCACGCCAGGATCGGCCAGCTGCGCCTACGAAACGGCACGACGGACGGCGGCAGTTCCCCGGTTTCGGGTATGAGGTTCATGGCAGTGCCGTCACGCTTTCTTCCGCAATCGCTCGCGTTCCTTCGCGTACAGGGCCACGGCTTCCCGCAGGATGCGCAGTGCTTCGTCCACGCCGTGCGGCACTTCCACCTTTACTTCCTTGCCCTCCAGCACCTTGTAGTCCTGAAAGAAGCGACGCAACTCCAGCAGCCGATGCGGCGCCAGATCGTCGATGCTGCGGTACTGCACGTAATCCGGGTCGTCCAGGTGGACCGCAATGATCTTGTCGTCTTCTGCGCCTCCGTCGAGCATGCGCATCACGCCGATGGCCCGGGCTCGCAGCAGCGTCGCCGGCACCACCGCTTCCTGGCCAAGTACCAGCACGTCGAGCGGGTCGTTGTCCGGACAATAGGTCTGGGGGATGAAGCCGTAGTTGGCGGGATAGTGGACCGCACTGTAGAGCACTCGATCGACGCGCAAGAGGCCCGTCGGCTTGTCCAGCTCGTACTTCACCTTCGAGCCGGCAGGAATCTCGATGAAGGCGGGAAACCAGGCAGCCAGGTCATCCGACAGGGGCACCTCGTGCCAGGGATGAGCGCTCATGAAGCTTCTCCGTGCATGGGAGCGGGACCAGTCGTTTTTCATTCTAATACTACAGCGCCGGGTTGAAAGCACGATTCACCGGAACCGTCTGTAGCCGCAGGCTTTAGCCTGCGGACCATTTGTACGGCACCTGCGACGCCACTCCGCAGGGTGAAGCTTGCGGCTACAGACGTTGCGCGGATCCTTCTCTGAAATGAAGCGGTGTAGTACTTGCTAATTGATCGCGCAGCTTTGTGCAGTCCGGCGGCATAGCATAATCGCATGAGCGTTCCTCCGTGCCTCGGATGTCGCGAACGAGACGCACGCCTTGCCGAGCTGCAGCAGCGCGTGGCGGAGCTGGAGCGCTTTCAGCAACACCTGCGCGACGAAGCCCGCACCGACCGCAACCTGCGCCTCCTGTCCGGCGACAGTCCCGCGATGAAGGCGGTGCGCCTGGCGATCCAGCAGGTGGCCGCCACCGACAGCACGGTCCTGATCCTCGGCGAGACCGGCACTGGCAAGGAGCTGGTGGCGCGGGCGATCCATCAATTGAGTCCACGCCGCGACCGCAACCTGGTGGCGGTCAACTGCGCGGCCCTGGCGCCCGGCGTCATTGCCAGCGAGCTGTTCGGCCACGAGCCGGGCGCGTTCACCGACGCCACGCGCCGTCGCATCGGCCGCTTCGAGCTCGCCCATCGCGGCACACTGTTCCTCGACGAGGTGGGTGAATTGCCGTCCGAGACGCAGGTGATGCTGCTGCGCGTGCTCCAGGAGCGTGCGCTCGAACGCGTCGGCGGCAGCGAGCCCGTTGCCGTGGACGTGCGCGTCATCGGAGCAACACACCGGGACCTGCCAACCGCCGTGAGCCAGGGGCGCTTCCGCGCCGATCTTTACTTTCGACTCAACGTGTTCCCCATTCACGTTCTGCCTTTGCGGAACCGCCGCGAGGACATTGCCGACCTGGTCCGGCACTTCCTGCATCATTTCAGCCGGCGAATGAACAAGCCGGTGACGCAAATCAGCGCCGAATCCTTACGCCTCCTGACAGACTACGCCTGGCCCGGCAACGTGCGTGAGCTGGAAAACATCATCGAGCGCGGCATGATTGTCAGCACCAGCGACACCCTGCACGTCGACCCCGCCTGGCTGACGACCGCCGAGACCGTCCCGCAGGTCCGCCCCGGTTTGGCGGAGCTGGAACGCCGTGCCATCCTGGCCGCCCTGGAGCGCTGCCGCGGCCGCATCTACGGCCCCTGCGGCGCCGCCGCAGCCCTGGGCCTGAAGCCAACGACGCTCTACGGCAAGATGCGAAAGCTGCAAATCGCTCGTTCGGAGCTAGAGCAAGAGGGCAAGGCGTGAGAGGCGTCCGCTCCCCGCGTTCCTGAGGGTTGCGCGGCCAATGCGCGTCATATAGAGAATTTGTGGCGGCAGACCTCCCGGTCTGCCGGTACGGACCATACCGGCAGACCGGGAGCGAGTGGGACTGGGAACAGGAATGCCCGACTCAGCGATTCTGAGCCGGTGCATTGGACTGCTGAAGGCCCTACGGCACCCGACGCTGATTGATGATTCGCGGATTCTGGTTCACGTCGATGTTGTTCTGCTCCAGTCTTTGCTGCTGCACGTCGTTCTGCAACCCCTGTTGCGGGGCGCCGCGCTGCACGTCCCGTTGCGTCTGGGGCTGCGTACGGCTGATGAACTGGCGATGCACCAGCTTGCCCTGGTACTCGGTCTTGCAGTTGTAGACGTTGCTGATTTCGACCACTTCCAGCTTGTTGTTGTCGTCGATCGCCTGGTTGCGTCGCGTGGTGACCGGAGGCGTGGGCGGTTGATAGGCAGCCTGATTCGCGCCGCCCTGGTTACCGAATTGGCCGCCCAAGTTGCCGAACTGGGCAGACTGCTCAGCATAGATCTCGATCTGATTGGCGCCATTGATTGCATTCCAGGTAATCGGGGACTGTCGCTGTTGCATCACCCGATTGGTCTGCCGCGCCGCGGCCAGGCTGCCGGCTTCCTGGGCTTTCTGAGCATCCTGGTCTGCATGCAGCATGAAGCGGGCGACGTCCGTGGCGCTGAGCACCGATGCCTTCTTCGCCTTGTCCTTCTCCAGCACCGCCTGCAACGCGTAGGACTGGAGGAGACGCGGGTACTGCAAGGCGAGAAGCTGGTTGTTCGGATAGCAATTGACCTCTTCGATCTGGCCGTTGATGACGATGGCGACGCCCACCGCATCGGGATGATCGGCGACGACCTTGTTCAGCGCTGCGGCGAAGTCGTCGGAGATCTTCTTGACCTTTGGTGCATCCATGGTTTCGGTCAGACTGGTATTGTCGTTCGTGGACAGGCCGGCCTGGGCGGCCACGACCTTCTGGTTCGCCACTTCCTGCCAGACCGCGGCCTGGCCCTGGAATACCTTGGCGGCGGTGCGGACCTGCTTGGGCGCCAGGGCGCAGTTCGCCGCGTTGCCGAACTTGGCGCCATTGGCCCCCGTCGTCCAGCGGCCCTGCTCGACGCAGAAGGCGGGCAACGGCATCTGACCGCTGTGCGGCGGCACCACGAAGCTGGCGAAGATCGTGCGGTCCTGCTGCCCGCCGGTGACGCGATCGCCTTCCTGGAGGAAAAGGAAGTCGTCGCCGGTGTTTTCGATCACCAGCTCGTTGACCTCGGCGTCCTTCTTCTCGGTGACCTTGACCGCGCCGGTCTTGAGCCCTTCCGCCAGCGTGACGAAGCCGCGCGGGTCCTGTTCCCCGCAATGGAGCAGGTAGACGGCGAGGTTCTCGTGTTTGTAGGGCCCGCTGACGCGATAGGTCGCGTCGTCCAGCGCCACCGTCGCCGGCGACGGCCGGGCGAAGCCGAAGATCAGGTAGCCGATCAGCGCCAGAATCGCGACATGGAAGGCGCCGCGCAGCAGCTTCGCTTTCGTGATTCGCATGAAGGAACCTCCTCATCGATCGCCAGAGGCGAGAGAATGGAAACTGCCCCGGAATGCGCGCCGGAGACGGCACGCTCCCCCGAGATCCAACCCCGCCGCAGTGCCGGCGTTGGCGAAATCCACTATACCCGGCACCACTACTGGCCCGTGTAACGACTTGGTAACGACACCCACCCGTTGACAAAGCACCGCTGCTTTCGCATCTTGCCTCCATGAATGAATCCCTCGAGACGCCGCCATCGATCCGCCAGGGCCGGCTGTGCATTGCGCTGGCGGCATTGTTCTGGAGCACCAGCGGCGCCTTCACCAAGGTCCTGACGCTCGACACACCCTTTCATCTGAACGAGCCGCCCGTCGATTCGCGGTTGATCGCCTGCCTGCGCGTGCTGTTCGCCGGCGTGGTGCTGCTGCCGCTCCTGCGCCGGCGCGACATCACGTTCCGACCAATGATGCTGGTAATGGTCGCCTGCTTCGCCGTGATGAATTACCTGTTCGTGCGTGCGATGGCGGAAGGGGACGCGGCCAGTGCGATCTATTTGCAGTACACCGCCCCGATGTGGATGTTCCTGGCCAGCGTCTGGTGGCTGGGCGAGCGGGCGGATGCACGCAGCTTCACGGCGCTGGCCATCGGCGTGATGGGCATCCTCGCCATCGTCCTCGGCGGCTGGCAGGGCGGAAAGCTCGACGTCGTGGCAATGGGCCTGGGCAGCGGCGTGACCTATGCCGGCGTGGTGATCGCACTGCGCGTGCTGCGCGACGCATCGTCCCGCTGGCTGACAGCGTTGAACCTGCTCTTCAGCGGCCTGGTGCTGCTGCCGTTCGTCCTCGATCAGCCGTCGCCGACGCCCGCGCAACTGATTGTGCTGTTCTTCTACGGCGCCGCGCAAATGACCGTCCCCTACTGGCTGATGGCGCGCGGCGTGCGTGCCGTCAGTCCGCAGGAGGCGGGCACGATCACGCTCCTGGAACCACTCCTGAATCCGCTGTGGGCGTACCTGATCTCCGGGGAGAAGCCAACCGAGTACGTGTTGATCGGCGGTGGGTGTATTCTTGGAGCGCTGGCGTGGCGCTACTGGCCACGCAAGAGCGAGGGCGGATAGGGTGCGTAGAATGGCGCACAGCTAACTGGCCGTACTGCACCATCGCTAATCGGGCAAAACGGCAGTCGTCGCCGGTTGAGCCGGAAGGAACGGCGGGCACGCGACGAACAGGATTTGATGCGGTTTCCTCAACATCGTCCGATGATGTAGCGGTGCGGATCAACCTCTTCGCGCAGGACCTGTAATTCGTGCGGGCTCGGCGGCGACGTCGCTTCCAGCGGCCGCTGCACTTCCAGCTCGAATCCCGTCGCACGCTGCACCTGTTCCAGTTCCACGCCGGGGTGCAGGCTCAGGACCATCATGCGACGCGTCTGCTCGTGGTAGCCCAGGATCGCCAGGTCGGTGATCACGCGGTAGGGACCGGTGCCGGGCGGCAATCCGGCGGCTTCACGGGCGCCCGCGCCGGCCAGGTAGCCGGGCGTGGTCAGGAAATCGAGCTTGGGGACGAAGCGGCGCGGGTCGTGATTGGTGACGACCAGGGTGCGCCAGCAGAGCGACGCCAGGTCGTTGGCGCCGCCGCTGCCGGGGAAGCGCACCTTGGGTTTCGCGTAATCCGTGCCGACCATGGTGGAATTGAGATTGCCGTAGGCGTCGATCTGGGCGCCGCCGAGGAACGTGTAGTCCATCATGCCGCGCTGGCAGGTCTCCATGATATCGGCCATGCTGGTGGCCATGCAGCCGCGATAGAAGGTACGCGAATCGCCGACGCTGATTGGCATGGTCGGCAGCTGCGGAGCAACGCCGCCGGCCTCGAAGAAGATGACCAGCTGCGGCGAGCAAGTGCGTTGCGCCAGCATCGCCGCGGCGCACGGCACGCCGGTGCCGACGGCGACCGTCTTGCCGTTCTCGAGGGCGCGAGCGGCGCAGCAGATCATCAGTTCCATGGCGTTGTAAATCATGGCTCAGGCTTGGCCCTTTCCAGGATCGCGCAGCTAGCCCATGGCTCGTCGGCCACGACACGTCTCCATGTACGTCACTTCGAAGTCCACCGGCACGAACAGGTCGCCAGTCAGTCGCAATGGCATGACTGGCAAAGACTGTCCGACAACACACGGTTGATGCCAGACGTCACACTCTGGATCTTCGCCGCGCATGGCGGGGCGGTAGGCCGCGGCGTAGAGCGCGGTGTCGTCCGGTAGAAATGCCGATGGCTCGGTCACGTTCACTATGCGCAGCAATTCATTGTGCAAATTGGCGCGTCGGGTCGTCACCACGTCGATCAGAACCACACTGATGCCCTGGTGCAGGTACGACGCGCACTTGATGGCGAAGGCCTGCCGTTCTTCGGGCCGATCCTTGTTCCCTGGGCTGACAAACTCGATGGCGCCAACCAGGTCCCACGGCGCGTTGCCCGCGTAGACGCGCACTTCAAAGCGGTCGGGAAAGGTCAGAGGCACCGCACAGATTGCCGCGGGAGGCGCCCAGGTTTGCGGCACAGTCGCCACGGCGCCGCCATTGCCCGATGGGGGCGAAGGCTGCCCTTTCCGTTCGAAGGTTGCCACGTCGATCTCGACGTGTGGACCGGTGTGTGTGTGTTCGAGCGCCAGGTATTGGGCCGGCAGCCAGCGTGTGTTGAGGTTTTCCGCCACGTGGGTCGCCCACCCGGAGTGCAGGGAATCCCACGGCAGCTGGGTCTTCCAAGGAGGGTGAAAGTGATCGAGCAGTGGCATGGGTATCACCTCCCTCGGTGCAGCAAGAACTCCTGCCGTCGCAGCTCTTGCAAGCGCGGCAGGCCGCCGCAGAGGTGCAGGTACTCCGAAAAATCCTTCACGTCGTAGATGTATTTGTTCAGGAAATCGCGGAAGGCGGTCTTGTCCTTTTCCACTTCCAGCCACTGGCTCAGGTGCTCTTCGTCGGAGAAATACTCGTAGGGCATGTTGCCGGGGTAACTGCCGTAGGGCGCCTCACAGACCGCATCGACGCAATAGAAGGGGATCACCGTACGCGTTGGGTCGTTGCGAATCTCGTCGTGGGGGATCAGGCGCTCGCAAGTGATGATGAGCCGGTGCGAGGCGCGGGCCAGGTCGATGTCGGCAACCGAGGTGCCGCGAATCCGGCAGTTGCCGTAGCGGTCCGCCTCCGGGACGTGAATGGCGGACACGTCGGGATACAGCGCCGGCAAGGCCACGAGCTTTTCGCCGGTGAATGGGCACTCGATCACCTTCGCGCCGCTGTGCTTGAAGGTGTCCGTACCGAGCATCGACCGCGCCGGCAGGAACGGCAGGCCCATCGCGGCCGCTTTGAGGCGCACCGCCAGGGCGTAGTTCGACCACTCGGTGAACGCCACTTCGCCGGATTCCATGGTTCGCCGAGCGTGAGGCGACAGGCCTCGTGCTTCCAGGCCAACCACGTAGGCGATGTCCACCGCCGCCAGGGTCTTGCCGCGGCCCATGCCGTTGCCGGCGCACAGCAGCTGGAAATCGTGCGTGGCGGTGTGTCCGGCGAAACGCAAGTTCTGCTTGCCTTGCCGGAGGATCTCGTGGACCACCACGACCGGCAAGCGATCGCAGCCGAAGCCGCCGATGGCCAGGTAATCGCCATCGTGCACCAGGCGCGAAACCGCGTCTGCGACGGTGGTAAGCTTGTCGGTCAAGGCGCGCGGCTTGGTGGCGAAGCGTTCGCGAGCGCGATTGGCGGAAGGATCGGAAAAGGCGGCGCCGGTGCCGTGGTCGTTCATGACAAGGTGACAAGTTGACAAGGTGACCGAGGACGTGTCTACCCGGCGATGGCCGTGGCGAACCCGGTTACCTTGTCACCGGCTCGCCTGTCAGCAATCAGCGGTTCTCGTATTCGCGCAAGAGCTGCCGGAAGCGCGGGTCTTGCCGGACGGAGTCCAGATCGCGATCCTCGCGCATGTAGCGGAAGTCGCGGTAGCCGAGTTCGATGGCGCGGCGGAGCGTCTTGATGGCGTGGTCCGTCCGCTTCAGGAGCGCGAAGCTGCAGGCCAGGTTGTAGTGCGCCAGCGGATCGGTGGGGCGCAACTGCACCAGACGTTTGTCGACTTGCAGGCCTTCGGGATAGCGGCCCTTGAGCGTCAGGTTGTTGCCCTGGGCGCGAAGCACATCGATGTAGCAGGGATGGCGTTCGAGAATGCCGGAGTAGAAATCGAGCTCGAAATCGAGCTGGCTCTGTTCGGCCAGGCGAGCGAGGGTGCCGCTCGTCGAAGAGGTGGGCTCGGACCCTTCGTTGGAGTGCTTGCTCTGCGATGCCATAGCTTCTCCCTGCGGAATAAGGCCAGGCCGGCACACAGCGGGCGCCGCCATCGAATCGCTTTCTTTCCATCCATTTTGATTATAACCGCGGGTTGCACAAGTGCAAAGTTCATCAACGCGCGGGGAAGAGAGAAGGATGAATTCGCGACTGCTCATCGGGTGCGGACAGCGCCGATGTTGGATTTCACAAGTTCGTCGCGCAAACGATGGACTGGCCATTCGTCGCTGGCGCGTCCGGCTAACAAGACCATTACCGGCGTGGACGCAATGGAAACGGGCAAAATCTGCTCTGTAGAAAACCGCTTTTTGCGGTACCGTACGTTGCGGCCGGCACAGCCGGCCCTACAAGGATTCAGCCCTGTAGGGCAGGCTGTGCCGGCCGCACCCTCCGTGAAAAGCGGGGTTTTCTACAGAGCAGGCGCAAACCCGATTCTGCACGCTTGAGCGCGGCCGTTAGCCCGACGCGCAAGCGAGGGATGAAGTATCCCTCGCTTGCGCGATCATCCTTGGTCGCGCAGAGACGGGTTTGCACCCGCTGGACCCACTCTACTTGCTTGACGCGGTGTGCAAGGTAGCCACGGCGACTTCGGGCCGCACGCCGAAGCGGAAGCGGAAGCCGAAGCCGACGCCCTTGTTGACGTACAGATAGGTGTCGCGGTACTGATACAGCCCCGCGGCGAAGACCTTTGCCTTCTTGCTCAAGGTCGGCCGGCCGATCCCCGGCACGTGGACCTGTCCGCCGTGCGTGTGGCCGCTCAGCATCAAGTCGCAGCGATGGCCATTGAGGTGTTCGATCGTTCGCGGATTGTGCGCCAACACGACCCGCGGGACCTCCGGGTGCAGACCGTCCAGCGCGCGCTCCACGTCGCACGATCGGCTCCAGAGGTCTTCCACGCCGGTGAGGTAAATGTGCGCCGACCCGCGGTCCAGCCGAACCGTCTCGTTGCGCAGCACGCGAATGCCCTGCGCCATCAGGGCATCGCCAACGGCGCGGTGCAGGTGGCGATAGCGACGGATGCCCAGCGCGTTGCGGACGGAGAAATCGTGATTGCCGAGCACGGCGAACACACCGCCCGGCGCTTTCAGCTGGCCGAGCGTCCTTGCCACGTCCTCGACGTACTTGAACCCCTTGTGCACGAAGTCGCCGGTGAGGACGGCCACGTCGGGCGCCTGGGCGTGGGCCAGCGCGACGGCCTCGCCGAGGTAGGTGGGGGTGACGTTGTGCTTGGCGTGAAAGTCGGAGAGCTGCACGATGCGGAAGCCGGCGAAGGCGTCCGGCAAGCCGACGACGGGAATGTCGACCTGGTTGACTTCAAGCCAGGTCGGCTCGACGCCGTATCCGTAGGCAACCTGCGCCCAGCCGCGGCCGATCCAGCGCGCCCAGCGCCGCCGCGACCATCCTTCCGAACGAAGCCAACCGGCCACGTGGTGCAGCATCGGTGCAGTGCCTTCTGAAGCGTTGGGAGGGATGCCGGGAATCAGTTCCCGGGATCCCTCCCAACGGCGCGGACTTCAATCGACGTCGGGGGCTTCTTCCTCGTCATCCTCGTCGTCATCGTCGTCGAGGTCGTCGTCGTCATCGAGGTCGTCGTCGTCATCGAGGTCGTCGTCGTCGAGGTCTTCGTCGTCGTCGAGCTCGTCGAAGTCTTCGTCCTCGTCGAACTCCTCGTCGAACTCGTCGTCAAAGTCCTCGTCGAGGTCGTCGTCCTCTTCGAGGTCGTCGTCTTCCTCCTCGTCATCTTCCTCGTCGTCGTCTTCTTCGTCCTCGTCCTCGACGTCCTCTTCTTCGTCATGGCGACCGAAGAGGAACGCAGCGAGCGCTTCGCGATCGTTGGGCCAGAGCCGCCAGGGCGACGCCAGTTGTGTCCCCAGCCGGGAAGCGAGCAGGGTGATGCCACCGAACATCGGAAATTCCTCGATCACGGGAAAAAGGGAAGGGGCGCGTCCTGCGCATCCCCGGTCTCTATATTCATCTGCTCCGGCGGAGCAGCCTTGCCAACGAGCGGTAATCGGGGCGAACGGGCGGTTCTCCGGTCTAATGTTCGGCTCCCATCGGATCGTTCTTGACGAGCACTTGAGGAAATCCCGCGATTGGCAAATTCGCAGCGTCACGGACAAGTGCGCCCGCCGAGTTTTCCTGAACCTCCCAGCTTGCCAGCGGGCGGTCGTAACGTCTTGGTAGTAAACTTCGCCAGCGTTGTCAAGCGACCCTAAAACCTTTTCTGCACGGCACCTGAAGCTGTTTCCCACGATGACGTTTGCCGCGGGAAACGAATGGGAAATCGGCGAAAAAATGGGCAAGCGACGTGCGCCGACGATCGCCGTCGAGAGCGACAACAGCACCCGATGGTTGCCGTCCCCCGGCACGAGTTTCTCACGCAGACGACACCGCTCCTTCGTCGTGGTTCGCGCCCCAGAATCGCTCCAGGGCCCGCGGCAACTGCTCGGGGTCTTCGCACCAGATCGTGAACTCCCGCTCCAGCCCCGATTGCGAGACTTGCAATGACGTGGCGCCGTCGTCCTGGATGCGACAGATGATCTCTTCCTTCGAGACATAGACTCCGGAGAGGCCCAGCCGGCGCCGCAACCAGCGCATCAGTTCCTCGCCGCTGTCGGCAATGAACTGCAGCGGCAGTCGTTCGGCGAACGGATCGCGCAGCATCATCCGGCCCGGAACGACGCGCAGAAAGCCGGGAATGGGTCCGTGCACGCCGGTGCCGTCATAGGTGACGCGCAGCTCACCCGGCGCGGCCGGCGCGGATTCATTGCAGCTGAGCAAACGCCGCAGTTGTGCGGCCACCCACCACAGCACGGACGCTTCGCGGCCGGCGAGCAGGCACACTTCGCCGACCGCGTCGCGGATCCGCAGTCCCTCCTTGACCTGAATGGAACAGACCGTTCCCGGCCCCCAATCGCGTCGCCATGCGGTGGCTGGTCCGATCACTCGAAGCGTCAGGCAATGGCCTTCAATGACGAACTCGCCACGACATCGCAGCCGATGCACGATCGTACCGACGCCAATCAGCCAGCATCCACCGGGCAGGCCGATGAAGCATACCAGTGCGCTCGGGTCGCTCTCGCCTTCCAGGAAACGGAGCAACTCGGCGAACCCGGCGCAGAACCCGCACGAAAGGATGAAGGACAACGCCAGAACGGATGCGCCCGACCGGAGCCAGATGTTCCAGTGATCGCGAAGGCCAACGGGCAGGATCGTCAGGCAGACACGGCCAGGTTGTTCTTGGAGCACGACGCGGCCATCCGGGGGCGGGTCGGGCGAGGGCTGACTCATGCCTGGGCTCCCCAGAATTGCTCAAGGGCACGCGGCAACGCGTCGGAATCCGTGCAGGTAATGACGTACGAGAAAAGACCACTGGAAGGGGCAATGTGCATTGATGACTCGTCATCTGATCGGCGGCACAGGATATCCCCCGGAGAGAGTGAGACACCGCCGAAGCCGAGAATGTGTCGAACGCGGCGTGCGGTCCAGGGGCCGCGGCTGGCCAGGAAGTAGATGGACGTGTCTTCGCCAAAGGCGTCGTGCAAATACATCTCTCCGGGTGCCACGTGCAGGAAGCCAGCCAACGGCGATTCAATTGTGCAGCTGCCGCAATAGACGACCGCCACTTCGCCCCGCCGTGGCGAACGCGCTGCAATCTGGAGCGCCTGACGCAAAACCACTGCAATCCAGCAGATCTCTCCCACGGGACGCCGCAGTGCGATGGTGATGGTGTTGCGGTCCGTACCGATGCGAAGCCCTTTCTCCGCGCGGACGTGACGAATCGTGTCGGACTCCCATTCCCATCCGCAGGACTGGAACAGGCCGGCGCACCGGACCGTCAATCGGCCGGAATGAACCCGGATCGTTGCCGAATCGAGCGCGTTGCGGGCCACGTTGACGAGCACGCCAATCCCGGCGGCCAGGGCCGCCGTAGCGATGAAGCAGGCTTGCAAAGCAATCAACGCCAGCGGTTCACCGGTCAGAGAATCCGTCAAGCGGATCCCCGTCTGGTACAACGCTGCAGCCGCGATCAGGACAAGTCCTGGGCCGCCCGCGAGCATCAAGCCCAGCCCGAGCCTGACGTCCTTGCGAAACGGAGAAACGCCCCGGCCGTGCAGTGTCACGACCAGTGAGTCCGCCGTGAACTCCAGCCCTGCCGCCGCTCCTAATGGCGGGGCAGGAAACTCGACCGCGCTCATGTCTTCAGCCCCAGCGCCTTTCGCTTCTCGGCGATGAACTTCACATGATGCCCGATGTGATTGGTCGCCCGCGTCATCAGGTCCTTCAGCGTCAACGGTCCCGCTTCGTTGTGGACGCCGACGCGTTCCCACGCCGACGCCGGCAAGGTGCGCAGGATGCGGGCCATTTGCTGCCGGGTCCGATCGACGATGGCGAGTTCCTCTTCCAGCTCGCGCTCGTGGTAGGCCAGCGCGGCGGCAAAGCGTTGCTCATCGGCGCCCAGGATCGACGGGCGGTCCTCGGCGATCACGCGCTTCATCCGGTCGCCGTAGATCGGCTCGAAGTCGGTCAGGTGGCAGACCACTTCCAGCGTGCTCCACTTGCCGGCGACCGGGCGCGCGAGCAGCTGCTCGCGCGTCATGCCCGCGACGGCCTGGCGCAGCGTTCGGGCTCCGGCGAGGTACGGCTCGATTAACGCGGACGAAGTGGACATCGGAAGGCTCCTGCGCGGTGCGGCGGAGATGGAAACGCCAACGTGCGTTCCCTGCCTTCTGATGGTATCCCGGATTCGACGCTGCACAAGCT
>JAIEMG010000077.1 GCA_019752375.1 Gemmataceae bacterium | reverse complement strand
CCTGTAGGACGGATTTCCAATCCGTCCGGTTTTCGAGGGACGGATTGGAAATCCGTCCTACGTGCAATTGTTCAACTTATTGTTACGCGGCTCCTAAGGTTTCGCCAGCGGATACGACTTGACGCCGCCCGGCTGCACGATCGCGGGATGTTGGCGGCCCTTGCTCAGGTCTTCCACGCGGGTGGCCATGTAACGTGTCAACTGGTGCAGGTGCACCGAGCCGTCCAGGGCTTTCGGTCCCTTGCCCGAGACGCCGTCGACGAACGCCTGGGCAAAGACGCTGGATTTCTCGGCATCCATATCGCGCGAAACCTCGCGGCCGGACGTGGCGCAGAGGACCACCACACCGCTTTCATCGGCACCCACTTCGCGCACGAAATCGTCGGTCAGCGACGGCACCTTGCCGGCCGGTCGGGTCCGGGCGGCATCGAGCAGGAAGATGACCCGCCCCGGAATCCCTTGCAGTGCCTTCTTGATCTCGGTGCCCGGCACACCGCTCGCGGACAGCGCCTTGGTGTCCACATCCGACGGCAGGAAAGCGAAGTGGCCTTCGCTATCCACCACGCCCTGGCCGGAGAGATAGACTACCGCGCAATCGTCGGCGGTCATGGTCTCGCGCAGGGAGGCCAGCGCGGCGGCGATTTCCTTGCGCGTCGCGTTCTTGTCGGCCAGTACCTTGGCATCCACCTGGCGGAAGATCGGCTTGGCCTTGTCCTTGAGTGCGTCGGCAACCACCTGCGCGTCGCGAGCGGCGTTGTCCAGCTTGAGGTCGTCCGGATACGCCGAGATGCCGACCGCAAGCACAAACAGCCGGCCCTTGTCGCCTTGCGGTTCTGTGCCGGGCTGGAAAACCACCTCCACTTCCTCGGAGATCCCCTGACTGACGGCACTCTCGGCCTGGACCGCAATGGTATTGCGGCCTTGCTTGAGCTGCACGGCCCAGGTTTCCTTGACCTCGCCAAGCTTGGGATTGGCGACCTTCTTGGTGGCAGCGGCTCCCTGGTAAGGCCGACCATTGATGAGGAGGCGCATGGCCGTCACCGGGTGCATGCCGACGCTGGTCGCGGTGGCGCGGATCTCCACGTCGGCCTTGGCCACCTTCGTCATTGCCGTATCGGGCGTGGTGATGGCGATCGTCGGCGGCAGCACCTTGCCCACGTCGGCCACATCGGCCGGTGCCTTGCCACGCGCCTTGTCGGCACGGGCGAGTGCCACCTTCACGCTGCCGGCGTCGAGCACCTCGCGAATCACGTCCGGACGATACAGCGTTTTACGGAACTGGGCGGCGGGGTAGAAGCTCGCCAGCTGATCGCGGCCGTTGTTGACGTGCCAGCCCATCAGCTTCTCGCCGCCGGGCGACGCGGCGTAGTAGCCTTCGGGCGTCCAGGCGATCCAGTCGTTGTCCGCGAAGAACAAGGACAGCAACGGCTGGGGGAATGCGGGGTCCCACACGCGCAGCGTCTGATCGCTGCTGCCGGAGACCAGGTAGCGGTTGTCCGGCGACGGCGACACGGCCCAGACGTTGGCGGTGTGGCCCACGTACTTGCGGAGCTGCTTTCCGGTGCGCGTGTCGAGCAAGTAGAGTCCCGACCAGGCTCCGGCCGCGGCCATGTTGTTGGGCAGCATGGTGGCGCTGAGGATGCGGTCGTACTTGCCAAGCGTGAACGAGGCGAGGGTCTTTTCCTTCTGCGTCATCAGCAGGTGGGTCATCTCCTCGTTGCGGTCCAGCGTCAGCGGCGCCCGCGCCAGCGAGGCGCGACGAAACGCCTCCGGCTTGTCCATGAATTCGAGATCGGCAAGGTGGAACGAACGCTGCAGCGGCGAGCCGGCTTCGAAGGCCTTGCCCGCGTTGACGTTGCCCCAGCCGACGGACTTGCCGTCCTTGCCCCAGCCAACGGCCCAGACGCCCAGGCCGCGGCTATTCAGGCGGACAACCGGCTCGCCGTTGCTGGTCTTCCAGATGTATATCTCGTCGTCGTCGCCGCCGCCCGTGGCAGCCAGGTTGCCGTCCGGCGAGACGGCGCCGGTGAAGATCGTATTGCGGTGCTTCTTGAAGTTCACCGGCTCCTTGCCGCTCCCCAGGTCAAGCAGGGACGCGCGGTCGTCGCCGCCGAAGCGGGTGACCAACACACGCTCCGAATCGGGCGTGAATGCCAGCGACAGGATGTCGCCCTTCAAGTCCTTGTAGCGGGTACGCAGCTTGCCATTGGGTTCCCAGACGCAGATCGACTTGTCACGGCCGCCGGTGACGAACGTCTTGCCGTCGGGGCTGAAGGCGACGCACTGGGCCTCGCGTTCGTGCGCGGTCAGGTTCGATTCCACCTTGCCGGTGGCGGCGTTCCAGAGCTTGACCGTCTTGTCGAATGATGCGGTGACGACGCGCTTGCCGTCCGGCGCGAAGGCGACGCCCTTGACCGGTGCGGTGTGTCCCGTCAGGCTGCGGACGAACTTGCCGCTGGTCACGTCCCAGATACGTGCGGTGTTGTCGCCGCTGCCGGAGACCAGGAACTTGCCGTCAGCGCTAAAGTCGAGGCTGGTGACCGTGCCGGTATGGCCGCGCAGGGCACGCATGGCCTGGCCGGAAGGTGGATAGGCGATGAGATAGATGGCGCCGTTCTTGTCCAGGGCGCCGCTGTTCCCCGCGACCGCAAGCCAGCGGCCGTCCTTCGTCAGGGCAGCGCTGATGAGCTGACCGTCCTCGCCCGCGCCGATCGGCGGACGATAGACACCGAGCAGTTCGCCGGTCTCGACATACCAGACGCGAATGGTCTTGTCGGACGCGACGCTGATCAGTTGCCGGCTGTCCGGCGTGAACAGCACCTTGCCCATCATCGATGTGTGGCCGATCGCCTCCACCGCAAGGATCGGAGTGGCCTTGGTCTGGGCGGGAGAACGCTCAGGGCAAGCGAGGACAAGAATCAAAAGAAGCAGGTACAGGCGACGCACGATGCACCTCCGGGGCTGTGGGCTGCGAAACAGAATCGATTCCGGATCTTGGACGCGGCGGGAGGGCCGTTCGTTCGATCAAATTCACCGGCCAGCGTACTCGGTGGAATGGGCAAACTCAAGCAGGCATGATGTTTGAATGCAACGTCGTCGCCGGTTGCACATGCCCATCGCGTCTGATACGTTGATCCCTGCTTCTTCCCGACTTGCTTTTCGGAGGTCTTCCCATGACTCGCAAGCTCTTCCTGCTGGCGATGCTAACCGTCGTCGGGTTCATGGCTGGTCATCAGCCGACCGAACCGGCGCGTGCTGCCGACAAGGACGCCAAGCCCGGCAGCTATGTCCACGTCGTCATCTTCACGCTCAAGAAAGACGCTCCCAAGGATGAGGCGCAGGCCCTGATCAAGGACGCGCACGATCTCCTGGAAAAGATCCCGACCGTGCGGTCGCTCAAGATCGGTCCCCCGGCCGAGAAGGGGACGCCGAAGCTGGCCATCAAGGACTTCCAGGTCGCCCTGGCAATCACCGTGGACGATTACGACGGCCTGCATAAGTACCTCGACCATCCGATGCACGTCAAGTATGTCGAGAAGCACGAGAAGCACCTGGATAAGGTCCTGGTGTACGATTTCGTCGACCCGACCAAGTAACTGCCTTGCGGAATGACGAAGCCCGAATGACGAATCAATGACCCAATGACGAAGCTCCAATAATAGGAGCGCCGCATTCACTCTGGGTCATTGGGTATTGGTCATTGATTCGTCATTCGGGCTTCGTCATTCGTCATTTTCCGCGGCATCTTGTAGAGACACACCATGAGCGAGAACCCGACCGTTCCACCGACCGTACCGTCCGAGACGCCCGTTCCAGCGACCGAGCCATCCCAGAAACCAGTCTTCGAACGCCGACCACGCCCGATGCCCGGACAGAGCCAGCCGCCCACGCTGGAGTTCGGCGGCAAGGCCCGCCTTCGCGACATTGACGCGGAAGTGGAGCGCGAGCTGGCCGAGGCGATGGGCGAAGTGGCGAAGACGCTCGACTCGGAAATCGTCGCGGAAGAGCGGCGCAAACAATCGGCGACGGCCGAGGGCGGTCCAAAGAAAGGCCGCATCCTGCGCATCCACGGCGCCGACGTCTTCGTCGAGCTGCCCGGCGGCCGCAGCGAGGGCCTGCTGCCGATGCTCCAGTTCCCCGACGGCCCGCCCGAGCTGGGCACCGAGGTGGACGTTCACATCGAAGGCTACGACCGGCACAACGGCTTGCTGATCCTGACGCGCAAGGGCGCCGCCACCATCGCCAACTGGGAAAGCGTGGCCGAGGGTATGATCGTCGAGGCACGCGTGACCGAGACGAACAAGGGCGGCCTGTCGGTGGACGTCAACGGCATTCGCGGCTTCATGCCGATCAGCCAGATCGACCTGTATCGCGTCGAGAAGCCGGAAGACTTCGTCAATCAACGGCTGCGTTGCATCGTCACCGAGGTGAAACCCGACGAGCGCAACCTGGTCGTCAGCCGCCGTTCCCTGCTGGAGCGCGAGCGCGAAGAGATGCGCGAAAAGATGTGGCAGACGCTGGCGGAAGGGCAGGTGCATACCGGCATCGTGCGCTCGGTGAAGGACTTCGGGGCGTTTGTGGACATCGGCGGCGTCGATGGCCTCTTGCACGTCAGCGAGATGAGCTGGCAGCGCGTCAACGACGTGACCAAGTTCGTCCAGCAGGGTCAATCGATCAAGGTCGTCGTCCTCAAGATCGACCGCGAGACGCGCAAGGTGGGCCTGGGCCTCAAGCAGCTGCAACCGAGCCCGTGGGACGACATCTCAACGCGATTCGTTCCCAACGACATCGTGTCCGGCAAGGTGACGCGCCTCATGGAATTCGGCGCGTTTGTGGAGATCGAGCCCGGCGTGGAAGGCCTGATTCACATCTCCGAGTTGTCGCCGCAGCGGGTGCGGCGGGTCAAGGACATCGTGCAGGTCGACCAGCTGGTGCAGGTGATGGTGCTGTCGGTCGAGCAGGCGCAGAAGCGGATCTCGCTCTCGCTCAAGGGAGCGCTGCCGAAGGCGGAAGAAGCGCCGCCGCCCGAGGAGGAGGAAGAGGAGGAGATTGAAGTCAAGCCGCGTCCGCCGCGGGCCACGCCGCTGCGCGGCGGCATCGGCGACAAACCGAACTTGCAATTGGGTGGTGAGTGAAGCCGCTGGCTCCCTTACTCTCTTCTACTGCGAGGGGAGCAACCCTTTGCCTTGTCAAAGAGTCTGTAGCCGCAGGCTTCAGCCTGCGGAGTGGCGTCGCAGCTGCGGTATATTCACTCCGCAGGCTGAAGCCTGCGGCTACGGACGTCACGCCGATCTTCCCAGACGAATTAGCTCGCGGCCTGGCGGACGAGTGCATTGGCCGCGCGGTCGATCTCTTCTTCCGTCGTGAACCGTCCGACACTCAGACGCAGCGCGCCACGACCCAGGTGCAAGGGCACTCCCATCGCCGTCAATACGGGCGACAGGGTGAAGTGACGTTGCTGATCGCCTTCATGGCAGGCGGAGCCGGTCGATGCAGCGATCTCCGGCACCGCTTTCAGCAGGTCCACGCCGATTCGATCCACGAAATTGACGTTTAGCGTGTTCGGCAAGCGCTTGTCGGGATGCCCATTGAGGACGACGCGCTCGCCCAGCCCCGCCCGCAATCGGTCCCAGAGCCGGTCGCGGAGGCTCCGCAGTCGCTCCGTCGCCTGGGGCAGCGATTGCCGGGCGATCTCGCACGCCTGGCCCAGCGCCACCACGTGCGGCACGTTCTCGGTGCCGGCCCGCCGCGCGCTCTCGTGCGTCGCACCGTGGATCAATGGTTCGAGCTTGACGCCGCGCTTCATGAACAGCACGCCGACGCCCTTGGGCGCATACAGCTTGTGCCCCGCGATGGAGAGTAGATCGACGCCGAGGTCGTTCACGTCCATCGGCACCTTGCCCATCGACTGGGCCGCATCGGTGTGCATGAGGGCGCCATGCTCGCGAGCGATGGCGGCAATCTCGCGGATCGGCTGAATGGTGCCAACCTCGTTATTGCTGTGCATGACGCTGACGATGGTCGTGCGCCGCTCGATCGCCTTGCGCACCGCGGCCGGATCGACCATGCCGGTGCCGTCCACCGGCAGGACCGTGACCCGGCACCCCATGCGCTTCAAGAACTCGCACGGCTGAATCGTCGCCGGATGCTCGACCGCACTGATGATGACGTGGGCATCTTTTGCCCAGCGCCCGAAGATGCCGCGCACCTTGAGGAAGACGGAGCCTTTGAGCGCGTGATTGCTCGCCTCGCTGCCGCCGCCAGTGAAGACGATCTCGTCCGGCTGCGCGTTCAGCAGCGCGGCCACCTGCTGCCGGGCGCGGTCGACGGCTTCATGCCCGGTCTGGCCGTAGGCATGGCTGCTCGATGGATTGCCGAAGTGTTCGCGCAGGTAGGGCAGCATCGCGTCGAGGACGGCAGGGTCGATCGGCGTGGTGGCGTTGTAGTCGAGGTAGATGGGTGTCATGAGGCAATTGTAATCGGAACGCGTACAAGCAGGGAAATCCCTTTGGCAAGCGGCAGGAGAAGACTTAGGATCCGCGCAAGAATCACTTGTGCAATTCCTGTAGGACGGATTTCCAATCCGTCCGGGTTTCTCTGGACGGATTGGAAATCCGTCCTACGTGCAATTGTTCAACTTATTGTTACGCGGCTCCTTAGCTGGCACGGCCACTCGCATTAGTCCGATATGGATACTGCGAAGTCTCTTTGGCGAGCGTCGAGGCGTGAGCCCGACGTGGCTGGGCGCAGTCCGCGACGGGTTTTAGACGCGGTCCACGTCGGGCTTACGCCTCGACGCTCGCCAGGGAAGTGATCGTCCTTCTACTCTTTGAATTCGTCAAGCGGTTCGTTGAAATCAGGGGCCATGTAAAGAACGCTTCCCTTCTCCAGGCCCGGAGCAGGATGACGCGGCGAGCATTCGGTCCCAGCGCAGGATCCGCGAAAGCATGGCACCCGCCGGCGACCTTGCTGCGGATTGCGGCACGCTGATTCAGTCTTGAATCGGCACCAGCTTGACCGACTTCAAATCCATCAACCCGCTGAACGTCGGCCGGCCGCTCGAGCGAAGGGTCAGCCGTTGCGCTCCGGCGGACAACACCAGCTCGCCGGCTTTCGTTTGCTTGTACACGTCCCAGCTGCCGGTGACGGCGACCTTGCTGGTGAGCTGGTTGGCGCCGGCTTCCAGCAGGAAGGCCTTGGCGGACGGGTTCTCGGCACAGGCGTAGTCGATCCACACGGCGTACTTGCCGGCTTTCGGCACCTCGACCGACCAGGTGACGTGATCGTCCTCGCTGGTCCAGAAGCCGAGGTTGCCGTACTTCTTCTCCAGCACCAGCGTCTTGCCGTAAATCTCGCCGTTGGTTGCTTTCAGCAAGAGCGAACCGTCCTTCTCGGCCTTCACGACCTCGGGCTTGTTGCCGTCGAAGGCCTTGGGCTTGGTCAGCGGCACCGCCGAGCGGACGTAGGCGATCAGGTCGGCCATGTCCTGGTGCTTGACGTCCTTCTCCAGGCCCTCCGGCATGGGCGACTTGCCGGTGCTGAGCAGTTCGTCCAGGTCGCTGCGGAGGATCACCTGCGGCTTGCCCTCCGGCATCAGGAGCGTGACGCTATTGCCCGTCTCGCTGGTTAACACGCCGGTGTAGGTCTGGCCGTTCTTGGTTAGGGCGGTGTAGTTGACGTACTTCGCCTCGACCACGCGGTTGGGATCGAGGACGGAGATCAGAAGCCCCTGCGGCGACTTGTCCCCGACCGATGCCAGGTCGGGACCGACCTCGTGGCCGACGGCGCCAAGCTTGTGGCAAGCGGCGCAGTGCTTGGCGAAGACCTGCGAGCCGCGCATCACGTCGCCCTGAAGCTTGAATACCGGCTGATAGGCGTCGATCACCTTCTGGCGGTCCGGTGCGATGCTGTCCGCAAAGAGCTTGGCGGCCCGCTGGCGGATGGCGCCGTCCTTGTGCTCCAGCAAGCGCTGCCGGCGAATCGCGTCGAGCTCGGAGGAGACGATCTGCTTGCGCTCGATGGCGTCCAGCGCGGCCGCAAGCCAGTCGTCGCGGCGGAACAGGGTGTCGAGCACCTGGGCGCGCATGGTGGGGCCGTAGGCTTTCCAGCCGCGCACCAGCACCTCGGGTACTTTCGGCGAACGCATCCGTCCCAGCGCGGCAATGCCGGCGGCCTGAATATCGCTGGGAACCTGTGGCACCAGCAAGCCGGCGAGAAGGTCCAGGTCTTCCGTTTGGCGATCCAGACCTCGGCCAATGAGACGCAGAGCAAGCAGTTGGTCTTCCTTCGCTACGTTCTTGTCGGCGAGCACGGCGCGGGCAGCCTGGAAGAGCGCGGCCAGCTTCTTGATCGCGGTTTTCAGCTCCGCGTCGCCGTCCGCTTCGAGCTTGCTCAACGGTGTGTTGCGCTGGTCGAGCGCGTCCAGCAATCCAGCGAGCGCGCCGAACTGCCAGGCGGCGTACTTCTCCTTCTCCGGCGTCGAGACCCTGGTCAGCAGGACGACGAACGCCTTGTTGTGTTTGAGCGCGTTGGCCAGGCGCAGCAGGTTTTCCAGCAGAGCTGGCGGCGGCGGGCCTTTCGGATCTGCCGAAACGATGGCCAGCAGCACCGCATCGAGGTTTTTAGCGCTGACGGAACTCATCACCGCGGCGGAGATGAAGCGATCGCCCACATCCTTGATCGCCAGCTCGCCCAGCGCCTTGCCGGCACGCGGGTCGTCCCATTCGCCCAGCGAATAGGCAACTTGGAGTCGGACGTGCGCATCGGAATCGGTTGCCAGCTTGAGCAGTGACGTGCCAAGGGTATGCGACTTGGCAAGCAGCGGCTCGCTCAGCCGGACCGCGTGGCGACGCACGCCGGGGTGATCGTCGCCCAGGGGGGCCTGGAGTATGGCGGGCGTCAGGGCGTTCAATCCATCAAGCGTGCAGAGGGCATGCAGGCGGGCGAGCGGTCGTTTGCTCTCCTTGACCATCTTTTCGAGCAGCGGCACGGCGGCCTTGTCGTTGTTCCAGTAGAGCATCATCTGCGCTAGATCGCGTTGCCAGCCGTTGGGGCTGTCCAGGGCGGCGACCAGGCCGGCGGTGTCGAGCTTGTCGAGGCGCGGAATCTGGCGAAGCTTGGCGCCGACGGGCGAGACGCGATAGATGCGGCCCTTGTCGTGGCCGGCACGCAGGTCGAGCTTCATCTGCCAGTCCTTCGGGATCCACTCCGGATGCTCGATCACGGCACGGTACATGTCGGCAATCCACAGGGCGCCGTCCGGGCCGGTGGTCGCGAAGACGGGGCGGCTCCAGTTGTCGGTGGAGCGGAAGAACTCCGAGGTCTGCTCGTCGTCGGCACGCCGGCTGGTGAACGTCGTGCCCTTGGCGGTCATGATCTCGCGATGCACAAGGTTGTGCACCGGCTCGCAGACGAACGTGCTGTTGACGAAATCGGGGCCGAACAGATCGTCGCGGTAGACAATGGCACTGCACGCCGACGTGAAGTGATTGGCCGCCTTGGGATCATTGAACCTCGGCAACGTGCGGCTGATCGGATAGACCACCGACGGCCCCGGGGTGACGCTCACTTGCACGCGCGGGTCGGGCGCTGCAAGGTGCGGATTGCGGCGGATGTAGTGGTCTTCGAGCGCGAAGTGATAGAGCGGCGAGCTGTTATTGTTGCCGAACCAGTTGCCCCAGTCGTCGCGATTGCGGCCAAATTGCGTCTGGCCCGCCTGCAAGTCGATGTCGCCGGTGTCCGGCCGGATGCGCAGGTCCCGGCCGCGGATGTCGACCGTGATGCCCTTCTTGTGCGACTTCACCGTGCCGCCCGAATCGCCGTTGGCGCAGTAGACCCAGCCGTCCAGCCCCCACGCCAGGCTGTTGACGCGATGCTGCTGGTTGCCCTGCGCAAAGCCGGAGTAGAGCTTCTCAACCTTGTCGGCCTTGCCGGTGCCCTTGGTGTCCTCGGCATAGAGGATGTCGGGCGCGCAGGTGATCAGCACGCCCTTGCGCCACGGCAAGATGCCAGTCGCCCAGGGCAGGTTGTCGAGGAAAAGAGTGGCCTTGGTGTACTTGCCGTCGCCGTTGGTGTCTTGGAGGTACTTGACGCGGCTGCCCGGCTTGCCCTTGCCGTCGATTCCCATGGGGTAATCGGCCATCTCGACGACCCAGAGCTTACCGTCCGGTCCCCAGGCGAAGGCGATCGGGTCCTGCACGTGCGGCTCCGCGGCGGCCTGCTCCACTTTGAAGCCGGAACGCACCTGGATGGCCTTGAGCGATGCTTCAGGCGACTGTGCGGTCGGCTCCACGTCGGCGAGGAGCTGCGCAAATGAGCGGCGATCGACCAGGTTGGGCAGCAGTGCCGTGTTCTCGTTCTGCACCCAGAGATGGCGCGAGTGGAACCAGGCGCCCATGTTCTGGCCGTCCTTGGCGATGAGCGGCAGCGCATTCTTGTCGCCGGGCTTGCCTTCAAGGACCTTGCGCCAGCCGTCCTTCATGTTCGAGAAGAGATAGAGGCCGTAGCCTTTCTCGTTGGAGACGAGGACGTCGAGATGGCCATCGCCGTCGATGTCGATGAAGCGAACGCCGGAGTCCTTGCCGGGGATGAGGGAGAAATCACCCGGAACGCTGAAGGGGAGCAGATTCCATGCTTTTTCCTGGGCAGACCACTTGAACACGCCGCGGAAGTCCTTGTCGGCAACGATGGCTTCGCAGATGCCGTCGCCGTCAAGGTCCAAGAGTTGGATGCCACGGTTCAGGTTGCCCGCAACCGGAGGATCGTTCGGCCGAATCGGCTTGAGGCGAACATGAAGGTTCCTGTCTTCGACCCATTTCCCGCCCTCAAAGTGCCAGCCGCCGGCGTGAACTGCGGGGTGCGGCAGGATGGAACTGTTCCCGTCAGGGCGCAGGATGCCGAAGTGAGCCCCGGCATCGGCGCTGGTCTTCACTCCATTGCTCGATTGCTCATGGACGAGCTGAACGGGGAATTCCGTTTCGGTCCATTTCTTCTCCTTCGGCGACCAGACACGGCACTGCTTGGCCTTGCCATTACCGATGACCACATCGATGTGGCCGTCGTTGTTCACGTCCAGGAGTCGCACGCCGTTGTCGCCGCCATGTTCTGGGTGCCGCAGCGGCTGTCCCGCCAGCAAGTTCTTGTTGATCCGCTCCAGCGCCTCGTTGAACGTCAGGAACTTCACCTTCTTGCCATGCCGGGTCGCCGCGTATTCGATCAGGTCCACCACCTGCTCATTCTTGATCCAGTTATGCGGATGGAACACCAGGCAGAAGACGCCTTGCTTGATGACCGTGCAGTCGACGAGCGCCTTCCAGTCGCGGACCGTCACCGGGTTGTTCGGCTTGTGCAGGAACTGGGCTTCCCAATCGCTGGGCACCGCGCAGGGAAATTGCCAGCACTGGCGGCCAATCACGTAGGGGTACGGATAGTCCTCGATCGTGTTCACGAAGGAGCGATCGGTCGGCACGTACTTGCGGAAGCGCTCTCGGCCTTCTTCGTCGAAGACCAGGCTGCGCGGCAAGTCGGGATCGTTGGCCGTCGTGATGTTGAAGACCGACGAATCGAGCTGCAGGAAGTTGCCCTTGGCCGTCTTGGTGTTGAAGATCTCCGCGAAGAAGCGCGGGCTAAGCGTGTTGAGCGAATCGCAGCACGGCATCCGAAACGCCACCGGCTTGCTGTTGGGTACGCTGGCCAGCAGATCGACGCACTTGTCGTACGTCCCCTTCGCCGGGTCGAAGCCGCCCTTGCCCAGCAGCGGACAGGGATGATCGAAGGTGTGCGTCTCCAGGCTCAGTCCCTCTTTGAGCCACGCTTGGAGCTGCGGATCGTCCGGTTGAACGCCGCACGACATGATGCTGACCGGCGCCCGGCCATCGATCTTCTTCAGCCGGTTCAGGATCGGCCGCAGGAAGTCCTCGTACTTTTTCGAGTCCTTCATGTCGTCGATGGCAAGGATGACGACCGCATCGACGCCGTCCTCGCCGACCCACATGGGCGTGGTGAGCTTGGGAAAGTGCCGGCCGACGTAGTAGGGATCGTTGCCGTCGAGATAGCTAAGCCGATTGCCGTCGGCTGCGTCCGCGGCCAGGGGAAGCGCGATCAACAGCAGGCAGCCGAAGGAGAGCGCACGCATGGCAAATCCTCTGCAAAGGACCGTGGCAGGTTGGCGAGTATCGTAATCGGGGACGGAGAGCGACGCAACTGTCGATTGTTGACAATCCGGCAGGCGATTTCCACATTGCCCCGGGCGCTTGCTCGTGCGATTTTGAGCAGGATACCTTTCGCCCACGTTCCTGGCAGCATCGGAGGCCCCATGGTCTTACGCGAGGGCAGCGGCTTCACCGCGGTCGATCAGACCGGCGATCCGTCCTTTTACATCCACTTCCTCGACATGGTGAATTCGTGGCCCTTCTACCAGCAGCAGAAGGCCCGCAGCCTCGCCTTGCTCGATCCGCGGTCGGGGCAGCGCATCCTCGACGTGGGCTGCGGCCTGGGCGACGTGACGCGCATGTTGGCGGCGCAGGTCGGCCCCGGCGGCGGTGCGGTTGGACTGGACGCCAGTGCGACGATGCTGGCGGAAGCCCGCCGACGGAGCGAAGGGTTGTCCGTCGAGTTCATCGCCGGCAATGCCGAACAGCTCGACTTTCCCGCGCAGTGCTTCGACGCCTGTCGGGCGGACCGCGTGCTGCTGTATCTTCACCATCCGGAGAGGGTCCTGGCCGAGATGGCACGCGTCGTGCGCCCGGGCGGCCGCGTGGTAATCGCCGACGTGGACAAGGAGACCGTCGTCGTGGCCGGCGCCGACAAGGCGCTGACCCGCACTATCCTCAATTTCTGGTGCGATAGCTACGCCAGCGGCTGGATCGGCCGCGACTTGCCTGGGCTGTTCCGCACGCTGGGCTTCACCGACGTCGTCGTGGAGCCAATGGTCGTGATGCTGACCGAATATGCGGCGATGCGCGACGTGTTCCAGTTTCCCCTGGTGGTGGAGCAGGCCTGGCAAGCGAAGCGAATCTCGAAGGAAGACGGCGAACGCTGGCTGCAGGCGCTCGAAGCCGCTGACCAGGATGGAAGGTTCCTGATGGCCAATACGGTCTTTCTGGTGGCCGGGCGGAAGGGCGTAAAGTAGCAGCGGCGGCAGACTCACTCCCCAATGTGACGCCTGCCGGCCCGCTGTCAACGCCGACCGTGAAATATCGACGTAGGGCGCTCTCCGCACCCCTGCCGGCGCTTGCTTCGCGTGGTAATGGCCTGATAAGATAATAAAAACTTGAACCCTTGCCGGGTCCGATGCGTCCATGTTGCAGACGGCCCGGGGGGTGGCCCCGCCGTCCCGGCATCACCCGGAAGAAAGGGAGCCCTCGTGAACGCCATCTCACCTTTGGATGCCAGTGTCCTGGTGCTGAACAAGCTGTTCATGGCGATCCACATCATTTCGGTGCGGCGCGCCTTCTGCTTGCTCTGCAAGGACCTGGCTGAAGTGGTCAGTCTGGAAGACGGACAGTTTAACACCTACGATTTCGCCACCTGGCGAGAGGTCAGCGAGTTCCGCGCCAAGAACTTTCGCGAAGCCGACGACGACTGGGTCCGCACCGTCAACAGCGAGATCCAGGTGCCGCGCGTCATTCGCCTCTTGAGCTACGAGAAGCTGCCCAAGCAGACCGTGAAGTTCAACCGGCGGAACATCTTCGCTCGCGATAACAACCAGTGCCAGTACTGCGGCCGCAAGTTCTCGACCGTGGACCTGAGCCTGGACCACGTGACGCCGCGCAGCCAGGGCGGCCAGAGCACGTGGGACAACATCGTCTGCGCCTGCGTCAACTGCAACGTGCGCAAGGGCGGCCGCACTCCCAAGCAGGCCCACATGAGCCTGATCCGCAAGCCGGAGAAACCGAAGCGCAGCCCGCTCTTGAACCTGAAGATGACGCACAAGAAGTACCAGTCCTGGCGGACGTTCCTCGACAACGCTTACTGGTCGGTGGAGCTCCGATAACCCTTGCAGGGGGCCGCGCAAGCGGCCCCTGCGTGTTCCCCTTCTTCACGGCCCACTTCTCTCTCGGGGGCATTTCCATGTCGCGTCGCTGGGCGTCCGTGGCGTGCTGTGTCGTGCTGGTCGTCCTCGGTTTTCAGAGAGACACGGTCGAAGGTCAGGGCAAGCTGCCGGTCCGCGTCAACCTCAGCGAACTGAGCCTGGAAGTCACCGCCTTGCAGACGCTCTACGAGCTGGACCTGACCAACGCACAGCTCAAGACATTGGCCGAACTGGCAAAGATTACCAGCCCCAGACTGCGTCCCCGCACCCCGCCGCGCGCGGGCAGCGTGCGACTGTCCCGCATCATGTCCGACCTGCGCGATGCCCTGGTCAAGAATGACGTGGCCCGCATCGACGACCTGAACGCCAAGCTCGACACGCTGAAGGAATCCGAAGACGTCAAACTGGACGACGACGTGAAAATCACCGACCTCGCCCGCAAGCGCGCCCCGCTCGCCCTCCAATTGCTGACCGCCGATCAGATGGCCGATTATCTGAACACCTACGACGAAATGCCCGATCCATTCTCCTCGATTCACGACGCCCTCCGGAGCGGCCTGACCGCCGATGCCAAGAGGTGGGTTACGCTGCGCGACGAGGCCGCGACCGAAGTCGGCTGGCTCGTCGCCGGCTTTGACAAGGACATGGCCCAGAAGGTCAAGGAACAGACACTGGAGCTGCTGGAAAAAGCGCATCCCTGGACCGAAGACGAGCTAGCGAAGCGTCAGGAAGACCTGGAGAAGGCGGTGCGCGAGATCCTGGGCGACGTCGGGCCAATCGAGGTGCTGCAGAACATCATGGAACGCGACCTGGCGGAACTGCTTTCCAACCCGATGTTGCCGCGAGTGCTGGAGGCACGGCTGAAAGAAGCCAAGTAGTCTTCCAGTACTCCATCGCTGTTTTTGCTCTTCAGCCTTGAGGAGTAATGACGAAGGACGAAGGACGAATGCCTAAGGAATGACCAATGCCATGATTCGTCCTCCGAGAGCTCGTTCCGTTTGAGTCATGGCCCCGTTGTCACCAATCAGTACAAACGCACTCCACCGGCGTGACACGAAAAAACACCACCCATTCGTCACTGGCCTGTTAGGATCCGCGCAAGAATCACTTGTGCAATTCCTGTAGGACGGATTTCCAATCCGTCCGGTTTTCTCTGGACGGATTGGAAATCCGTCCTACGTGCAATTGTTCAACTTATTGTTATGCGGCTCCTTAGTGCTACATCGCTAGATTCAGCAGAACCCAGCGTTCTCAACGGAAGAAGCCGAGCCAGAAGCTGAACACCTGCTTTCGATCCTGCGCCGCCTGCACGATCGGGAAGCCGAAGTCCAGGGCGATCGGCACCGGGCCCATCATTGGCACCGTGACGCGAGCTCCGACACCGGCTGTCACGCGGTAGTTCGTGATCTCGGTTTTGGCTTCGACCGTGCCCGAATCGACGAAGGCAACGAAGTACAGTTGATCGTTGGCCAGCACGGGAAGCTGGTACTCGACACTGTTCAACCACATAAAGTCGCCGCCCACCTCGTAGCCGTTGACGACCGGCCCGACGCCGCGGAACTCGAAGCCGCGAATGCTGCGGAAACCGCCGGCGTAGAAGCGCTCGTATACCGGGGCGTTGCTGTTGGTCCACGATGCCTGGGATCGCAGAGCAACGACGTGGCGGCCGCTGCCGTCCGCCCGCTGGTAGACCGTGAAGTACTTGCTGCCTTCGATCGTCACCAACGGATAGGTGAAGCTGCCCAGGATTTGCTCGTAGCCCATCTCGACGATGCTGCCGGAGGTTGGCCGCATGTACGAGTCGCGGGTGTCGCGGCTCAGGCCGCCGCGGAAGCCCAGCAGGAAGGTATCGCCCTGGTCGTCCGTGATCTGCGGCGGCGCGAAGTAGGGAATGTTGCGGACGCCGACGTTCTCGACGCGCGTCGAGCCCACCAGGCTCCAGTACTCGTTCAGCCGTCGCCCCAGCGTGATGCGGGTGCCGTAGCGGCTTTCCGTGTACTCGTTGAAGGCCCGGTCGTAGTAGTAACCGCTGACGCCCAGGCTGAACGCGCTGTCGAACAGATAGGGCTCGCGCCAGCTCGCTGTGTAGCGTTGAAGATAGAGGCCTGGCACCGCTTCCAGGCGAAATTCCTGACCGCCGCCGCGCCACGCTCGGCCACTGAGCAGGTCTTCCAGGCTTGTCGGCGGCCGCAAAATGTCGAAGTTGCGCTCGTTGAGCACGATGCTGCCCGTCAAGCCTGCGTCGGAGTTCACACCCAGGCCAAACATCAGGCTGCCGGTGCGCGCTTCTTCCACGCTGACCAGGACGTCCTTGACCGGGTTCTCGCTCTCGGGGTCGAGGACCTCGATGGTCGGCCGAATGCCCTTCCCTGCATTGGCTTCGAAGATGTTCAGCCGGGACAGATTGGCTTCGCCGCGGCGGATGTCGGGATAGGTCAGGACCTGGCCGGGATAGAGCGGCACCTGGCGCAGGATGACGTTCTGCCGCGTCACGTCGTTGCCGACGACGAAGATCTGGCCGACGGTCGCCGGCTGCCGTTCAGTGATTTCATAGTGGACGCCGACCTCGCCGGGCGCGTCGCCCTGCTTGGGCCAGCTCAGCTCTTCCTTGACGATGACGTCGCGGCCGCCGTAGCCGTAGTAGTCCTTGAAGGTACTCACGTCCGCCTGGACTACGTTGCGGTCGTAGAATTCGCCAGGCTTGGTGCGCACCAGCGTCAGGAGCTTGTCCTGGTCGTACGTCTTGTAGCCGGTCAAGTCCACGCCCTTGACGCGGTAGCGCTGGCCTTCGTGGATGTGGAAGACCAGCGTCACGAAACGATGATCCGCGTCCCACTGGAGTTCGCGGGAGACGGCTACGTCCTGAAAGCCGAACGTCTTGTAGTACTTCTCGAGGATGCTGACGTCGTTGTCGGCCATGGCGGGATTGAAGTCGCCGCCGAGCGGTAAGCCGAGGAACGCCCGCGACGAGTTGATCTGCGTGCGCAGCCGCCCCCCGCTGACGAAGCTGTTGCCGGTGAACTGGATCGAATTGACGCGGACGGCTGGGCCCTCCGTGATGCGATAGACGACGCGTGTATCGCCCATCTTGCCGCCTTCGATCAATTCGACCCGTGCGAACATCCGGCCTTTTTCCTGGTACTTCTTCTCGATGGCACTGCACGCGGCCTGGTTGGCGATGGGATTGAGCGGCAGTCCCTTGCGGATGCCGGTCAGGGTCTCCAGGTCGTCGTTGGAAAGATGTTTGGCGCCGTCGTACAGAATTTCTTGCACGGTGCTGGGCAATGCGGTGAGCAAGAAGTAGACCTTGACGCGGTTGCCGCCCGCGTCCTGTAGCCGGACCTGGACGTTGGCGAAGGCCTTCGTGGCGTAGAGCTCGCGCACGTCCTCATCGGCAGTGGCCTGGTTGTACGGATTGCCTGGCTTCGTCTTGATGACGTTCGTGACGCGGGCCGAGGAAATCAGCGCATTGGCCGGCATCGGCACGATCACGTCGTCAACGATGGGCGGCCCACTCGCCGACTGCGCATAACAAGCCGCCGCGCCGGCAAGCAAGACGACAAGCACGGCGGCAGCAAGGCGGCGCGGCGAGCGATGGAAGCGGTCCGTCGCTTTCATGGGTCGGTCCCTGGGGGTCCGGTTAGTCCGTTTGGCGCAACAGAAGGAGGGAAGGCATTAGCCCAAGTGAATCCAAGTGTCAAGCCGAGATCAACAATCCTGCGAGAAGCTGGGAAAGAGACGCGGCGCTGGAAGGACGGAGTTTGCCCGTTCACTGGGGCCAGCGACACCGCGTTGTCACATTCGTTCCGAAAATAGGGGCGTCGACCTTGCCGCAAGCAACGGATTTGCATTTTCGAGCCGAGCGGGCAATAGTTGCTTGCGGTATCATCAGGCGATGGAGGCCGTGACCGTGGCGCCAGGCAGACAGCGCCGCGGGCCGCATTTCTCCTGGCACACCTTCCAGCGGGGCAATCGTGAACGACACGGATGGGCGGGCGATCGGACGCCCCGTTCCCGCCGTACGCCCGCGGTGCAGGCCAGCGGCAGTCGGCCTTCCGGGGACATGTCCAATGCCGATCACCTTTGCCTGCAGCGCTTGCGGAGCCACCCAGCGGGCCGCCGAACACCTGATCGGCCGCACACTGCGCTGCCAGGTTTGCAGCAAGCCGATGACCATTCCGGCCGTTTCCAACGCGACGATTCCCCCGCCAGCACCGCGACCCGCTGCTCCGGTCGCACCGCCGCCGGAACCCGAACCCGCCGGCAACGACGAGGCCTTGTTCTTTCATCAGATTCGCAAGTCATCCTCGCGTATTTCGAGGAAGCGGCCGTAGCGCGAACGTCATCCGACGCTTCGGAAGCCGATTCGGTGACAGCTTGGAACCGCGCCCCGCGGCCGGATAGAATGCGTCCAGGCGCTTTTTCTCTCACGGCGGACGGGCGATGAACCAATCTCTTACCGGCTCCTTCCGACTATTCTAACTCGCCGGCATCACCGTCTACTTGCACTGGACGTGGCTCCTGGTCGCATATTTCGAGCTTTCGTTGCGCCAGGGAATGGACAACGGCTACGAGGCGCCGGTCTGGAACGTCATCGAATACGTGTCGCTCTTCGGCATCGTGCTCATTCACGAATTCGGCCATGCGCTGGCGTGCCGGCAGGTCGGCGGCATGGCGAACCAGATCGTCCTGTGGCCGCTGGGCGGGATTGCCTATGTGGCGCCACCGCCGCGCCCCGGCGCCGTCCTGTGGAGCATTGCCGCGGGCCCGCTGGTCAACGTCGTGCTCGTGCCCATCACGGCCGGATTGTGGTACCTCAGTTACCGGTCGGACTGGACGATGGAATTCCCGGACGTCGACCGCTACCTGTGGTCCATCATGATCATGAACGGCATGTTGCTCTTCTTCAACATGCTGCCCATCTATCCGCTGGACGGCGGCCAGATCGTGCAGGCGCTGCTCTGGTTCGTCGTCGGCCGGGCAACAAGCCTCGTGATCGTCAGCGTGATCGGGCTGATCGGCGGTTGCGGTTTGCTCGTCCTCGCCGTGGCGACACAGAGTTGGTGGATGGGCTTGATTGCCGTGTTCATCGCGTTGCGTTCCGGCGCGGGCTTCCAGCAAGCGCGGCTGATCCGCGAACGGCTGGCCCTCCCCCGCCATACCGACCTGGCGTGCCCCCACTGCAAGGAACCGCCGTTCAAGGGCGATTTCTGGGGCTGCGATCAATGTGAGACTCGCTTCGACACCTTCGCCCATCGCGGGGTGTGTCCCCGCTGCGCCGCTCGCTTCGACGAAACGGCCTGCCCCGAGTGCGGGCGCCACAGTCCGATCGGCGAGTGGTTCCCCAGCGGAACACCCACCCCGCGCGACGAACGCCCAGCCTGACCAGATGCTCACTCCTTCACTCTCCCACTCTCCCACGCCCCCGTTCGCCACGTTACAATGGTGCCCGTGAGCGACATCCCTCAAGACCTCATTGATCGAGCGCGTTCGGGCGATCCCGAGCCGTTCCAGCAGCTGGTTCGCGCCCTGCGTGCCGATGGCATCAAGGCCGACGTCCTGGTCGAGTTCGCGCGCTCGGAGCATCCCGCCCTGCGCCGCGCGGCCATCGTCGGCGCCGTCGGCCGCACCGAGCCCGAAGTGCTTGCCGTCCTGACCGCGCTGGCCCACGATCCCGCGGAAGCCGTGCGCAAGAACCTGGCCGAGGTGCTTGCGACCGTTCCCGCCTGGCCGATGGATGACGCCGTTGAACGACTCCTCCGCGACGAGGATGAGGAAGTCCGCCAGGCCGCGGCCCGCGCCGCACGTCTCCGTCCGGCTCTGGAAGCGACGCTTATCGCCCGGCTTAGCCTGGATGAAGAATGGCGCGTCCGCCGGGCCATTGCGGAAGCGCTGGCCGACGCCAATCCGCGCAAGGTCCTTGCGCCACTCGTCGCGATCCTTGGAAGCGACGGAGATCGCGACGTGCAGGAAGCCTGCGCCGTCGCCATCGACAAGCACTTGCTCTCCCTAGGCGGCTATCCGGCCGACGTGCCCCGACCGCGGCTGGCCGTCCTCCAGGAAGCGCAGAAGCACCTGGTTGCCGGCCGGCATCCTCGACTCGACGCCTGGCTCTCGGACCGAGTGCTGCACGACGTGGACGTCGATCAGCTGACCGGTTTCGGCGCCGTGCTGACGACCGAGGCCGAGCGCGATCGCTTGCCGCACGCTTACGGAGTCGAAGCAATCTGCGACGCGGTGCAGGCCGTCTTCTCCGGCTCTCCACCGCGAGCCGTCGTCCTGCTCGGCGAGGCTGGCTCCGGCAAGACCGCGGTCGTTCACGAGTTGACCCATCGGCTGCGCCGCGATCCGACCGGCCCGTGGTACGTCCTGCGCGTCGCGCCGGCCGATTTGCTTGCAGGGACCACATGGCTGGGCGAGTGGCAGACCAAAGTGCTCAAGCTGGTGCAGACGGTGCGTGCACCCCGTCGGGTCGTTCTCTACGTCCCGAACCTGGAAGAGTTGTCCGACGCCGGCCGATCGTCGCAGAGCGATTCCAACGTGGCGACGGCGCTGGCTCCGTACATCGAGCGCGGTGAAGTCGCCATCCTGGGCGAAAGCACGCCGGAAGCGTTTCGCATGGGCCTGGGCGCCGTCAGCTCGCTGCGTCGGCTGTTCCATGCCGTGGAGGTGCGTGAATCGACGCCGGCGCAAACGCGCGCCATCCTCCAAGCCGTCCGCGAAGAAGCGACCGCAGACGTGCCTGAAGCGGTGCTCGACCGCCTGGCCGAGCTGGCCGATTTCTACCTGGCCGGCACCGCCCAGCCGGGCCGCACGGTTGGCTTGCTCCGCCGCGTTTTGGCTGCGACCGCCGGTCAGGATTCGCCAGTGCGCGAGCGCGACGTGCTGAACACGCTTTCCACGTCGACCGGCATTCCGATCGACTTCCTCGACGATGCGGTGCCGCTCGACCGTGCCGCCATCCGCAGCTTCTTCGAAGCACGCGTGATGGGCCAGCCGGAAGCGGCCGATGCGGTCGTCGACCTGGTCACGCTGGTCAAGGCGGGCCTGACCGATCCCGCCAAGCCATTCGGCGTCTTGTTCTTCATCGGGCCCACGGGCGTCGGCAAGACCGAGATGGCTCGCGCACTTGCGGAACTGCTCTTCGGCGATCCGAGCCGCATGGTCCGCCTCGACATGAGCGAGTTCGCGACGTACGACGCCCACGAACGCCTGATCGGCTGGGGCACCAAGCCCGGATTGTTGACGGCAGCCGTGCGCGAACGACCTTTCGCCGTCCTACTCTTTGACGAGATCGAGAAGGCGCACCCGAACGTCTTCGATCTTTGTCTCCAAATCTTCGACGCCGGCCGATTGACTGACAAACAGGGCCGCACCGCCGACTTCCGGCGCACGATCATCATCCTGACGTCGAACATCGGCAGTGCCGTGGCCCGCGAGGCCCCAGTCGGCTTCCGAGCGGAACCAGCCGCACCGCTCCCCATCGCCGGCCCCGACCGCGATGCGACGCTGCGCGAGCTGGGCCGCTGGTTTCGCCCGGAGTTCCTGAACCGCCTGGACCGCATCGTGACGTTTCGGCCCTTGGCCGCGGAAACGGCGGAGAAAATCGCGCGGCGCGAAGTCGCACGCGTCCTGGCCCGCAGCGGCCTGGCCCGGCGCAAGCTGGACGTGGACGTCGATTCCGCCGTCTTCGCCCTGCTTCTGCGTGAAGGTTACTCGCCGGCATTCGGCGCCCGACCGCTCAAGCGCACCGTGGAACGTCTGGTGCTGCTCCCCGTGGCGCGGGCGATCGCGGCCGGCGGCGTGCCGCCCGGTTCGGTGCTGCACCTGGTCGTCCGTGCCGGCCACGTTGCCGTCGACGTGACGCCGCCGGAAGGTGACGCGCCGACCCAGACTTCGGCCGCCCCTTCGCCGCCTCGACCGGCTGCCCTTTCGGTCTCTTCGCGCGTCGCCGCGCTGGGCGAAGCGTGAGCCGCAGGTGTGGTTGGCTCAGTCTCAAACGGTGCGATCGGTCCCACACCGACCGGTCTAATCCTACCCGTGCGGGGCCGTACCCGTGCGGAATTCCTTGCTCG
>JAIEMG010000117.1 GCA_019752375.1 Gemmataceae bacterium | reverse complement strand
CCGTCCAGAGAAAACCGGACGGATTGGAAATCCGTCCTACAGGAATTGCACAAGTGATTCTTGCGCGGATCCTAACGAGATGCGCATCTAGCACCGCCGCGCGCGAGGTATCCGTGTGCCTCGCTCGCGGCGTTTTCTGTCACACTTCACGCGTCGACCTCTTCCCACACGCTTCGGTAGGCGCCGATCGACTCGAAGTAACCGAGCAGCCGCTGATAGAAGGGATGGCCGCCCAGCGTGGCACTGTCGCCGATGACCAGAAGAAACCGGCGGGCACGGGTCAGGGCCACGTTCATTCGACGCACGTCGCCCAGGAAGCCGATGTCGTTTTCTCGGTTGGAACGCACCAGCGACACGATCACCACTTCTTTCTCCCGTCCCTGGAAACCGTCCACGCTGTCGATCTCCAGCCCTTCGATGGGGAGACGCTCTCGGAGCAGGCGCACCTGGGCGCTGTAGGGGGCGATGACCGCGATCTGGTCCGCGGAGACACTCAGCGCCAGCAGCGCCCGCACCTTGCGGCCAACCAGTGCGGCTTCCTGGGGGTTCATGCGACTGTCGCCGCCGGGTTCAGGCTCTTCGTCGTAGCTGGCGCCGGCGGTGTCGATGAACAGCACCGGCGTTTCCGTCAGCATGTCCGACTGTACGCCCGGCAAATCGCACAGCCGATGGCCGGACACGGACGGATCGGCGTTCAATTCCCCCTCGTAAAACTCGTCGGACGAGAATGCCATGATCGCCTCGTGCATGCGGTACTGCACGGCCAGCCGGCGCGTCACGGCAGTGCCATGCAACTCCACCAGGCGCTCGAGCAGGCTGATGCCGAATCCCTGATCGATCGCGTCGGCGGCGAGCACGGTCGGCGGTAACTGGCAATGGTCGCCGGCCAGCACGACCCGGCCGCAGCGCGCCAGGGGGATCCAGCAGCCCGGCTCCGTCGTCTGGCAGGCTTCGTCGATGACCGCCAGCGAGAATTGTCGGGTGCCGAGGACTTCGCTGTCGAGCGCCGTGGTGGTCGAGCAAACGATGTCGGCGCCGTCCAGCACCCGTTCCACCGCCAGGGACTCCAGGCGCCGGGCGTCGGCCAGCAAGGCGCGGGCTTCTTGCCGTTGCGCACCGCGCGTGCCGGGCTCCGGCTTGGCACGCGTCCACTTGCCGGCCTGGCGAAACAGTGCGAAGGCCTCCTTCGCCGTCTTGCGGGCCATGCGGGCGTCGGCATGCTCCTCGACCAGCACGTCCAGCGCGTGGGCGCGGAGCCCGGGCGAGATGCGTGCGGGGTGTCCCAGCCGCACCACGCGCGCGCCGGCCGCCGCCAGGCGCTCCAGCAGGTTATCGACGGCCAGATTGCTGGGAGCGCAGGCGAGGACCTTGTCGCCACGTTGCACGGCTTGCCGGATCAGTTCGACGACCGTCCGTGTCTTCCCCGTGCCAGGCGGACCGTGAATGATCGCCACGTCGCGTGCCGACAGGGCCAAGCGGACGGCTTCCTGCTGCGATGCATTCAGCGAGGAGTCGATCGGCGAAAACTCCGTCGGTGCATCGAACGCAGGGGCTTCCTCTCCGAGCAGCACCTGGCGAAGTTCGGCCAGACGCTCGCGGCTGGCGGTGCGGGCCCGGTCGAGCGCTGCCTGCTGCCGCTGGCGAGCGACCTCGTCGCTGGACAGGTCGAGCCGGCAGCGATTGGCCTCGTCCAGGTCGGCGGGCGGCTCGTTCAGGGCCACACGGATCGTGCGGTCGGCGCGCTCCGAGACCACGCCGCGCCAGCTGGCCTCGCTGCCCTGCGAAAGGCTGACGGGACTGCCGGAGTGCAGTCGGGTCCAGGGCAGCGTCAGTGTGCGATTGCGCTTGGTCAGCGTCAGGATGCACCGGCCGCCCAGGCCCGAGAATTCATCGACGACCACCAGGTCCACCAGGGCGGTGCCGGTCTGTTCCGCATCCGCGTCGGCCAGCCGGGCCGAACGGACGCGGGCCTGCTCCGCTTCGGCCGCCGCTTCCACCTTCAGCAAGCGCCCCAGGCGTTGAAAGTGGTCCTCCCCGGAACCGACGACCCCCACATCGCCCATGCGTGCACGGAGCCGGCGGTCGTTCCATGACGCGCCGTCCAGGGCTTTGAGCAGCCGACCGGCCCACGATTCCGAAACTTCGATGACGGCAACGGATCTCCGAACGTCGAGGCGGCCGAGCTGGCGCTCATCGATCTTGGCGACGGTGGTGAGGTACCGGACCAGGTCCTTGCGCGTGGTCCGCGGCGGCAGCGATTCCAGGTGCAGCAGTGGCATCCATCGTTCCCTTGGTGCGGGGTTGTCCTTGCCTCGGCATGAAGTCGTCTCATACTAACCCGAATTATGAGCGAGGGAGCCCTCGCTCACGCTTCGGGTTAATGTCACTGTCTTCGTTGCCGACGTGATGTCGATTACATCAAATCTTCATCGGCTTTCGCGCAAAAATCCCATGCATGCGTCGGCATTCGATCTACAATTGTGAGGGCGTTCGCACGAATTCCTCAAGAGTCCTTCACACTGAGGAGGAATTGCGGACGCTCGCCGTCCTGCCGGCGGGCACGGACCCTGTCGGATGCGCCGAAGCCATGGGAATCGGCTTCTCGATTGTGTTGCTCTGCATATAGATTCCCCCCCTTGGCGAGTACCCTTCACTGAGATGCCGACGCTGTCATTGTCTCCCCGCCTGGCCCTGCATTACCACGATGTAAATCCCCAGGCGGACCGGACCGTGCTGCTGTTGCACGGCCTGGGCGCGAACGGCAGCTCATGGTTGCCGCAATTCGAGGCGCTGGCCGGCGCCGGCTATCGCGTGCTGGCGCCCGACCTGCGCGGCTTTGGCCGATCCAGTTACCCGGGCAGCACCGGCATCGCCGAGATGGCCCGCGACGCGGCCGATATGCTCGCGTCGTTGACGGACGGCCCGGTGGACGTTGCCGGGCTATCCATGGGCGGCATCGTCGCGCTCCAGCTGGCGCTCGATCATCGACCGCTCGTGCGTCGGTTGGTGCTGGTCAACACCTGTGCCCGGCTGCGGCCACGCCACGTCAGCGGGTGGCTCACTTACCTGCTGCGTTACTTGACGCTCTATGTGATGGGAAGTGAAGCGCAGGCCCGGTTGGTGGCGCGGCGGACGTTTCCGCATGAGCATCAGGATACCCTGCGCCGTTACTTTGCCGAGCAGATCCTCGAAGCCGATGCATACGCCTACCGCGCTGCCCTGCGTGCGCTAGCCTGCTTCAATGCCGCAGCGCGGCTGGCCGATGTGCGGGTGCCAACGCTCGTCCTCAGCGGCGAGCACGACCGGACTATCCCGCTGGAGATGCAGCGCGGCCTGGTCGAGGGCATCGCAGGTGCCCAACACATCATCCTGCCCGCCGGCGGCCATGCCATGCCCGCCGATCAACCCGAAGCATTCAATCGAGCGTTTCTCAACTTCCTCCTGAGCGAGACGCTGACGGCTGCGGGCGCTTCGTTCTCCATTCCTCTGCAAGGATCGGCGTGAGGGGTCCGTAGCCGCAGGCTTCAGCCTGCGGAGTACGTCCACAACCACCGCGACGCCACTCCGCAGGCTGAAGCCTGCGGCTACAGAAACTCATGATGCGTCTCCGATCCTTCCGCGGGAATGCCGTGCCCAGCGTCCGCGGATCGGATAGAATCGCTGGCATGGGTGACCCTCCTTCGATCGAGCAACCGACACGCGTGCGCTACGGCGTGCTTGGCTTTGCTTGCAGCCTGTCGCTGATCACGTACCTGGATCGCATCTGCATCATGCGCGTCCAGGAAAACATGCGTGAAGACCTTGGCATCGACAAGGTCCAGATGGGCATGGTCTTCTCCGCGTTCACCCTTGGCTACTTGCTCTTCGAGGTGCCCGGCGGCTGGATGGGCGATGCGTGGGGGTCGCGGAAGGTCATCACACGCATCGTGCTGTGGTGGTCGGTCTTCACGGCGCTGACCGGCGGTTTGTGGGCGTTCACGCTGTTCGATTCCGGCCTGACGATCGGTGCCATCCCGCTGGCAATCAATGCCTTCACGACGCTGTTGCTGGTGCGTTTCTTCTTCGGCTGCGGCGAGGCGGGCGCGTATCCGAACCTGGCCCGCGTGGTCGGTAGCTGGTTCCCCTATTCTGAGCGTGCCCTGGCCCAGGGAGCAATCTGGACCTGTGCCCGCCTGGGCGGCGCCGTGGCGCCGACGGTGGTCGGCGTGCTGTCGTGGTGGATCGGCTGGCGCGAAGCCTTCTGGGTGCTGGGCGTGATCGGCGTCGTCTGGGGGCTGAGTTTCTATCGCTGGTTCCGCGACACGCCGCAGGAGAAGCCGGAGTGCAACGAAGCGGAACGGCAGCTGATTCAGGAAGGGCCCTACTCCTGGAAGAATGATCAAAAGGCCGGCCATACCTTTCCCCCGTGGCGATCGCTGCTGCTCAGTACGAACCTTTGGGCGATCTATGTGGCCGCAGCCGGCGTCAGCTTTGGCTGGTACTTCTATGCGACGTGGCAGATGGCTTACCTCAAGGAAGTTCATAATGTTCCCGATGAATGGTCCCAGGTACTGGCCGGCATGCCGTTCGCCTCGGGAGCCGTCGGCGCATTGATCGGCGGCGGCTTGTCCGATCGGTTGGTCCGGCGGCTCGGCCGGCGCTGGGGCCGCAGCCTGATCGGCTTCCTCGGCTTTGCCGGCGCAGGGCTGAGCTTCCTGACCGCTGCCTGCATGCCGAATTGGTGGCTGACGGTTTTCTTCCTCTGCTTTGCCACGTTCATCAACGACATGGCGATCCCGGTCATCTGGGCCGTCGGCACCGACATCGGCGGTCGCTACGCCGGCACCGTATGCGGAGTGATGAACATGATGGGCGGCCTGGGACCGTTGGTCAGTCAGCCGTTGACGCCGTGGCTGCGCGACAATGGCTTCACCTGGCTGGCCACCATGGCGATCCTGGCATGCGGTTGGTTCGTGGCAGCGTTGGCGTGGTTGCGCATCGACGCCAGCTCGCCGCTATTGCCCGAAGATCCTGTCGGTGAATAGTGATTTCAGGTAGCTTGTGGCGAGGTTCTCTTGCTCGGTGCGATCTTTGTTCGTGAATGGCTGACGGTGCCGCGCCGCGCCCGTCATTACGCAGAGCGCTCGGCCTACCTCGGCGTCCTGTGGGTGCTGGGCTTGACGGCCTGGCAGGCGACGGTCGGCTGGAACCGCACCGCGACGCTCGGTGAGACGGCCCGCTTCGGCCAGCTCCTCTTTCAGCTCTACGCCTTCTTTCAGCTCGGTCTGCTGCTCTTCTTCGCGGCCGTATCGGCAGCCATCGCCATCACCCAGGAAAAAGACCGGCGCACCTTCATCCTGCTACTGCTCACCGACCTGCGCAACCACGAGATCGTGCTGGGCAAGCTATTCGGCAGCTTGCTGCAAATCGGCCTGTTCGTGGCCGGCACGGTGCCGGTCCTCGCGCTGTTGCTTCTGCTCGGCGGCGTGGCGCCCTTGCAAGTGGCGCAGGCGACCCTGATCTTCGCCGCCACGGGGCTGGCCGCGGGATCGCTCGGCGGATTGATTGCCTTGTGGCGCGACCAGACGTTTCAGACCCTGGCGCTGACGGTCCTGTGCATCGTCCTCTACCTCTGCCTGGTGCGAGCGCTCGCACTGGTGCCATTGTTGCTGGGCGTTACGGACGTGACAGCCTGGAATCACCTGCAACTCTGGCTCGATCCGTTTCAGGCGATGCTGGGCGCCCTCGAGGTGCCGGCTGACTATGCCTGGCCGGTCGGACCGGCCGTTGGCTTCGCCTTCGTCATGCTGGGCTGGAGCGTGCTGTTGAACGGCTGGGGCATCTGGCGGCTGCGTGTCTGGAACCCCAGCGGCGAGCCGATCATGCAGCGCGAACAGCCGACGGACAAAGAAGAGAAGGACCGCGTGAAGGCCCATGCCGCGCCAGGGACCGCGCGCGAAGTCTGGGCCAACCCGATCCTGTGGCGCGAGGTGCGCACCCGCGCCTACGGTCGGCGTCCGCTGCTGGTGAAGCTCGTCTATCTCATCGTGACGGGGCTCGTCTGCTACTACGCGCTGAGCCTGGCGGACGACGCCGCGGGACGCACGGCGTTTGTCGCCGCCTACGGGCTGGTGCCGGTGGCGATCCTGAGCCTTCTCCTGCTGTGTGCCCAGGCGGTGACGGCCATCACGTCCGAGCGCGACCGCAACGCCCTCGATCTTCTTTTGGTCACCGACCTAACGCCAAAGGAGTTCATTTTCGGCAAGCTGGGCGGCATTGCGACCAACGCGTGGCTCTTCCTGCTGCCGCCGCTGGCCTTGGCGGTCGTCTACGCTTCCCAGGGACTGCTGGCCAGCGTGCCGCGCGGTCATCCGGAGCTGCTCGCCGGTCAGAACATCGTGGCGGCGGTCTGCGCGAGCGGAACGCTGCTGGTGCTGATGGCATTCACGACGGTGCTGGGCCTGCACGTCGGCCTGCGCAACGAGGTGAGCCGGATGGCGGTGGTGAACACGCTTGGGACGGTGTTCTTCCTGTCGGTCGGCACGCTGGTATGTATCTACCTGATCGTCATCAACGGCCGTTTCGAGTACCAGTGGGGCAGCTTCACCTTCTTCCTGGCCGCCGGCTGGGGCGGCCTGTGGTGGGTCCTGAACGGCGACCGCCCCTCGTCGGCACTGACCCTGGCGAGCTTCCTCTGCCCCGTGGCCATGTTCTACAGCGTGCTGAACGTCCTGATCGGCAAGCCGGGCCTGGACGAGTCGAGCGACCCCGTGTTGCCCTCTGTCGTGATCGCGGGGGCCTTTGGCCTCGCCATCGCGGCCATGTTGGTGCCCCTGCTGAGCGAGTTTGATGTGGCACTGGGACGGACGACGGGCGGGGAATGAACGGCATTGTTCGCTTTCGTAGAGTGGGTCGAGCGTTAGCGAGGCCCGGGTCGAGCGTTAGCGAGGCCCACCACAACCTGGCGAGTGCTGGTGGGCCTCGCTACACTGCACGCGGGCCAATTTGATACCTGGCAAGGTGGGCCAGACACTCTTGTCTGGCCGGCCAGACAAGAGTGTCTGGCCCACCGAACACAACCATTCTCTACCGCGCGAAGTATAACGCTCGACCCACCCTACAAAAATCGGAACCTACTTCCCGTCCTTGATCGCCTTCTGAATCGCCTTGACCGTCGCATCAGCGCGGAAGTCCACGATCTTCTTGCCCCATTCGATCGTCTTGTCGGCCGGCTCCAGCGGCACACCGTTGATGCTGGCCTTCTTGGCCGCGACGCGCTGCTTGAAGCGAACGGTGGTTGGATCGACCGTCATCATGATGGCGGTGATGGCGAAATCGTCGTGGTGGCCTTCCGGCTTCTGGTCGATGCCTTGCTCCTTGAGCCACTTGGCCACGGCCCCGTAGTCGTAGAACTCCGGGATGAAGTGAAAACGCGTCTTGCCGTCGCTCCACTTGGCGTTCAGCTTCTCGGCGACGGCTTTCATGCCTTTCTGGTTGCCACCGCTGTCGCCGATCATGACGACATGGGCGAACCCATGGGTGCGGAAACTGCTGCAAATGTCAATCAACAGGCGCTCGTAGGTGTCCTCCGTCAGACTGATGCTGCCGGGATACTTCATGTGCCCAGTCGGCGGGTCGATGTCGCCTTCCGGCACGAAGGGAACGATGGGTGCCACCAGGGCGTTGCCGAGCTTCCGAGCGATCGCCTCACCCATGGCCTTGAGGACGTAATCGTGCTTGCCGGTCGCCAGGTACGGACCGTTCTGCTCGACGCCGCCGGTCGGGATAATGACGATGTTCTTGCCGGCCTTCATGGCATCGCGCACTTCCATCCAGGTCAGCTCCTCGATCCAGACCGAATCGAGCGCGTCGATCGGCCGCGGCGCCTTGGGATCGGGGGTCATCACCGTAGATTGTGCCGAGAGGAAGCCGGCAACGAACACGACCAGGACAAAGCTGAGGAAGCGGGCCATGGGAGAGGTTCCTTTTCGCGGGAGTGAAGAGAAAGCAAGCGTGGCCGGAGCGTAACAGGCTGGTCCGTTCTCGTGACCGGGCAGAGTCCGGTCACGAGAACGCGTTGAGGGTTTGCGCTCTGGGTGGAGGCCTATTTCTCCCCCACCTTCAACAGCACCGATTTCGCCGCGTGCTCGCTGCCTTTGCCTTCGCGCTTGGCCAGCACGACGAACGGATGCGTCGTCGGCTCCACCCACGGCTCGCAGTAGATGGCGATAGTCCGGCTGGTGTCGCGCTCGGTGATGAGGATGCCGTTCAGGCCGATGTCGAGCACGCGGACGCCGTGGGGCAAGCCGCGCACCTCCAGCGGCACCCGGCCGGCGAAACCGTTGCGTCGCTCGATTTTGACCGTCAGCCGCACTTCCTTGCCGGGCTGGACCGATACCTCGGATTGTTCCACCGTCGTCACGATATCGCCGGGATCGATCGTCTTGAGTGCGGCTGCATTCGTTTCGCGCAGCACGTCCTTGCCGTCGATGGTGGCCCGTGCGGTCAGCTTGAGTGTCGGCATACCCGGTGCGGCCGGCTGCGTCGCGTCGGCATAGAGGGCAAACGCGGTGCTGTTTTCGCCGGCGGGGATGGTGGTCTTCGGCGCATGGAATCCCGGCGGCAAGTTGGCGGGTTCGAGGGTGATGGGGCCGTCGAAGCCGTCGCTGCGAGTGGCCGTCACGCTGACGGGGATCGCGTTGCCGCGCGACAGGGTCAGACTCGCTGGAATCGCGCCGATCTGGAAGCTGGGCCGCGGCAGCCGCACCGTGAGGCGATAGGCGTACGCGCTGCCGCCCTGGCCGCGCGAGTCGCCGACGCGGACCTGATATTCGCCGTCGGCCGGCACGTCGAAGAACAGGCGCGAATCCTTGCCGTAGCCGGCGCCGCCGTCATCGTTGCGATAGTAGATCGGGATGAGCGGCAAGCCGTTGGCTGCAAACGTGGAGCCGGGCGGATGGACCGCCACCTTGTACACCGGCGTGCCATTGCTGTGGTAGGTCGGCGTGGTGCCGAGGTAGCCGAGCCGCTGACCGGCCTCGCTAAAGAATTGGCAGTTGTCGTCAGGGTTCTTGGGCAGCGCCTGGATGCGCAGCAGCTCGTGGCCGACGTGAACATAATCGTTGATCGCCAGCTCGTTCCACGTTTCAAGTCGGATATTGGGATCGGACGAATCGTGATCGCGGAACGTGGTATACGTCTTTGCCAGGCAGCGCAGGACGGCCCGCTGGATCGGCTGGCCCTTGGCGTCGAGGATTTCGATCGTCGAATCGAGCGGCGAACCGACACGGCGGGCTTCGATCTCGACGATCAGGCGTTGCCCCTTCTTCGCGGCAAAGCGCCAGACCTCGACGGCGCCGGCCTCGGCGATGCGGCCATTGCCCGTACCGGGGACGTTCAGCACGGCATCGCGACCGCACTCGGAAAACTCACCCACGACCACTGTCGCGTTGCCGAGCGGCTGCGTCGTGATCGTCAACGGCACACGACTGCTCACGACGGCGTCCGCGGGGACCTTGATCTTGACCGACTTCGCACCCAGATGGACGCCTTCGAGTTGAATCTCCGCCTCGGTGCCGCGCTGCACGCCGAGTGGAAAGACCGCCGTGACGATCGGAATGTCGCCGACGTGCAGCCGATAACCCAGGGCGCCGCCGCGGTAGTCGCGATCGCGAATTCCCAGCGCGTATGTGCCGGCCCTGGCGAACGTGTAGCCAAGCAACCCATTGCTGCTTTCGGACAGGACCTGCCCGCCGGCATCCGTCAGGATGAGCATTGGGTCGAGCTTGGCGGCGCCGACCACGACGATTTGCACGCCTACTTGCTGGCCGGCCTTCGCGTCGAAGCGAAAGTAGTCCACGTCACCCGCCCTGCCCAGCGTGCCGGCGATGCTGACCGGCAAATCGATCTTCTGTCCCGTGCTCGGCGACTCGTTGGGCTCCTGCTCGGGCACCGGCGCAAAGCGATCGACGATGAAGGCAACCGCACTCGTCTGGCCACCGGCGGTCTTCAGGGCGAGTGAATAGTTGCCGGCCGGCGTCGTCGCGGGAAAGGTTACATCGGCCTGGACCGAAGTTGCTGTGCGGCCCTCGGCGAGGAATTTCGCCGTCGCGCCGGGGACAGGAGCCACCAGTTCCAGGTTGCCGTCCAGTTCCTTGCCTTCAAAGGTCACGCGCACCGTCTGGCCAGTTCGGCAGGAGTTGGGCGTCAGCTTGTTCAACTGCGGCGGCTTGGGTTTCGCCGGCAGCGGCTGGCCCTGTTCCTTGCCCGTGTCGGCTTCGAGCAGCAGGAGGACGCCGTCGTAACGGCCGAGGGCGATCTGCTTGCGATCCGCGCGCACGGCCAGGCTCAGCGTGGCTTCGGGTTGGGCGGCAAAGGTCTTTTTCTCGTCCATCCGTGCCGTGTCCCAAACTTTGATGACGCGGTCCTCGCCCAGCGAGTAGAGCGTCTTGCCGTCGGCGGCGTAGACAAGCTTCAGGACCGGCCCTTCGTGGGCGAAGACCGAATGCACCAGCTTGCCGCCCGAAGCGGCGGCTTCCCAGACGCGAATGCTCTTGTCGACGCCGGCCGCGGCTACGTGCTTGCCGTCCGGGCTCCAGGCAAGGGCGTACAGCCAGTCAGTAGCATCACCTAAGGTGTAAAGTCGGGTGCCAGTGCTGGCTTCCCAGATCTTCACCGCGCGGTCGGCGGCGGCACTGGCGAGCAGCGTGCCGTCCGCATTGAATGCCAGGCCGTAGACCGTGTCGCTGTGGTCCTTGAGCGTGCGCTGCTCCTTGCCGGATGCCACATCCCAGAGCTTGATGAGCCGATCGTAGCCAGTGGTCGCGAGGAGCTTGAGATCCGGACTGAACACCAGCGCGTAGATCAGGTCGGTGTGGGCCTTCAACGTCTGTTCGGGCTTGGGACTCACCTGACTGTCGGCGACCGAGTAGATGCGCACTTCCCCCGCGCTGCCGCTGGCCCCGCTGGCGACGGCGAGGCGCTTGCCATCGCGGCTGAAAGCGACCGCGCTGACGGCATCGATCTGGCCATCCAGCCGGGCGATAACTTCCATCTTCGCGACATCCACCACAACGGCTTCCTTGTGGCTGCCGGCGACGAGCAGCTTGCCATCCGGGCTATACGCCAAGGCGCCGACGGGTGGCGCGGCAGGGATTTTCGGCTTGATCGGCGGCAGCACGATGCTCATCTTCTCGCCGTCATCCTTGCCGCCGCCCGCGATCCAGGCCCGCACCAGCTTGATTTCCTCGGCCGTCGGCTGCTTCGACTTGGCCGGCGGCATGACGGGCTTGGACTTCTTCTCCATCAGGATGAGCATGAAGCTCTTGTCCGGATTGCCGGGGACGAAGCCGGGAAAGCTGATGCCGCCTTCGAGCAGCTTCTTGTACGAAGTCACATCGAGCCCGCCCTTGGGCTTGGCGCCCTGGTGGCACTCGACGCAGTACTTCGACATGATCGGCTTGATGTCCTTGGCAAAGCTGGGCGGCGCCTGGGCCAGGGCAGGAGGGATGCTACCGAGGCAGGCCAGAGCAACCAGTGAGGTGCAATGTTTGAGCTTCATGGTCCAGTTCCAGGGGCGTGGATGTTGGACAATCACTGTGCAGCGGTGCGCGGCTGGCGCGGCGGTTCGACAGGGGCTGGCGGCTTCGCTGCTTTGGCCGCCCAATCATCCGCAAAGGCGTCTGGGACTTCGTCGAGGAGCAAACGGCCAGCCGCCTTGATGTGCGGTATCATGTGATACAAGCTACCAATCACCATCGTGGTAGCCCGGTCAATGTCAAATGCCTCGGGCTGTTGGCTCAACGACCACAATCCTTCCAGATCGTGAAGCCAATCGGTCATGTGAAACACAAAATCGTCGCGGCGACGCTTGTATTCAGCCTGTCCAACCTCCTTGCGCAGACCTTGTCGAGCGTCGTCAAAAACCTTGCCAAGTAGTGCTCCGAACTTCGCCTTGTCGGGGCTCATGGCAATTCTCCCAGGCGAATTTCCCAATCGCGCAGCCGCTGCGTCCATTCCTCGGATGTTCGCCGCCCAACGTGGGGCAGCATCGCCAGCATCTGGCTCAGCCAGTTCCTTACCTCGGATCGCCAGTGTGTTGCCGCGGGACTTGCGGGTTCGGTCGCGAGAAGGGCCAGGTGTTCCTCCACACGCGCCTGCAAGCCAATCAATCGTTTGAGAGCGTCGCGCCGGCTCATTCCCACAAGGGCGCCCTCGCGTCATTCTATGCAACCTGTCTGTCGCAGACTCCGGCGCTGAGTCGGTCGCGCCGTGTCAGAATCGCGACGGCACGCTCCCGGACGACACACAGCGGCCCGCGGTCCTCGCCGGGAGCGAGCAGGCTCGGCGCCGCGTCTGCTTTCTCCTTGGCCCCGTCCATGATCCAGGCCTTGACGACCGCGATCTCCTTGGCTGTCGGCTGACTCTGGTACTTAGCGGGTGGCATCTTCTTGGCGCCCTTGCCTTCCATGCTAGTGATGAGCAGGCTCTTCTCGGGCTTGCCGGCGACGACCGGGATACCCTTGCGTCCTTCCTTCAAGAGTTCCTCGTAGGTGGTGACGCGCACGCCGGCCTTGGCCTTGCCGCCCTGGTGGCACTCCATGCAGTACTTGGCCAGGAACGGCTTGATGTCCTTGGCGAAGGTCGGCTTCTCGTCGGCCGCCCGGCTCGCCCCGGCTGCCAGAACAACGACCACCGGCACCACCAACCACTTTGCGAGTCTCATAGTCGTCCGTCTCCCTATCAGAATTTCCTCGTACCCAAGCCGACCCCGTTCGGAACTCTGGCGAGTTCCGCTACAGGAAGCGCGCCGTGTAGCGGAAGTCGCCAGACTTCCGTGCGACAGGATCCCGCTCAAAACTCTTGGCGAGTTCCGCTATGTGAAACGCACCGTCAGGACTGGAGCTACCGGTTGAACAGGAACTCTCGTCCGCTCAAAACAGCCCAGAACACATCTTCAAGGATCTCTCGGCGGGTGGTCGCGGAATCCTTCGCCGCCTCGGCCATCAGGTCCGTGAACTTCTTCAGTTCCGGCGCGCTCGGCTCGCGGCAGAATGCCATCAGGTACAGCCTCCGCACCGCTTCCTCGTTGCCGATCTTCTCCTGCACCCAGGCATCGATGCGCGAGTTCTTGCCGCGCAGCTTGTCGTTGAGCGTGTTGCCGTTGTTGATGTGCAAGGCCTGGCTGACGGTCGAATCCTGCGTTCGCTCGCACGAGCAGGTCTGCGTGCGGTCCGGCCGGCCGAAGGAATCGAGGAAGCGCGACGCCACGGCACCGTCCGGCAGCTGCAAGGCCCGCGTGCCGAACGGATAGCCGTCGTAGGGAGCGGTGCCGCCTTCCACGCCCTTGATGACCTGGTGGAACGGCGTCGGCACGCCGGTCACTTGCGAATAGGCATCGAGGATGACCTCGGCCGAGAGCCGGCGAATCAGGTAGCGCGAGTAGAAGCGATCGTCGGTCACGTTGCCGGCCACCGGCTTCGACGAGCGCTGATACGTCGCCGAGTTCATGATCGTACGGATCAGCCACTTCACATCGTACTTGTGGTCCACGAAGTCCTTCGCCAGAGCGTCGAACAGCTCGGCATTGGTCGGCGGATTGGTCTGGCGCAGGTCGTCCTCCGCTTCCACCAGGCCGCGGCCGAGGAAGTTGCGCCAGACGCGGTTCACCAGTGCCTTGGCGAAATACGGGTTTCGCGGACCGGTCAGCCAGTCGGCGAAGTAGACGCGGCGGTCGGCGGTGCTCGTCAGTGACAGCGGCTTGGCATCGAGCGGCGTCGGCGCCATCGGCAGCCCGCGGCGCGGATGCGCGATATCGCCGGCCGGCAGGGCTTGCACCGTCACTTCGCCGGCGCGGTCGCCGTTCTTGAGCGCCACCCGCGCGAAGAGGTTCGCCATGCCCCAGTACTGGTCCTGCGTCCATTTCTCCAGCGGATGGTTGTGGCATCGGCAGCAGGTGATCGACATGCCAAGGAACGTCACGCTCGTCGCTTCGTTCAGGTCGGTGACGTCCTTGTGCAGGACGAAGTAGTTGGCCGCACCGTTCTGGAGGTTGTTGCCGCGTGCGGTGACGATGTCGCGGGCAAAGCGGTCCCACGGCTTGTTGTCGGCCACGCTCTGGCGAATGTGCTGGTAGAACGCCCACACCGCCGGTTGCGGCAGCTTGCGCGTCGAGACCAGCAGCAGGTCGGACCATTTGTATGCCCAGTAGTCGACAAACTCGGAGCGATCCAGCAGTGCGTCAATCAGCTTGGTACGCTTGTCGGCCGCACGGTCGGCGACGAATTTCCGCACTTCATCGGGAGAGGGCAGGATGCCGGCGGCGTCGAGGAAGGCACGGCGAATGAACTCCTCGTCGCTACAGGTGGGCGACGGCGGAATGCGGAGCGCTTCCAGCTTCTTCAACACCAGATCGTCGATTTTGTTCCGGCGCGGCGCCTCGGTGAAGACCTTGGGATCGAGCTTGTTGGGCAACGGCGATGCAATGAAGCACGAAGCGACCAGGTTCGAGTACCAGACCGAGATGGCCGCCTCGCCGTGGCCCGCCACCTGCACCTTGCCTTCCTGATCCACCGCGGCGACCAGGTCCTCGCTCGACTGGAACTTGGCCCAGTGCGTCACGTCTTCCGAATGGCCGTCGCTGTACCAGGCGCGGACGATCACTTGCAGGTTGTCCTTGGGCTTCAGCATCGCGGAAGGCGGGAAGACCTCCAGGCGCTCGATGTTCGGTTCGTTCGTCTTCGGCCCCGGCGCGCCGGACGCGATCCAATCGGCGAGCAAGCGATAGTCGGACGAGTTGACGTCGATCTTCTGCCCGCCGCCATGTTCGATCGCCAGCGTTGGCTTGCGCAGCAGCAGGCTGCGGGCCGGCTCCTGGCGATCGACCCGGCGGCCGAGCGCTTGCCGGGTCAGGACGAAGTGATCGGTATCGGGATCGTAGCCGCGCAAAGACAGTTTCAGCCCGCCCTTGCCGGCCAGTGCCCCGTGGCAGGCCCCAGAGTTACAACTCGCCTTGGTCAGCATCGGCGTGACGTGATTGCGATAGCTCCAGGCGAACGGTTCCTTCGTCTTCGCCACCTTGACCTTGACTGCCGCGTGCTTGCCGTCGTCCGTGGCGGTGACCGTGGCCTCGCCGTCGCCGACGACTTCCAGCACACCGGCTTCGTTGACCTTTACCACCGCCGGGTTCGAGGACGTGAACTTCGCCGCACGGCGCTCGCCGACGACCTTGCCGGCCTCTTCATCGACGACAATGAGCCGTTGCGTGGCGTGCGGACCGGTCAAGACGACGTCGGGCGGCAGGACCTTGAGTTCCGCGGCCGTGGCGATCGCGCCGGGGAAAATCGCCACGACGGCAAGCAGCAGGAGAGGTCGTTTCATCATCGAGACACCTTGTGTCGGTTCGAGGCCTTAGCTATGCCAGCCTCGTGGAAACATGAGCATGATCAAGCCAAGCATCAACAAGTATCCGCCATTGCCCACGCAGGCGAAAAGGCCTGTGACCAGGCCGAGAACGCTCAGCGATATCGACAGCGGCGAGACGCCGGACCGCCGCGCCAGACCCAGGATGGCCATGACGATGGCGATCAGGCCCAGCAGCAGTCCCATGCCAAGAGCACCAAGCAAACCCCATCCCCCGAGCACCTTGTCCAGTTTAAGCACGACCAGGAACGGAAAGAACGCGCCGATGCCAAGGACGAACGCAATCCACGCAAACGGATTGACGACACTGGCAGGAGCCAGGAGGTCGCTCCGGTGAAGCTCGATACTGCCCCGTCCACCTGGCAGGGTATGGGTTGGCTCATCCCCGCGCCAGTCCGCCGCTTGAATCTCACGGTTCGCCATGATCGATGCCTTTCGTGCCAGGAATCCAGGCTGCGCCCGCCCCGCGGACGCCAATCTCCACAGGGGCGACATGCCCGGCACGAAGTAACGGACTTTCTCGACGGTCTAACACAATCACCTGAATGCAGCCGCTGCGAAACCGAACAGAATCCCCACCAGGAGCAGCCAATTCAGTGGCCACGTGATGGCACCCAGGACAATGCCGGCAATCGCATGCCCAGTGCCCTTGGCCGATGGATTGGCCCCCACATAGCGCAGGCCCAGGATGCCGAGAATCAGCGCAGCGGGCCCCAGGAACGCACCCAGCACCGGAATCAGGCTGAACACACCGCAGTAATAGGCGATCAACGCTTTGGGGTTGGTGTACGGGATGAGCGTGGACATCGGGTTGTCCGGCTGACGCACGTCGAGCCCCGGCTCCGGCCGCCCTTGAGGCCGCAATGGCTTCAATGGCTGGGGCGGGAGATCGGGTTGGATGCCGGGATCGTCCATGGGGTCACTCTTTTGCGTTCAATTCTCGCGATCCTGTCGTCCTGGGGCCAGTTGAAAACCTTCGGTCGCCCGGCTCGCCAGAGCTTGTGAAAACGTCCAGTCGTTGACCTATGAAAAACTCCGATCGCTGACGCTCCCGGCTCGCCAGAACTCAACGGGCGGGTGGCGCCGTCGTCTGTCCCACGCGCAGCGCATGTGGCGCGAGGATGTGCTCCGGCGCCTGCTTGCTATCGGCTGCCAGGTGGCGCACCAGCACTTGCACCGATTGCACGCCCATCTGGAACCAGTCGGCTTCCATTCCCGTCAGTCCGCTCACCTGCTCGCCGCCGCTGCCCATCACGCTGAGATCTTGCGGCACGCGCAACCCACGGCGCTGCAGTTCCTCGATGACGTGCCGGGCCAGCGTGTTGTTGAAGCACAGCAGTGCCGTCGGCCGGGGCGTCAGCTTCCACAACTCTTCCACGACGTGACGCCCGCCGGCTTCGGTCAGTTCCGATTGAAGCTCCCAGGTTCGTCGCCGCGGCAGGCCGGCATCGCGCAGGCCCTGGCGATATCCGCCCAGCCGCCAGGGGTTCAGGTCGGTGCGGTGCCAGTCGGCGAAGGCGACGCGACGGTGCTCCAGCGTCGCCAGGTATTCCACTGCTTGCCGGGCGCCGGCGAACGAGTCGTCACGCACCGAGCTGACCTGCGGCAAGTGTAAATCGTGATCCAGCAGCACCGTTGGCAGCCCGAACTCGGTGACGCGGCGCAGCAGCTTCTCCTCGCCGAACGACGCGAAGATAACTCCACGGAGCCGGGTCGTCTGCGACAGCCGACGGAAGACCCCGCCCATCTGCATGGTCGGCGCCCGGCGGACGACCAGCTCGAAACCCGCTTCGCCCGCGGCTTCGATGGCGCCCTGGCACATCAGGCCGCTGATGGCGCGGGTGGCTGCTTCCTCCCGGCCCTGTGCGTCCCGATAGTCGGCCTGCAGGTATGCCAGTAGTGTGGATTCGGTTGCCTTGACCTCCAGCGACAGTCCGGGGAAGCGCGTGAACGTCCCCTTGCGGCGGAACTTGATGAGCAATCCCTGTGTCTGCAGCGCCTCGCAAGCGCGGCGCACCGTTTCTCGGCTGACGCCGAGCTGTTCGGCCAGTTCCACTTCGGTGGGCAGACGGTCGCCGGGAAAGCGGCCGGAGGCGATGGCGTCGCGCAGGATCTGTTCGACCTGCGCCACGAGGCTGAGGGGACGGGCAATACGTTCGACGCTTCCCGGCGTCGCTTCGAGTTTGGTTGGCTTGCTCATGAATGACACTTATACACGACGATGCGCGATTGCGTCAAAGGAAACAAGCCGCTGGCGGCTTCGCGAAGCCGCCAGCGGCCATGAAGAGTACGAGTTGGGAAGGCTATGCCACGACCTCTTTCACCACGTGCCCATGCACGTCGGTCAATCGGAAGTCGCGGCCGCTGTAGCGGAAGGTCAGCTTTTCGTGGTCGATGCCCATCAAGTGCAGAATGGTGGCGTGCAGGTCGTGGACGTGGACGCGATCCTGGACGGCGACCATGCCGAACTCGTCGGTGGCGCCGTGGACCATGCCTCCGCGGACGCCGCCGCCGGCCAGCCACATGCTGAAGCCGAGGCTGTGATGGTCGCGGCCCTTGGCGCCTTCGGACGTCGGCGTGCGGCCAAATTCGCCGCCCCAGATCACCAGCGTTTCATCGAGCATGCCGCGCGATCTCAGGTCGCGGAGCAGGGCCGCGATCGGCTTGTCGCTCTTGCCGGCGTGGTTCTTGTGGTTGTTGATGTCGCCGTGATCGTCCCAGGGCTGGCCGGCGCCGTAGTAGATCTGCGTCATGCGCACGCCACGCTCGCTCAGCCGGCGGGCGATCAGGCAGGCGTTGGCGAACTCGCCTTCACCGTATTCCTTGCGAACCGAAGCGGGTTCCTTGCGGATGTCGAAGGCGTCCTGCGCTTCCATCTGCATGCGGAAGGCGATTTCGAGGGACTCGATGCGGGCTTCCAGCTGCTGATCGCGCTCGCGCTCGGCCAGGTGCAGCTCGTTCATCTTCTTGAGCAGGTCGAGCTGACGGCGCTGCTCGGCCGGCGTGAGGTAGCCGTTCTCGACGTGCTTGATCAGGTTCTTCGGATCGCTCGACGAGTTGTTGATGTGCGTGCCCTGGTAGATGCCCGGCAGGAAGCTGTTGCTCCACAGCTGCGGGCCGACGACCGGCTTGCCGGGGCAGAGGACGACGTAGCCCGGCAGGTTGTGGTTCTCGGTGCCCAGGCCGTAGAGGAGCCACGAACCCATGCTGGGCCGCGTCGGCTGCATCTCCCCCGAGTTCATCATGAGCAGGCCGGGCTCGTGATTGGGGTTGTTGGTGTGCATCGAGCGGATGACGCAGATGTCGTCGATGCACTTGCCGATCTCGGGGTAGATTTCGCTGACCTCGATGCCGCTCTGGCCGCAGCGGTTGAAGGCGAAGGGCGAGCGCATCAGCGGGCTGTTGGTCTTGCGCATCGTGTTGATGCCGCTGATCTCGGAAGGCCGCTGGCCGTGATACTTGGTCAACAGCGGCTTGGGATCGAACGTATCGACGTGCGACGGCCCGCCGTTCATGAACAGGAAGATGACGCGCTTGGCCTTCGCGGGGAAGTGCGGCTCCCTGGAGTCCAGCGGCCCGGCGACCGGCGCCTTGGCGGAGGCCTGCTCGTTCAGCAGGCTGGCAAGACCCAGCGTGCCGAAACCAGTGCCGACGCGGCGAAGCATTTGGCGACGAGTGATTGGCAGGAACATAAGGACTCTCCGCAAATATTTCTTCGGCGAGCCGGAGGGCGTTAGCCCCCGGAGGAATCGCACGATCTTGTGTGTTTCATCCGGGGGCTAACGCCCCTCGGCTCGCCAGAGTTAATCAATCCACGTGCATGAATTCGTTCGCGCTCAGCAGCACCTGGGCATACTGCTCCCATGCGGTCAACGTCTTGGGCTTCGGCTTCTCGCCCGGCTCCGACGCGGCGGCCTTGAGGAACTCCAGGCCCAGTTGCACCTCGGCATCGCGGGGCGTTCGGCCGTAGACGATCAGGAACGCGCGGCGGACGCGTGCGGCATCGTCCTCGTCCTTGTTTTCGTTCAGGCGAGCGGCCAGCGCCTTCGACTGGCGGACCATGAACTCGCTGTTGAGGACGAAGAGCTGCTGGAGCGGCACCGTCGTCACGGGGCGGCGGTCGCTGTGGATGTTCGGATCGGGGAAGTCGAAGAGCCGCAGCAGGCCGTCGAGGTTGTGTCGACTGATCGCGGCATAGAAGGTACGACGGCGATTGTCCGGCGACGCCAGGTCCAGCGAGGCACCGCCGACGGCGCGATCGAGGTTGCCGGACACCGCCAGCATCGCGTCGCGCCAGGGCTCCACTTCCAGGCGACGGCGATCCATCCGCCACAGGAACTTGTTGGCCGCGTCGGTCTGTGCATTGGCCGCGTGGTTGCCGCTACCGAGCTGATACGTCGCGGACAGCATGATCTCGCGGTGCAGCGTCTTGAGCGACCAGCCGTTGTTGACGAAACGCGTCGCCAGGTAGTCGAGCAGCTCGGGATGCGTCGGCCGTTCGCCCAGGTTGCCGAAGTTGCTCGGCGTGCCGACGATGCCCTTGCCGAAGTGATAGGCCCAGACGCGGTTGACGATCACACGGGCCGTCAGCGGGTTGTCCTTGCTGGCGATGGCGCGGGCCAGTTGCAGCCGGCCGCTGCCCTGCGTGTAAAGCGGGCGATCGTCGCCGGTGAGGATTTCGAGGAAGCGGCGCGGCGCCTCGTCACCCAGAGTGGCCGGGTTGCCACGCAGGGAAACGCGCATGTTCGCCGGCACGCCCTCGGCCAGCGAGTGGATCGTCGGGATCTTGGGCAGCTTCTTCTTCAACAGCTCTACGACGGCCCGGTCGGCCTTCAGCTTCACCATCGCGTCGGCCGGCAGGTTCTTTTCCACTTGATCGCGCGGGATGGCGAACAGGCCGCCCACGATTTCCTTGTAGAGCGCCTCCTCGGGCCGGGCACGGAGGAGACGGATGCGGTCCTGGAACTCCAGGGCGGCCATCTCGGTCTCGGCCAGAGCATTCTTGTCCGCGGACAGGTCGGTCAACGTATCCTGGCCGGCCACCACCTTGTGGAACGTCTCCAGATGCGGTCGGGCGATGGCTTCCTTCGGGAAGAGGTAGCCGACCCAACGCTCCAGGACGAAATCGCGCAGCTTCTCGCGCTTGGCGTAGTCGCTGACGGTCAGCGTCTTGTTGACCTTGCGCTGGTTGGTCAGTTTCCAGGCCGCGACCATGTAACGGGCGGTCTCCGCGGTCATCGATTCGGACAGCCGCGCCGATTGCCCTTTCAGGAAGACCGTGATCTCATCGGCCTTGGCGGTGATCTCCATCTGGCCACGCTCGAACTCGGCCATCAGCGGGGCGTCCGCGATCGGGTATTCCTTGAACTGCGTGCTCTGGAAGACACCGGCCAGCGAGTAGTAATCCTTCGTCGGGATCGGGTCGAACTTGTGGTCGTGGCAGCGGGCGCAGGCGACGGTCAGGCCGAGCATGCCCCGGCACAGCGTGTCGATACGGTCATCCAGCTCGTCGGCCTTGGCGTTGCCGTAGTAGACGGGACCAAGCGCGAAGTAGCCGAGCGCTGCCAGGCGGTCCTCGCGATTGCCGCCCTCGATCAGGTCGCCGGCAATCTGCTCCGTGAGGAAACGGTCATAGGGCATGTCGTCGTTGAGCGACTTCACGACCCAATCGCGATAGCGGAAGCCGCTCGGATAGAGCTTGGCCTGGAAGGTGTGCGCCTGGTCCTCGCCATAGCGGGCCACGTCGAGCCAGTGGCGGCCCCAGCGCTCGCCATAGTGTGGACTGGCCAACAAGCGGTCGATCACCTTGGCGAACCAGTCGTCGGACTGATCGTTCAGCGCCGCGTTGATTTCCTCCGGCGTCGGCGGCAGGCCGATCAGGTCGAAGGTCGCCCGGCGAACGAGCGTGCGCCGATCGGCAACCGCGACCGGTTGCAGATTGCTTTCTTCCAGCTTGGCGAGGATGAAGCGGTCCAGCGGCGACTTTGTCCACCCTGCATTTTTCACCGCGGGCAGCGGCGGGTTGCGCACGGGCTGGAACGCCCAGAAGGCGCGGTCCTTGTCGGTGATCTTGAATTCCTTGCCGCCCTCGAGTCGCACGACGTTTTCCACCGGCCACGGGGCGCCCATCTTGACCCAGGCGGTCAGGGCCGCGATGTCCTTGTCGCCCAGCTTCTTGTTGGGCGGCATCTGTACTGCGTCGTTGTAGCGGATCGCCTTGATGAGCAGGCTTTCGTCCGGCTTGCCGACCACCATGCTGGTGCCCGAATCGCCGCCCAGGACCATGGCCGCACGCGTATCGAGGCGCAGCCCGCCCTTCTGCTTCTCCGGACCGTGGCACTTGATGCATTGGGCCACCAGCACGGGACGCACCTGCTTCTCGAAGAATTCGACCTGCGCGGGATCCAGCTTCGGCGCGTCGGCGGCAAAAGCGGAACGCGACGCAAAGGCCGCGAGGAAGGCGACGACCGTGACGGTCCAGCGGAGCATGGATCGGACTCCTCAAGGCGCCAGGGGCGGGAACGAACCTGGCATTGGAAGGCAAGGCAGGTGAGCTACCGGCTGGCCAGCGCATGGCGCTGGGGTGAACATCCTATCAGACTAAGATTTGGTGCCGTTGTCAAGAAGGCGTGAACCACGAACCACGAATCACACGAATGAGCGAACGGAAATATCTAAACTTCGCGCGGCAGAGAATGGTTGTGTTCGGTGGGCCAGACACTCTTGTCTGGCCGGCCAGACAAGAGTGTCTGGCCCACCTTGCCAGG
>JAIEMG010000230.1 GCA_019752375.1 Gemmataceae bacterium | reverse complement strand
TTGCAAGCCCGTCACGTCTGTGCGTGGTCCGGTGCGTCCGCGCGAGTACGCTTGACGCACCCTACGCAACTATGGATGGGTCTTCAGTTCCGCCATCATGACGTACTCGATGCCCATTCGCTGCCCTTCCGCCTTCGCATCCTTCTGATAAAGGTTTGCCGCCGGCACATCGATGCCGGCACTGGCATCCTCGACGATCAGGACGCGAAAGCCCGCCTTTCCGAGATCGCGTGCCGCGTAGAAGACGCAGATGTTCCGGGCCAGACCGCAAAGCACGACTGTGTCGATCCCTTCGGCTTTCAAGAACGGGGGATAACCGGGATGCTGCGCCGTCAGGGCGTAGGCCTCGAAGTCCCGGTCGAAACCCTTGCGCCAGATGGTGTGGAAGCGCTCGCTGCGCAAACCCGGAATGAACTCGGCGCCGGGAGTGCCGGCAACGCAGTGCGGCGGATAGATGTTGTCGCGCTGGCCGAGGAAGCTGCAATGGTCCGGCGGATGCCAGTCGGCGCTGGCGTCCATGCGGTGCCAGCGCATGTCGAGAAGGCGGTTGACAGCCGGCACAATCTCCACGCCGCCGGGAACGGGGAGTTCGGTGGGGCAGAGCGTGGTAAAGCCGCACTGGGCGTCAACGACCAGGAGGATGCTGGTGCGGAGTGCGATCGGCTGCACGATTCTTCTCTCCCTCCTGAATTCCCCGAGCGGGCTCCTTAGCGCCGATCCCGAACCACGCAAGCAGCCTAATCACCGCTGAGACCAGCGAGTTCAGGATGAAGACACCGCTCACTACGAAGCCAAATCCAAACCGTGTGAACATCACCACTCCGATCAGTGGAGTGAAATCCACAGGACCGACGGTGTAATCGGGGTTAGGGGCGTAGGTGAACAGGCAGCCAAGCGCGCCGCAGGTGCCACCCGCGATGCGTGCAAGTCTCCACGTGCTGCGCAATGAGCCCGCCTCAATTACGATAAACGGCGCCGCAGTTCTTCCACCTCGCGCCGCAAGCGTTCTGTCTCGGCTTCAGCACGCTGTCGAGCAGCTTCCTCTCGCTGCTGAGCGGCCTCGGCACGGCGACGAGCGGCGCGCGATTCACGCAGTGCCTGGCGATCTTCCGGCGGAATGGGCAGCCGTCTCCGTTTCTCCGGATCATAGAACCGCAGCATTTCTCCATCCGCTTCCAGGTGCAGGCCGAGCACCTTGCTCGGAAGTCGCCCCTTGACGGGCCGAATCGCCACGTATTTCCCTTTCTGGAGCCGATAGCCCTGCAAGCGCGGCTGTAGGTACTCGCCAAACGGGTCGAACAGGAAATACTCGCGGACGCCGAGGACGTCCTGGTAGATCTGGAACTTCGTGACCAGGTCCTCGTGGCGTGTCGATTTGGACGTCAGCTCGATCACCAGGTCGGGCGGCTTGCCTTCCTCCCAGAGCAGGTATTTACGTCGCTGGCGGTGGTCCTTGACCGCCACGTCACGCGACACAAAGACATCCGGCGACACGTGCTTTCGCGGATTGCCCTCCTCGTGGTAGACGAACATGTCGCCCGCGACCAGGGTGCGCGGATCGTCGGCGAACCACTGTTCCAACGGCTCCGTCACGTAGCGCAGGTTGAGGATGTGGATCGGCGTCTCACCCACGGGCTTACCATCCGAATCGGGGTAGTGGGTCTCTCTTGTCTTTGCTGAAACGGCCGCCATGATCCTGTTCCTCTTGCCCTTCGATCAATACGCCTTCGCAAACACCACGCGCCCTTCCGACGGCTCTCCCGTCAGGATGCACTTGCCCTTCTCCTGGGGCCGGTTGAACGGGATGCAGCGGATGGTCGCCTTCGTCTCCGCGGCGATGCGGTCCTCGGTGGCGCGGGTGCCGTCCCAGTGGGCCCACAGGAAGCCGCCCGGCTCTTCGATCTTCTGCTTGAACTCGTCCCAGCGGTTGACTTCATAGCTATAGGCGTCGCGCATCTTCTTCGCCTTCTCGAAGAGGCTCGTCTGCATCGACTTGAGGATCTCGATGATCCGGGTCGGGGCGCCGGCCAGCGGCACGCCCATTTCCTTGCCTTCCTTGCCCGGCACGTCGCGCCGCGCCAGCACGCAGGCGTTCTTCTCAATGTCCTTGGGCCCCAGCTCCACGCGCACCGGAACGCCGCGCAACTCCCATTCGTTGAACTTGTAACCTGGCTGGTATTGCTCGCGGTCGTCGACCTTGACCACGATCGGGTCGTAGTTGAGCCAGTCGCCCAACGGTATGGCCCGGATGCCGGCCGCCAGCTCATTGGCGGCCTTGAGCACCGCGACCTTTTCCTCCGGCTTCTTGAAGATCGGCACGATGGCGACGTGAATCGGCGCCAGCCGCGGCGGCAACACCAGGCCCTGGTCGTCGCTGTGCGTCATGATCAGGCCGCCGACCAGCCGCGTGGAGACGCCCCAGCTGGTGGCCCAGGCGTATTCGAGCTTGCCCTCGGCACTCTGAAACTTCACATCAAATGCCTTGGCGAAGTTCTGGCCCAGGAAGTGGCTGGTGCCGGCCTGCAGCGCCCGATGGTCCTGCATCATTGCCTCGATGCACAACGTGTAGATGGCGCCGGGGAACTTTTGGCCATCGCTCTTCGGTCCCGTCAACACCGGCATCGCCATCCAGTCCTCCGCGAAGGTGCGGTAGACCTCCAACATGCGGTGCGCTTCCTCCTCGGCTTCCTTCTGCGTCGCATGAGCGGTGTGGCCCTCTTGCCAGAGGAACTCCGCCGTGCGCAGGAAGAGCCGGGTGCGCATCTCCCAGCGCACGACGTTGCACCACTGGTTAATGAGCAACGGCAGGTCGCGGTAACTCTGAATCCAGTTCTTGTAGGTGTTCCAGATGATCGTCTCGGACGTCGGCCGGATGACGAGTTGCTCGTCGTCGCTCAGCTCCGCCTTGGGATCGGGCATCAGCCCCTTGCCGCCAGGCTTGGGAATGAGCCGGTGATGCGTGACGATGGCGCATTCCTTGGCAAAGCCCTCGACGTGCTCGGCTTCTTTCTCCAGGAAGCGCTTGGGGATGAAGAGCGGAAAGTACGCGTTGACGTGGCCGGTGTCCTTGAAGAGTCGGTCGAGGCCGCGCTGCATCTTCTCCCAGATGGCGTAGCCGTGCGGCTTGATGACCATGCAGCCGCGCACGTCGGAGTTATCCGCCAGGTTGGCGTGCTTGATGATGTCCAGGTACCACTGCGAATAGTCTTCGGCGCGGGTTTTGATCTTCTCGGCCATCGTGACCTCGTGACCTCGTGTCGGAGTGACGAAACATTGGATTATAGGAGGGAAATGCCTAATGACGAAGGCCGAATGACGAATCAATGACCAAGCACGAATGCCCAAGCGTGAAATTCCCAGCGCCTGATCTGGGCATTGGGACTTGAGCATTGATTCGTCATTCGGCCTTCGTCATTAGACATTCCGTTCGGCGTTACGACTTCGCTGCCGGCTCCACGTCGATGTCGCCCGGGGCCAGGGCTTCGGCGAAGGCTTCCACGAACGGCAGCGCGAACAACACCAGCAGGAAACCGAAGATTGCCAGCCCGGCCGGCCAGAGCAGCATCCAGATGTTGAAGATCTGGGGTGCATCGCTCGCGGTCCAGGGCGTGTCGAACGTCAACTTCACGGCCTCTTGCAGCGTCTTCTTGGCGGCTTCGGGATCGTGCGGCTCCTGGGCCGAAGCGATGCGGCGCAGTGCATCGGCCTTCACCAGCGGGTTCTCGATGCTGTCGGCGATCTTGCGGGCGCGGGTGTAGACGGTTTTGTCCGGCTTCAGGCTGTTACCGACTTTCTGATAGAGGTAGTCGTCCACCACGTCGAACTTGACGGCATCCTTGCTTCCCGGCACCGGGTTCTTGCTGGCATTGATGGTGGTCAACGCGCCGTCGATATCGCCGGTGCGGGCCTGGACCATGGCGATGCGGCGCAGGTTCTGTTCCGAATCGGGCACGCGCGACCCGGTGTCGGCCATGGCGACGCTGGCCTGTGCACGCGCCTCGGCCGCACGGTCGCGCGGCAACGCACGCGGGCCGATCAGCGCGTTGACGACCGAGATGAAGATGATGAGCAAGCCGACAACAATGCCGACGACGGCGCCAAACAGGCCGGCGCGCAGCGAGCCAGCGTGGACCATGGATGCGTTCCTCCGGAATGAGAGTGCGTGCCGGGAACGAGCAAACAGTACAGCCCGCGACAGGTGGGTGCCATCGAAAAACGAGGGCGGCGGGCGGGTTCAGGCCTGCGTTGCAATCTCGCCGAGCACGGCAACTTGAAGGCCGGGCACTGAACGGAATGTCGGGTCGTTGGTCACGAATAGAGTGCAACTCGCCAGCAGAGCAGTCGCCGCGTGAATGGCATCCGGTGTCGTCAGGCCGTGCCTGGCGCGGAGTTGGGCAGCAGCTTCCAGCAACGGGACGTTGATCGGCAGACAGGAAAGACCGCTCGTGCCGTGCAACACGTTTCGGTACAGGGCGGCAAGCGCGTGATTGCCGTCCCGGAGAGGTTTGACAAGAACTTCGAATAGCGTGAGCTCGCTGGTACCGACTTGACAATGGCCGGCATCCAGCGCGTCCCACAAGGGGGCCGACGCCGTCAGATACGGCTCGATGCGCTCCACGCGATAGATGAGCGCGTTGGTGTCCACATAAATGAGACCAGACGGCGGCAGCGTTACCTGTCCCACGAGTCGCGCTCCGCTCGCAGGTAAGCGTCCACCTCTTCGGCGGAGCGAAATAGACCGCCCGGGTAATTCTTCAGCACCTCGCTCAGCGGGCGTTTGGCAGTTCGCGCCTCGTCCATCTGGACAAACACGGTGGTTCGACGGCCCTCGGGCAGTTCGGGCACGTGGATCTCAATGCGATTCCCGGGTAATACGGTCGTCTCGATCTGTATCGTGCGGTGCATGTCGGCGCCTTTCTCGCTCGAATCATTGCGGCCGCTCCCATTATAGTCCAACATTCGCGCGATGCGAAAAGCCTTGTTCCACGCAGAATCTCATCATCCCGATGGCGAACCCGCCTTCGTTCGGGTACAAGGGCTACAATGGACATCACGCATCTCCGGCCCCCGCTGCACCGGAGGCGGAACCGAAGTCTAGGCGCTTCGCCGCAGCCCTGGAACGACCACGGCGAAGGCCGGATGGCGGCCGATGAGACTCAGTGAACTTCAACGTGAAATCCGCACCACCGATCCGGCGGCCCTGCTCGTATCGCCGCGCGTCCTCGATCGCGTGATCCGTGCCGAATATCAACTCCCCAGCCTGCGCTGGAAGCTGCCCCATCGCATGTGCTGCGTCGTCGATCGGCACGTGCTCTTCCGCCACGTCGAACAGGACGAGTTGGGCCTGGAATCCGATCGCCTGCTGCCGACGCCGGTCATCCTCCTCGCCGGGCCGAGTCCCGAGGAGCTCGCCGCCGCCGACCCGGCGCCACTGCTGCTCAAATACTGGCGGCTCCTCTTTCACGCCAGCTTGCATCTCTCCTTACAGACACACTTCGAGGAACGCAGGCTCGGGCCCGACGAGGTGCGCAAGCGGATCGAGCAGATCGGCCAGGCGGAATTCGAAGAGATCCGCCGGGTGTTGACCGAGGACAACTATCTGCCGCCCTCCGCCGACGATCAGGCGGTCTACTTCGAGTTTGTCGCGGTCTTTCTCGAACTCCACTACTTCGCGGCCAACCTGCTGCCGGCGACATTTCCGGCCTTGCTCGACTGCGAGCATGTCCGCCTCCTGCTCCAGCAGGACGTCGATGCCGAGGGGCTGTTCCGCCGCACGCGCCTGTCTGATGCTCCGGACCCCGTACTGCGCAGCGACAACAGTGCGGACGAATCGCACGACTACTACTGGAAGCTGGTCGATTCGGCCGAGCGCGCCGCGGAAGCCGGCAACACGGTGCGTGCCGCCATCCTGCGTACCCGTGCCGCCCGCGTCGCTCCCGGCGCTTATACGGTCAGCACCAAGGCCCAGGCCGAAGCGGACCTCAAGCAGCTGGTCGAACGCCTGCAAGCGGCGCTGGAACTAAGCGATGAAGAAGCCGCCGAGTGGCTCAAAGACCTCCCCGCACTGCTCGACAAGGCCGACCAGGGTACGCGGCCCGTCGAAGCGGTCCTGCTCGCCGACTTGCAGAAGGTCTGCCTCGACCACGAACGCGACATCTACGCGCTGGACCTGGTGGAATGGCTCCTGTCCGCCGGCAAACGGCCGATCAAACGGCCGTTGCCCAGCCAGCGCGTGGTGCGCATCACCAAGCACCTGCGCAGCGCATCGCAACTGCTCGCCCGCGCTCGGTTGTCCGATGCGGACCGCCAGCATCTTGCCAAGCTCTTGCAAAGTGCCCTGGACCGCAGCGAGACGCGCCTGCGCGACCGCTTCCGTCCCGTCCTGGTCGAGACGTTTCAAGACGTGGGACTTCGGCCCAGCAATCCGCCGGAGCGCACCGCGTTCCACAAGATGATCGAAGAGCTGCTGGATCGCATCACCGAATACGGCTTCCTGACCTTCAGCGACCTGCGCGACGCCATCTCGCGCAACCAGCTCAAACTCCCCGATCTGTCGGAACCTGAAGACTTCGTTCGCGGCGATCCCTTGCTTCGGCTCGACCGCCGCCTGGCGACGCTGCTCGACGGCGTCTATCGCCCGGCCGAGTTTTACCTGCGCTGGCTGGAGCGCTTCACGGCCCTGAATTTCGGCACTGCACTGGGCCGCTTCGTCACGCGCTTCATCACCATCCCCTTCGGCGGCGCACTGGTGGTGGTCGAAATGCTCGCGCTGCTGCTGGATGCGATGCGTGCGCCGGAGATGGTCCCGGTCGTCCGCTATGGCCTGGTCGCGGTCATCGGCATCTTCCTTCTCGCCCTCTTGCACGTCGAATCGTTTCGCCGGCAATGCGGCCATGCGCTTGCCCAGGTGGGCCACGGCTTGCGCTACCTGGTGGTGGACGTGCCGGCACGGCTGGTCCAGATCCAGATGCTGCGCCAGCTGACCGCCAGCTGGCCCTTCCGACTGTTCACGGGCTACCTGCTCTTGCCGACCGCCGTGTGCGCGGCGACGTGGTTATGGGTGCCCGAAGCTTTTGAAACCCGGGTAGGCACGGTGGCCATCTTTCTGACGGCCAGCTTCGTCATCAACTCGCGGCCCGGCCAGGCGGCAGGCGAGGCGATCATGCACGGCCTGGGCAAGCTGTTCGACATGCTGCGTGCCGGTTTGATTCCGGGTTTGTTCCACCTCATCGTCGCCGTGTTCAAGCATGCCATCGACCTGGTGGAATACCTGCTCTTCACCATCGACGAATGGTTGCGCTTCCGCAGCGGCGACAGCTCGTGGTCGCTGGCCTTGCGGGCCGTGTTGTCGCTCTTGTGGTATCCGATCTCGTACGTGATGCGCTTCTACATGGTCGTGCTGATCGAGCCCGGCTTCAACCCGCTCAAGGCGCCGGTGTCGTACATGTCGGCCAAACTGATGGCGCCGTTCTACATTCCGCTGACCGAGTTCCTGGTCGAGCCGCTGGTGGCGATCGGCATGAACAAGGCGGCCGCGGCGACCCTGGTCTTCGGCGGCTTCGTTTTCTGGATTGCCGACGCGTTTGGCTTCCTCTTCTGGGAGATGAAGGAGAACTGGGGCCTGTACCGCGCCAATCGCCGGGCCACCCTGCAACCGGTCGTGGTCGGCAGCCATGGCGAAACGGTCCGCCGACTGCTGCAACCGGGCTTCCATTCCGGCACGCTGCCGAAGCTGTTCACCCGACTTCGGCACGCGGAGCAGACGGCAATCAAGACCGGCAACTGGCAAGCCGTGCGCGTCTGTGCCCGGGCGCTGGAAGAAGTGGAACGGGCCATGCAACGGCTCATCGAGCGCGAGATCATCATCCTGTTGCAGCAAAGCCCGCACTGGAGGGTCCAGCAGCTGCGGCCCGGACACGTCGTCCTGGCGTCCAACCGCATCAGCATCGAGCTGGTGCATCCGGAACTGCCGGCCGATCCACTGTGGATCGACATCGAAGCGCGAAGCCGCTGGCTGATGGCTGGCCTGCGCGGCACCGGCTGGCTGGACAAGGTAACGGCCCCGCAGCGCGAGGTGGTGCTGCTCGCCCTGGCCGGCTTATACAAGCTCGCCGGCGTGGACCTGGTGCGGGAGCAGCTCCAGGCCAATCTGCCGCCGGGCGTCGTTAGCTACGACATCACCATGGACGGTTTGCTCTTCTGGCTCGGCCCGCGCGGCGGTCCTGCGGTGCTCTACGAACTGAGCGATCTGGAAGGCCAGCTGCAACCGCACACGCCCACCGGCGAGCTGGCCCCCGACTGGCCCGTGCTCGACGCCCGCCGCCTGATCTTCGGCCAGGTGCCCATCTCCTGGGAGCAGTGGGTTCGGACCTGGCAGCGAGCGCCGGACGCCCAGGCCACGTCGTCCCTGTTTGGGCCGGAGGTGCGCCTGCTGCCGGTGGGACAGCCCCTTTAATTCTACTACGCAACGTGGCAGTCGAAGCTCCCAGGGAAATGACGAATGACGAAGCCCGAATGACGAATCAAGGACCAATACCCAATGACCCAAGTTACGGGCGCCGCGCCATCTATTGGAGCTTGGTCATTGGTCCTTGATTCGTCATTCGGGTTTCGTCATTCGTCATTCCTCCCAACACCGCAGAGTAAAGTAGCTTTATAGAATTAAGGACGAGTCCGCGAACGTCACGGAGGCAGATGAGCCCATGCCGGACTTCCTTCTCTACGGCGCCAACGGCTACACCGGCTCGCTCATCGCGCGCATGGCCGCGGCAGAAGGACTGCGGCCGATCCTGGCGGGCCGGAACGCGGACGCCCTTGCCGGACTTGCACGCGAATTGCAGCTGGCGCATCGCGCCTTCGGGCTCGACGACTCGGCAACGCTGGACCGGAACCTGGAAGGCGTATCTGTCGTGCTGCACTGCGCCGGGCCTTTCGTTCACACGTTCCGGCCCGTGGCCGACGCGTGCCTGCGCAATGCGATCCACTACCTGGACGTCACCGGCGAAGTGGCGGTCTTCGAAGCCCTGTTGGCTCGCGATGCACAGGCGAAGGCCACCGGCGTGATGCTCCTCCCGGGCGCCGGCTTCGATGTGGTGCCGACCGATTGCCTGGCAGCCCATCTCCAACGCCGCTTACCGTCGGCGACAAAGCTGGCCCTGGCCATCACATCGCTGGGCCGCGTATCGCGAGGCACCGCGACGACCATTGTGGAGAATCTCGGCCGCGGCGGTCTGGTCCGCAAGGGCGGAGTGCTGACATCGGTCCCGGTGGCGTGGAAGACGCGCACCATCGACTTCGGCAATGGCCCGGAAAAAGCCTTCACCATTCCCTGGGGCGACATCACCACCGCGTACCGCAGCACCGGCATTCCGGATATCGAAGTCTACCTCGCCGCACCCCTTCGATCCCGGCTGGCGGCGCGGGCCAGCCGGTTCCTCGGTCCCGTGCTGCGTGCCGGACCGGTCCAGCGCTTCCTCCGTCGCCGCATCCAGGCAGGCCCACCGGGACCGTCGGATGCGGAGCGAGCCAGCGGCCATAGCCTGGTCTGGGGCGAGGCATCGGACGATGCCGGACGCAAAATGGTCTCGCGCCAGCGCGGCCCCGAAGGTTACACGTTGACGGCGCGGACAGCGCTGGCCATCGTCCGGCACGTGCTGGCCGGGCAAGCACCACCCGGCTTTCAGACACCTGCGACTGCGTACGGAGCGGACCTAATCCTCGAGGTGAACGGTGTGACACGCGAAGACGTTGATTGCTCTTGACCGATGCTGCACGGAATGAGCACGATCGTCGAATCGCGACTTCGTCACCTTGGATCTGAACAATCATGCCTGGACCGATTGATGACACGCTCAAGCACTTGACAGAGCTGTCCGCGCCCGACTGGGTCGTGCGCGGCGGTTGGTCCGCGGCACCGGCCTCGCTGATTGACGCCGATATTGCGACGATCAGCGGAGCAAGCGACAAGGTCATCCGCGTCACCGGGCCGCCCGACTGGCTGCTGGCTGTGGACTTTCAGACCGGCCACGACGCCGTCGCAAAGCTGGCCGACTTGTTGCTGTATAATAGCGCGTTGTTCAAGCGGCACCGCCTGCGCGTGCGCAGCTTGCTGGTGCTCCTGCATCGGGGCGCGGACTCACCGCAACTGACGGGTTTCTACGAACGCGGCTTCCCGAACGAACCCTTCGACGTGGCCTTGCGCTACCAGGTCGTCCGTGTGTGGCAGGTGCCGCCATCGCAATGGCTGTCAGGAGGATTGGGATTATTGCCCCTGGCGCCGCTGGGCGACGTGGAACCAGCGCAGCTGCCGCCAGTGATTGCTCAGATGAAACAGCGCCTGGACCGAGAAGCGCCGCCTCGCCAGGCGGCGGACCTGTGGTCGGCCGCTTACATCCTGATGGGCCTGCGCTACAAGCAGACCATGATCCGTACTCTGATGCAAGGAGTCATCACGATGCGAGAATCCGTGACTTACCAGGCCATCATCGAAGAGGGTAAAGCCGAAGGTAAAGCCGAAGGTAAAGCCGAGGAAGCCCGCAAGATCTTGTTATTGCTCGGACGCGACCAGTTCGGGGAGCCACCGGCCGATCTACAGGCGACCCTGGATGCCCTGAGCGATGTCCATCGACTGGAAGAGTTGACCCTGCGCGTGAAACACGCGGCCAGCTGGCAAGAACTGCTGGGCACACCTGGACCGCGCCGCCGTTCCTCCCGGAGGAAGCCGCCGTCCTGACAGAGATAGGTTTCAAGCAAATGCCATCAGCACGCCGAGGGTTGTGTAAGCGGCCAGCTGAATGCACCCGGCGACCGCAACCAGGATCAAGGCCCAGCGGCGTCGACGAAACGTCAGCATGACCCAGCCCGTGACGTTGAACACGACCACCAACCCCGGCAGTGCCCACAGTGTCAGGAAGATCGCCCAGACCGATGCCATTTTCTCGCTGCCCGGTGCGTCGAACGCCATGGCTCCCATGAGCGCCACGAGGAGCATCGGCAGCAGAGCCAGGCCTTCGAGAACGGTCAGGACAATCATTGCAACAAGGCGTGGCCGCTCACTGGCAGGCATTCTCTTGACGTCATCGGGAGGAAACGTGGTCATGAATGTTCCATCGAAGCGCAACACGTGAAAAGGACGAGTGTGCACTCATACCGTTGATCGGCGTCCCCCCCTGCAACTCACTTCTTTGGCCGTCCACCCCACATCTGCTCTTCATCGCCAAACGGATGCGCCGCCGTCGCCGGTTTGGGCTTGGGCAGCGATTTCAGGATCGCTTCGGCCAGCGGCAGGTCGCCCCTCGTGGTGATCTTGATATTGGTCGTCGCGCCTTCCACGAGCTGGACCGTGTGGCCGGCGGCTTCGATGAGCTGGGCGTCGTCGGTGATGTCCTGGCCCAGTTCGGCCCGCTTGGCATAGGCCTCCACCAGCCAGTCGCGGCGAAACACCTGGGGCGTTTGTGCCAGCCACAGGCCCTTGCGCGAGACCGTGGCGGTCACTTGTTGTTTATCGTCGGCTTGCTTGAGCGTGTCGGTCACGGGAACGGCCAGCATGGCGGCGCCGGTCTTCTCGGCCCTGGCAAAGACGGCATCGACCATCATCTCGGTGAGGCAGGGGCGCACGGCGTCGTGCACGGCGATGAACTCGGCTTCCGGCTTCACCAGTGCCAGGGCGTTGGCGATCGACTCGAAGCGCTCCTTGCCGCCCTCGGCGATCTTCACCTCGAGAAACGCGAGGTTGGCGCCGTAGCGGCGGCGGAACATCTCCAGGTCCGACGGCGCCACCACGACAACGGTCTGGCACACGTCCGGCCGCGACACGAACAGCTCGGCGGAGCGAAGCCAAACGGCTCGGCCGTCGAGATTGGCGAAGGGTTTCTTCTCCTTGTCGCGGAAGCGCGACGAGGAGCCAGCGGCGGGAAGGATGACGGCAAACTTGGCCATGACGCACCTCGGTTGCTGGAGACCGCGCAAGCGCTCGCGCCTGCTTCCCCTTACTGCGCGTCATGATATCGCGTCGGCAGCGTGCTTGGCCAGCTTTCCCCGAATCGCCTCGGCCTGGGTCAGCCAGTGTTTCAACCCTTCTTCGCAGAGCTGCAGGGCCGCCTCCGCCTGCGCCGCCGTCTGCTCCGCCTGCGCCACGCAGTCTTGCAGGCGATGCAGGCGCTCCGCGAGGGGATCGGGGTGAGGGAATTCGGTGGTTTCGGCAACCGGGGCAGACGGCGGAAGGGCATGCTCGGTGCGGGCGACTTCCGCCTCGGTCTGAACCAGGGCGCGGGCGACCCCGTCGAGCATCTCCGTCCAGGCCGGCGGTAACGTGGGAAACGACGATGACATGGGCTCTGCCTCCTTTTCCGGTGGGGGGCCGGAGTATACGGAGGTGGGCCCAGGGATGGAATGCCTGAAGCAAGTGGCTGGAAGGAACACCGTGCGACCAGCCCTGTAGGGTGCGTCAAGCGTACTCGCGCGGACGCACCGCATCCTACACTGGCCTGACAATCAACGAGCGTGGCTGCATTCCGGTGCGTCCGCGCGAGTACGCTTGACGCACCCTACATGAGCGGGCCGTGTCACCCCGCCAAGCCGTTGGCGGTGGTGCCAAGAAGATTTGACGCAGGCGAAGGAACGGCGTGCGACCAGCGGGAAGACGGGCCGCTCAGACCCTACCAGCGGCCGACGACCGGCCGGTCCCTGCCCGACCCAAAAGCGATGGCAATGGCCGTTGCGGCGTTGTAGTCGTCGAGCACGGTGTCGAGGTACCACTGGCCGGCGCGGAACACGCCGACGTAGTCGATGCCGTCGCCCAGCCACTGACCGATCACGGGGGTGTCGCCCGCGCTGCCGAAGTTGAACTGAAGCGTCGTCGCGGCGCTGTAGCCGCCCTGGACCGTGTTGAGGAACCAGGTGCCGTTGCGGAACACGCCGACGTGCGACGCGTTGTCGTTGGTCCACTCGCCCACCACGGGTTTGTCGCCGGCGCCGCCGAAGTTGAACTGCAGTGTCGTCGCGGCGCTGTAGCCGCCCTGGACCGTGTTGAGGAACCACGTGCCGTTGCGGAACACGCCGACGTAGTCGGTGCTCGTACCCGTCCAGTGGCCGACTACCGGGGTATCACCCGCACCACCGAAGCTGAACTGGAGCGTTGTCGCTGCGCTGTAGTTGCCGTGGATCGTGTTGAGGAACCAGGTGCCGTTGCGGTAGACGCCGACGTAATCGATGTTCGTGCCGGTCCAGCGGCCGACGACGGGGATATCGCCCGCGCCGCCGAAGTTGAACTGCAGCGCCGTCTGAGGGGTGTAGGCTCCCTGCACCAGGTCCAGATACCAGGTGCCGTTGCGGAACACGCCAACGTCCTTGCGGCCGTCGCCGTTCCAGTCGCCGGTCACCGGCGTGTCGCCCGCGGCGCCGAAGTTGAACTGGAACGTCGTGGCAGGGCTATAAGCGCCCTGGACCGTGTTCAGGAACCAGGTGCCATCGCGGAAAATGCCGACCGAGGGCAGCACGCCCGGCGTCACGGGCGGCAAGGAACTGCCTGGTCCGCCAAAATTCAGTCGCGCATTCGTGGTGCCGACCGTCACCGTCTGCGCGATCGGACTGGCCAGACCACCGCCGCTGGCCGTCACGGTGTAGCTGCCCGGGTTCAGCCGGAAGCTGTAGCCGCCCGTGTCGAAGGCCGCGACCGCACCGACCCCCTGGACCGTAATCGTGACGCCGCTGATGCCCTCGCCGACGTCGTAGACGCCATTGCTGTTCAGATCGTTGTAGACCACGCCGGTCAGGAACGGTCGACTGTCGGCGTCCGAGACGGTGTTGATGGTGTAGTAAGTGCCATAAAAGCCGGAGCCAGTGGTGATGCCAACGCCGACCTGGAGGTGATTGCCGAATACCGAATCGATGGCCAACAGATGGCGGCGATGTCCCAGGTCAGGTTGGCCATCGTCGATGATGAAGCCCGCCAGGGCCTGTTCCGGCGTGGGATAGCCGGCGGCAATGCTCTCGGCCCAGCCCGTGTCGGTCGTGAAGCCGGCCGCCTCGATCCGGTCGCCGGGGTCCAGAGACGGAGTGTCTGGTGTGTAGTGGTCGAAGTAATTGCGAACGCTCATGTCCACGGAATGGTCACGCGCGGCCTGGATCAGCGTCGTGTTGAAGGCGAGCGGCTGTGAGGCGGCAACACCGGAGAGGTCCAGCCCAATCGTCTGGCCATACGCCGCGGGGTTGGCCCGCGCATCGTTGAGCCGTTCGAGGAAGACCTGCTCCAGCGGCGTGGGTTGATAGCTGAGCAGCTGGCGCGGCTCCAGCTCTTCCACTACCAGCATGGCGCGTCGTTGAGCCTTGCGCGGTGTGGCAAACGACATGGTCGCTTCCTCTAGAGAGAGGTGTTGGGAACGGATCCGATATTCGACGGACTTGGCCTGGGCTGCACGACCCGCCGCAGAGGGGATGGCGCGGATGCAGGGAAGCGCGAAAGGGATCCTCCGACCGCAGGCTCGATAAAAAGCTAGGATACATTTAACGACCCGTCAACGAAAATTAAGCCCAATGTGCTGGCGGCACGCCTGGCCGCGCGGGTGAGACGACGGGTAGGACAAGGGTGAACCAGGCAAGAGAGCGAAGCCTGGTTGCCCACACTCATCGGGAAGACTTCGCAACCCGGCGCATCGTCCGACCTCGGGTTGACATTCCCCCACCATGGGAGAAAGCAATGACATCACCGTTTCCTCGATGGCTGCAGCCGATGACGCTTCTGCTGGTGCTCGGTTGTGGCAGTCCGCAGGTGGAGCTTCCGCCCGACCCGCCCCCACCCGAACCCCGGCCCGAGCCCACGGTGCAAAGCGTGCTGGAGCGAATCGAGAGCGTGGGCGGCAAGGTCGAGTACGATACCAAAGCTCCCGACCGGCCGGTCATCAAGGTGGACCTCCGGGAAGCCAAGGTCTCCGACGACGACGTGAGCGACTTGAAAGTCTTTCCGAAGATCCGGGCCCTGAACCTCGATCACACGCCGATTACGGATGCCGCGATTCTCCATCTCAAGAACCTGCCTGACCTGGAGGAATTGAGCCTGCGCGACGCCGACGTCGCCGACCGCGGCATCATGGAACTGGCCGCCCTGAAGAAGCTTCGCGTCGTCAACCTGGCGGGCACGCACGCCGGCAGCGAGGGGCTGGTGTTCGCCAAGAGCTTACCCGACCTGCGCCAGCTCAACCTTGCCGAGACAAACATCACCGATGAAGGACTGGCCCATCTCAAAGGCCTGACCAAGCTCGAAGCACTGAGCCTCAAGAAACGTCCGATCACCGACGTCGGACTGGCATACCTGAGCGGGCTGTCCGGCCTGCAGACCCTGGACCTCGCCGAGACCAACGTCACCGATGAAGGACTGGACGCCCTGAAGGACTTGAAGCAGCTGCGCAGTCTCGACCTTTACTCCACGGAGATCACGGCCGGCGGCGTGGCAAGACTCAAGGGCCTGGCCAACCTGGAAGCGCTCAGCCTGTGGAAGACCCAGATCACCAGTGCCGCCCTGCCGCACCTGAAAGACCTCACGAACCTGCGCCAGCTGGACCTGGCCGAGACGACCATCTCCGACAAGGCCCTGGAAAACCTGAAAGACCTGACGAAGCTGGAAACCCTGAGCCTGAGCAACACCAAGATCGGCGATCGCGGCGTGGAGTTCCTGAGGAACCTCACCAACATGCAAGAGCTTCAGTTGTCCACCACGTCCGTCGGGGACAAGGGCATGGAAGCACTCAAGGACATGGTCAAGCTGCGCAAACTGGACGTTAGCGGCACTCGCGTGACCCTGGCCGGCGTGATGCAGTTGCGAGAACTGCCGGCGCTGGAACACATCAAGCTGACGAACACGCGCATCGACGAGCGGCAAATGAAGGAAGCGCAGAAGCTGCTGCCGAAGGTGAAGTTTGGATCCTAGGGAGAAATGACGAAAGACGAAGCCCGAATGACGAATCAATGCCCAATGACGAAACGCCAATGAGAGGCTTTGGTCATTGGGGATTGGTCATTGATTCGTCATTCGGGCTTCGTCTTTCGTCATTCCGCCAGGCGGAACTACTTCCCCTTACGATCTAGGTTCTTCTGAAGCTCCTCCGGATCGAGCGCCACCTTGGCGCCGTCCTTGGGCACCTCGACGTGGGCCGACCACAGGATCGCGTTGGTCACCAGCCGGCGGAAGTTCTCGTCGCCCCAGTTCTTGTGGGTGTGGCCGCCGGTGAAGCCGAAGCTGCGGCCGTCGTTCTTTTCCCGCTGGTAAGCCCACGCGACGATTTCCTCCCGTCCCTTGAACTCCTTGGCCGCCGCCGTGTTGCGGACGTTGTCCGGCGGCGTCGCCTTCAAGATCGGCGTCACGCCCTTCATCTCCGGCGTGAAGCGAATGTTGAAGTACCATTCGTCCTTGATGTTGAACGGCTTGACACCCCGCGCGATCGGATGGTCCGCCAGCGTCTTGAAGTCCGCCACCCAGTGCGGGTTCGTCGAGAAGCCCGTCTCGTAGTAACCGCCGAGCCAGTTCAGGACTGGTTCGCTGTCCTTCTTGGGATATTCGACCGCATAATGGATGTTGACGAAGCCGACGCCCTGGTCGACCAGCTTCTGCACGACTTCGCGATGGTCTTTCTGAAGAATGGGATGGCCGCCGCCGCCGTCCATGTAAAATACGACCGCCTTGGCGCCTTCGAAGATCTTCGGGTTCTTCGGCCAGCCGTCGCGGGCCATGACCGGGTAAACGCCCTCGGTTTGCTTGAGGAGGTTGGCGATGATCGCGGTGCCGGCAAAGAACTCATGGTCGCCGGCGCTGTGGCTGGCGCGACCGGCAACCAGGACGACCTTGATCGCCTTGGCATCGGTCGGCTCGACTTCCAGCGGCACGCCGGACTGGTCGAAGGGATCGATCTTTTTATCGTCCTTCTTGTCGTCCGCCGCGCGAACGGCAGGGAAGAGGAAGCAGGATGCGGCTACACCGGCCAGCAACAGGGCCGGCCAACGAAACGACTTCATTGCGAGTCCTCCGAGAGAGACGGAAGGGAACGGAAGCGGGCGAGGGTGGGCCTGGGTGCAAACCCGTTTCGAAGCGTATCGGCGCGATCGTTAGCCCGACGCGCAAGCGAGGGATAAACTATCCCTCGCTTGCGCGTCGGGCTAACGACCCAGTGTCACGCAAACGACCAAGCTTCGGGTGGACGAACCAGACAATCGTGTTGCGCTCCGACTCGGTCGCGCAGAATGAGGTTTCCACCCGTGGGCCTGGGAAAGCATGACACCCGATTATGATGCGGTTATCATTGTTGTCAAAAGGGAAATGGCGTGGCACTCGAGGCGGATGATCGGCGATCAGTCATGCGAATGTTCATCATGTGGCATCCACCGGAAGGTTGGGTCGAGGAAGTGGAAAGCTTGCAGGTGGCGCAGCAGATCATCGCGCGACAGTATCCGCTGGCGGCGTACAGCACCTGGTGCCCGGTGTTCCCGTCCTGTCCCGAGGGGCGCATGTTTGTCTGGAAGGACTACCAGGCAGGGCAGGGGGGGGAGCCGGTGATAGCCTGGGTGATTTCGGTGTCGTAGGAGCTGCCCCGAAATGACGAATGACGAAGCTCGAATGACGAATCAATGTCCAATGACGAAGCTCCAATGCGAACCGCGGCGCCTTGACCTTGGGTCATTGGTTATTGGGAATTGATTCGTCATTCGAGCTTCGTCATTCGTCATTGCTCCAGCAGAAGAACGGTGGCCACCCCATGCGGGTCCGTCTGGAAGCGACTGGCGAAGCCCTCAACCTCGATGCGACGCCCCTGGGGCGCGGCGGCGAGGCAGCGATCCATGCGCTGACCGACACGGCGACGGCGGTGGCCAAGATCTATCATCAGCCAACGGCCGAGCACGCGGCCAAGCTCGGTGCGATGCTGGCGGCGCCGCCGGCCGATCCCATGGCCGGCACCGGCCACGTCTCCATCGCCTGGCCCAGCACGCGCCTCTTCGATGCCGATTCGCGCTGCATCGGCTACCTGATGCCGCGCGTCCACGAGGCCCGCCTCCTGCACGAGTTCTACAACCCGAAAGTACGGCAGCAGGTCTGTCCGGGCTTCCATCACGGCTACCTGCTGCGGACGGCGCGCAACCTGGCCGCGGCGGTGCGGGCCGTTCACGAGCGCGGCTACGTCATCGGCGACGTCAACGAATCGAACATCCTCGTCACCACGACGGCGCTGGTCGCGCTCATCGACACCGATTCGTTCCAGGTCCGCGCCAGCGACCAGGTATTTCGCTGTCGCGTCGGCAAGCCGGAATACACGCCGCCGGAATTGCAGCGGGCTCGCTTCGCCGAGGTCGACCGCGGGCCCGAGCACGACGCCTTCGGTCTCGCCGTCCTCATTTTCCAGCTCTTGATGCAGGGCGCGCATCCGTTCCTGGGCGTCTTCACCGGGCAGGGCGAGCCGGCCAGCATCCCGCGCCGGATCGAAGCGGGCCACTGGCCGTACGCGACCAGCCGCACCGTGCCCTACAAGCCGACCCCGCTGGCTCCGCCGTTCGCCGTACTCCCCGCGCCCGTGCGCGACCTGATGCAGCGCTGCTTCGACGATGGCCACACCAACCCTGCCAGCCGCCCCGGCGCCCGCGAGTGGCAACAAGCCCTGCACGCCGCTGAAAAGGAACTCATCACCTGCCCGGACAATCCGCAGCACTGCTACCACGGGCGCCTGTCCACCTGCCCGTGGTGCGACCTGGCCCAGATCCACGGTCGCGATCCGTTTCCCACGCCGGGACTTCCCGGCCGTGCCACGGTGTCCAGGCCGGCGCCGGCACCACGGCGAACCCTCGCGGCAATGGACGTACCGACCGCCGTGCCCGTCGGTGCCGCGATACCCAAGCCCCGGCGCGAGCAGCGCCGGCAGCGCATGCTCTGGCCGTGGGTGGCGGCCATCGGCGGCCTGCTGGTGCTGGGAGCGGGCGCCGGTGTTTATTATCAGCGCAACGCCGCTCGTGCCGCCCGCGCCGTGACCACCGGTTCGGCGCCCGGTCCGGACCTGGTCGCCCAGGCCGAGGGACATCGGCAACGCGGCGACACGGAACGCGCCATCCGCGACGCCACCGAGGCCATCAAACGGACGCCGCGGCTGGCGCGCGCCTACGGAGTCCGCGGCGCTGCTCATGCGGACAAGAATGATCTCGACAGCGCCCTCCGCGACCTGGATGAAGCGATTCGGCTGGACCCGAAGGACGCGGAGGCTTACGCCGCTCGCGGCAAGGTTCAGGGCGCGAAGCGCGATCACGACCGCGCCGTGGCCGACTTGACCCAGGCTATCCAACTCGGCGTGAAGACGGCGAGCATTTACTTCCTGCGCGCCGAATACCAGCGCATTCGCGGCGATTTCGCGGCGGCGGTCGCGGACTACACCGAGGTCCTCCGTCTCGATCCCAAGAATTCCGCGGCCCTGGGCGGCCGCGGCGCTGCCCGCGCGGAGCGCGGCGAGTACGAACTGGCCGTCGCGGACCTGACCGAAGCCTTCGCGATCAATCCGCGCTACACGTTCGCCCTGTGTTACCGGGCCGACATCCATCGCGTGCGCGGGGAGCACGAGCGTGCCATTGCCGATTGCACCGAGGCGATCAAGATCGATGCCAGCTTGGCCTGGGCCTGGGGCACGCGCGGCCTGGGGCACCTCAGCAAGCGCGAGCTCGACCGCGCCATCCCCGATCTGACCGAGGCGCTCCGCCTGAACCCCCGCTACGCCATTGCCCGGCGGGCGCGCGGCATCGCCTATCGGCTGCGCACGGACTACGACCGCGCCATCGCCGACCTGACCGAAGCCATCCAGCTCAACGGCCGCGACGGCGATGCCTATTTTCAGCGCGGCGAATCGTACCGCATGAAGGGAGACTATGACCAGGCCATCGCCGACTGCTCCGAGGCGATCAAGATCGACCCGAAGAACTCCCGCGCCTGGGGCACGCGCGGCGCGGCGCGCCGGCACAAGGGAAGCTTCGCCGCGGCCGCGGCCGACCTGACCGAAGCGTTGCGCCTGGACCCCGATTACGGCTGGGCCCGGATGCAGCTGGCGCTCGCCCGCTCCGGCCAGAGGTAGTGTCCAATCGGCCGATTGTCTGGGTTATACCGCCTGGGCGTCCTCGAAAGATGGGCAACCGGTCCGGCCCGCACGTCTCGACGGGTTTGAACTCCGCTTTTTTCCCTCCGGCCGCGCCGCTTCTTTTGCCCGGACCCACGAATTCGGATACAATTCGTAAGTACGACTCAAGTTTGAACCGCGATCGACCGAACTGCCCGTGCCCTGCGATTGAGGGCCTTGGAGCGGACTCAGAGTCCGACTGAAAAGGGCGCACGCACCACAATGCCTGCCCCTTTTTTGGACAGACTCTCGGAGGGAGGCACCCGTGATGAGCAAGCAGCTGATGGAGATCGTCCTACCCCGCCTGGCCCGGCGTCTGCACGGACAGCTCAAGCGCTACCATGCCGGCAAGCTCGATGACGCCCAGTTCACCCGCAGCTTCGAGTCGCTGCTCCAGCGTCAATATGCATGGCTGGCGGAGCACGGCGTCTCGGAAAAGCGCGCCGCGTTGGCCCTGCATTCCGCCGTCCTGATCCTGAGCCGTCCCGGCCTGACCGCCGAGGCCGAAGAGCAGGGCGTGCCCCTGGAAGTGATCGAGTTCCGCGCCGTACGCACCGCGGCGGAAGACATCTCGCGCAACTACGGCATCGGCCAGGCCAAGGCGTGCCGCATCATTTCGACCATGGTCGCTCTCTACGGCGATTGATCCGCCGTTCGCGGCGTCGCGTTTCCGTGGGACCCGCCGCCGCGGACCAGCGCCACCCCCGCGAGAATGCATGCCATCCCACCCACGATCCAGCCGCTGATCGTCTCCCCGCCCAGGAGCCAGCCGACCAGGATCGCGACGATGGGATTGACGTATGCATACGTCCCGGCCTGCGTCACCGTCACGTGGCCCAGCAGCCAGGTGTAAGCCACGAATCCCACCAGCGAACCGACCACCAGCAGGTGAAAGAACGCGTACACGGCAGGAAGCGTGAAGCGGTCCGCCGTCAGCTGCGCCGGTTCGCCTGCCGCCACGCCGATCAAGGTCTGCCCCAGGCCGCCGACGATCATCTGGTATGCCGCAGTCGTCAGGTGAGCACTGCGGGCGCGCTGGCGCCGCAGCAGGAATGATCCCAGCGCCCAGGCACAGGCCGAGCCAAGCACCAGCAGCGCTCCGGCATCTTCCACCAGTGCATCCGAGTCATGCAGTTTCGGCGCAAACAGCAGCAACACGCCCGCCAGGCCCGCCAGCACGCCGAGCCAGCCGCGCAGGCTCAGGTGTTCGCCGGACGGCCAGAACGTCTCGATCAGGGCCATCCATAGCGGGGTGGTCGCCACCAGCACGGCAGCCACGCTGGACGCGACGTACTTTTCTCCCATCGTGACGAGCAGATTGCCGCCCGTGAAGAGGATGGTGCCGATAAATGCGGCCCACAGGAACTCGCGCCGCGCCAGACGCACCGATTCGCCGCGCCAGGCGACGTATGCGAGGAGCACCAACCCCGCCAGGCCGACGCGAATGCCGCCAAACAGCGCTGGCGGGAACTCCTTCACGCCCCAGCGGATCGCCAGGTAGGTGGTGCCCCAGGCCAGGTAGACGAGTGTGAAAGCCAGCGGCACGGCCCAGACCGGCGGACGGTGTGTTCCAGGGAGGATTGCATGCATTCCAGCATCGAGGAGCAGGACTTCTTGGAATGACGAAAGACGAAACCCGAATGACGAATCAATGACCAAATGCGAGCGGCCGCACATAGTCTACGCGATCCACGGTAGGCCGGCACGCACGCACGCCGACGCCCAAGCGAGGCACAATTCAGGCGAGCGCCGAAAAATCACGTTCCTGGCGAGCGTCGAGGCGTCAGCCCGACGTGGACAGCGTCCAAAACCCCGTCCTGGCCCGCGCACCGACACGTCGGGCTTCCGCCTCGACGCTCGCCAAAGAGGAAATCAAAGGGGTCGGGAGTGAATGCCATTCACTTAAGGCGAGCGGGGCGTGTGAACGCCCCGGTTGAGCGACCAAAACCGGGGCGTTCACACGCCCCGCTCGCCTGGCGCCTGCCTATGTTAATGGCATTCGGGTCGGGAGTGCTTTGTAGAAAACCTCGCCCTCGTGACCGGGCTCTGCCCGGTCACGCACGGCCGGCGAGGCTCTGCCTCGCGGCAGTGAACGGTCCGCCCTCTGCCGGTCCAGCCGGGGACGGGCTCGCGAGGCAGA
>JAIEMG010000234.1 GCA_019752375.1 Gemmataceae bacterium | reverse complement strand
CCCGATTGAGTCATCGTCAAGATGCCTCTTTTGATGCTAAAGACTCAATAAGTTCGTATTTTTCGTAGGACGGATTTCCAATCCGTCCGTGTCTGCCGGACGGATTGGAAATCCGTCCTACGAACTTATTCTTGGACGAGTTCTTACTGTTGGCCACCAGTGGCAAAAGCGAACAGCTTGTGCTACGGCTATAGCACAAGCTGTTCGCTTGTAATCGACTGACGTGACGGACCCTCACAAGCGAGGGATCAGCAAATCAACAACTGTCAGGCTTACTGAGGACTCCATCAATGCCACGTTCGGCCCCTCTCCCCGTACTCGGGGGAGAGGGGGGCCCGTTTGGTCTCTTTCTCCGCACACTCATCAGTAAATCGAGCGACGCCGAAGGGGCAAGCGCGGAAGCAAACAGCTTGTGAACCCGACAGTTGTTGATTCACCGATCCTAGGTACCGATCCTTACAGTCCGTTCTTGAGCGCTTCGTCTTTGGCTGCACCAAGCTCGCGCCGGTACAGAGGCAGATGGCGATAGTAGACCTCGAGCGTCAACAAGCACAACGAGGTGAAGCACAACCGGCCCATCTGCGAGTTGAACGGATCGCCGGCCGGATCCCAGCTGCCCTTCTGGCAGCGGCGATCGGGGTTGCCGCCCTGGTCCTGCGTGTCGATGAGCAGGTCACGCATCTTCGGGTTCCATTCATCCCAGGCGGGCCCGCCAAACTGGTGAACCACCTGTGTGGCGTAGTAATAGTAGTAGATGTCCTTGTAAGCGGGGCTGGGCTGCAGCTTGCGGAGGTACTCCACGCCCTTGGCCAGGCCGGGATTGCGCGGCCCCCAGCCCATGTACTCGCGCCCCAGCAGGCCCACGGCAGTCATGCGCGGCGTGGGTGGCGTCTTCTCGCGATAAAAGTAGCCGCTGCCGTCCGGTACCGCCTGATTGCGTTCCAGGTAGTTGTTGACGCCCGCCATCGTGGCGTTCGGCACGTTCAGACCTGACATCTGCGCGCTCTTGAGTGCTTGAATGTGCCAGCCGGCGACCGACAGATCGTGATCGGTCCGCGGACTGTAGCGGAAGCCGCCCGTTTCGTTCTGCCAAGAGACCATGCAGTTGACTGCACGCTGGGCCGGCCCCTTGAGCATCGGATCAGCAGTCAGACCATAGGCCTCACAGAGCGCGACGGTGCAGATGCCGTGGGCGTAGCCTTCGCCGAGCTTGCCATCGACGCCTTCGTTGGCGATCAGCCACTTCAACGCCCGTTCGACCACCTTGGCGTACATGACGTGCTTGCCGACGCCCTTGTGCGTCTCGCCGGCAGCCAGGAACGGCAGCAGACCCAGGCCCGTGGCGGCGATGTCATTGTGCGTGCCGTTGCCGGCACAGTTGCACTTGCCGTGAACGGTAAACTCGTGCAGGCTCCAGTGTCCGTCGGTCGCCTGGTGCCGGCTCAACCACTTCAAGCCGGCGGCAACGGCAGCTTCCGAACGGCTATTGCCGCCGCCCTCGCGCAGCATCTTTTCACGCGTCGCGCCGGAACGACCGCCGAAGCCGCCGGGAACCAACTTCGGTCCGCCCATGCCGCCTGGAGTACCGTAGAGGCCGCCCGAGCCGATCCGATTGGGATCGTCGATGCCGCCGCCCTGGCCATTCGTGCCACCGAAGCCCGGAGGCGGGGGAATCGTCTGCGGCGGACCATCGGGAGCGTTCAGGATGCCGACCGCGTCGTTGGAGACGGGGCCGGGCACGCTGACTTCCTCGATCCGGTCCACGTTGTAGTTGGTCGGCAGGTCGGGATCGTTGCCGATCTCTTCGTTGGTCAGGTTCTTGTCGCGTGCATCTTCTTCCACCCGGCTCTCGATGACCGACAACTCCGTCTGATCGGAGCCTCGACCCTGGCTGACGCTCACCAGCAGAAACAGCGACAGCAACACGACATGGATAACACCGCTGATGATCCACGCGGGAATCAGTCGGCGCATGTCGGATGTCGTGTCTTCGTCGCCGGCCATGGGAATGTTCTTGATCAGTTGCGGGGCCGTCGAGCGGCCTCCATTGCGAAGTTGCGGGGCACGGTTCGAGTCTGCGTTCATTGGCGCACGGCTCCTCGTTGAGAAAGTGGTCCAGGCATCGACTTTGGGATAGCGGCCTCTGATGCAATTCATGCGCCGCAACCATCGCCCAGCGGATAGGCCATATAATCAGGCTCTTTTCCAATTCAGACGCAGGGGAATCGCGAGACGCGCGGGCAGGACATGCCCACGCGCGGGCAGGTCGTGTTCATGCGAGAGGTGTTTCAGTCATCCTCGGTTGCGTCATCGCGATAGGCGTCGGCGAGTCCCAGCAGCCGGAGCTTTTTGCGGACGGTCGTTCGATTCAATCCCAAGCGCCGCGCCGCGGCCCAGCGATTGCCGCGCACGCTACGCATGATCTCGTCGAGCAGTGCCGACTCCACGCACTGGAGCAGCTCGGCGTACAGACCGCTTGGCTTGCCCTCGGCGTCGCGCACCTGCTCGCCCAGCCAAAGGCGCACCGCATCAGCCAGCCGCGCCGCTGCGTCCTCCGGCTGCGGCACCGCTTTCGGAAAATGCTCCGGCTCCAGCGGACCGCCGCGCGCCACGATGGCGGCGTGTTCCAGCGCATGGCGCAGTTCGCGGACGTTGCCCAGCCACTGCTGTGAGGTCAGATGCTGGATCGTGTCCGGCAACAGCGGCAGCGCCCGCGGCTCGAAGCGACGGAGGAAGTGTTCGGCCAGAGCGGTGATGTCTTCGGTCCGCTCGCGCAAGGGCGGCAGATGAACCTGGAAGACGTTCAAACGAAAGTACAGATCGTGGCGGAAGGCTCCCTCGGCCATGCGACGGCTCAGGTCCTGGTGCGTTGCCGACAGGATGCGGACGTTGAGGCGGTGCGACTCGTTGCCGCCGACCGGCAAGACCAGGTTTTGCTCCAGCACGCGCAGAAGCTTCACCTGCACGGCGAGCGGAATATCGGCGAGTTCGTCGAGAAATACGGTGCCGCCATCCGCCAGTTCCAGCAGTCCGGGGCGTGCCTGGGCAGCGCCGGTGAAGGCGCCTTTCACGTGCCCGAACAGCTCGCTTTCGACCAAGTTCGGGTTGAGCGCCGCGACGTGGACGGGCAGAAAGGGCCGATCGTGCCGCTCGCTGTGGCGATGAATGGCACGAGCAACGAGCTCCTTGCCGGTGCCGCTTTCGCCCGTGATGAGCACGCAGGCATCGCGCGGCGCCACCAGGGCGATGCGCTTGAAGACGACCTGCATCGCGGGACTGCGGCCCACGATCTCGTCCTCTCCGATCCCCGCCACGGGCATGGACGACCCCTCGGGGGCGAGGGACGCGGGCGCGGACATGCGCAGCGCACGCGCGACCGCCTCGAGCGCCTGGGTCAGATCGAACGGCTTGGGCAGGTATTCGCAAGCGCCGGCCTGGACGGCGCGCACGGCCGTGTGCAGGTCGGCAAACGCGGTCATGACGATGACGGGTGCATTACCGGCCAGCGCTCGAAGCCGCGGCAGGGCCGCGATGCCGTCCAGCCCGGGCAGCCGCACGTCGAGAATGATGGCATCCGGCTGCTGCCGCCGCGCTTGTTCGAAGGCAGCCTCGGCACTGCCGGCGGCGGCAACGCTGTATCCGGCCTGTTCGCAGGCCCGGCGCAGGACCCAGCAGACGGCTTCTTCGTCGTCGACAATCAGAATATGCGGCATGCGGATGATATCAGGGACGAAGGCATCGGCCTGGCAGCGTTCGTCGTCCTTCGTTTCCTTATTTAAGGAGGATGGGCTTGAACTCCATCTCGACCGGCCCGGCGGTCGCCGGCACCAGCACCAGCATCGTGATCGGGTAGACGGCATCCGGATCCTTCGCGTCCGCCGATTTGAACTTGGACTTGTCCACGTAGACGCGTACCAGGCGGTCGGCCTTGACGTCCTTCGCCGCAGCCTGGTAGCCCGGCAACTTGCCGTCGCCGCGCAACTTCTTGAGCTCCGCGGTCGGCAGCGGCTTGCCGTCCTTGCCGGCCGGCGTCTCCAGCGTGCGCACGATCAATCCCTTGCCTGCCGAGAGGTGAAAGGCGATCGGCGTCGCTTCAACCTCGAAGGCGTCCATCTCGGCCGCACGGACGTCGGCCAGGAGCTTCTGGATCGTTTCCAGCGCGGTGCTGCGAACGCCCAGTGCCGCGTTGTACTTGCGGACCGCTTCGACATATTTCGCCTGGCCGGCGGCCTTGGCCTTCTTCGTCTGATGGACGTACTTGAGCGTGAACTTCCGGTCATCGGACTCGGCATCCACCTCGGACAATTTGGCCTCGAGGTAGCTGGCCGCCAGGAGCTTGGTTCGCAACGCCCCTTCGTCGACCTTCATCTCCTTACCGGCTTGACCAACGGCCCCCGCGGCAAGTGCATTCAGCATGACGAGCAACAACAGCCAGTGACCTGCGCGGGTCATGGTGGAAACCCTCCGGACGAATCAAGTTGGAGTGCGAAGCGGAGGGAATTGCAAAGGTTGTGCCAAGTTGAGGCCGTTGCTGGAAGGCTATCCTGGGTGAATAGTTATGCCCGAAGGACAGTGTGCGGGCTCCGCACGGGTGGGTAAAGCCTGTTCATGATTGGCGAATGTCTGGCCACTCATCGCGCCACCACCAACGGCTTGGCGGGGTGAGCGGGGCATGGGCGGTGTGGCTGGTTACTCTCTGACCGCGTCCATCCGATGGAGCAAAGTGTTGGATCTGCCCTTGCGAGCTAGGATTTCTTGAGACGGAGCAGGGACGCTTTCGCATGTTGCGTAAGGCGCGCTCCCGCTGCCCCACCTGTCAGCGACCGGAGCACGTCCTGCGCTTCTGGAGTGCCCATGCGCTCCAGGATTTCGATGGCCCTCAGCCCCTGCAACTCCTCCACGGGCAAGGCCGTACCACTGACCAAACGATCCTGCAACTGTTTGAGCCGCCGTTGGCGGTCCAGGGGCGGCTGGTCTTCAAGGACTTGCTTGAGTGCAGGCTGGATCAGTTCGCCATACTTGAGGAGTTCCTCGAAAGCCCGTTGTCGGACAGCGAACTCTTTGGAATCCAGGTTGACAAACAATTCTGCCACCTTGGCCGAATTCGGTGCGGACACGGGGCGAAGGTGCGTCCGAAACAGCGGCACAGTCCGCGCGGGGTTGGCGATCAACGGAACGAATCCTGTCTGTGCGCGGGCTGGATCGGCGGACGCCAGCGCGCGCCAGAGCGCCTCCTCCTGTCCATCGTCGAGCGTCGCGTGACGGACCCTTGCTTCTTGCACCTCGCGGGTGACATCCCAGACGAGGAGCGACGTGTCGGCGCTTCCCGAGACAAGGCGCTTACCATCGGTACTGAATGCCAGCACATGAACCATTCCCTGATGTCCCGGCCGCTGACCGATCTCCTTTCCCGTGAGAGTATCCCATAGGCAGATCCCGGCGTGATCGTCACCGCCGACGAGGATCCGGCTATCCGGTGAAAACGCGAGAGCCGAGACCGTCCTTCCCTTTCGTACGGCGGCCCGGAGCCGCTCCTTGCCCGACGCGGACTCCCACAGGGAAACCGAGCCGTCGCTCAGGGCGACGGCGAAAGTCCGTCCGTCCGGGGCGCATGCAAACGCCAGCGTGTCTGAAGCACAGGTATCGAAAGGTCGTAACGATTTGCTGGTGGCCACGTCAAAGAGTTGAATGGTGGACGCAATAGGTGACGGTGGACGCAGCCGGGCAAGTGTCGGGCGGACCGCGGGGCTCTTGGCAGGCGATACGGCTGTCAGCGCAGCGCCGTCAGGAGTGAAGAAGAGGTTCGGCACGTGGCTGCTCAGGTGAGAACTCAGGAGTTTGCCAATGTCGATGAGAGGCCGATCAGGGGGCGACTCCCAGATTGATTGAATTAACGTACCCGTCGTCGGATCCCAAAGGGAGATGACCTGGTCGAAGCTGCGTGTCGCCAGCAGTTTGCCGTCGGGGGAGAACGTGAGCCCCGCCAGGTTATTCTGCTTCGTCGTCCACTGGCGGCGTTCCTTGCCGGTCGCTACGTCCCAGATAGCGACCTTGGCCTCGGGGTTGCCGACGGCGAGCGTTCGCCCGCCGGGCGCGAAAGCTACCTGCGACGCGTCCGTCGGCAGGGCGAAGCGACGCAGTTCTGCCCCATTGCTCAGGTCCCAGACGCACACGATGCGGTCCGAGCCGCAAGAGATGGCGGTCTTTCCATCGGGCGCGACCACCAAGGTGTGAGCCTCACTGCGATGGCCACTGGTTTCGGTCAGTTCCTTGCCCGACTCGACTTCCCAGCGGCGCACCGAACCACCGTCCAGGCCGACGGCGATCTCACGACCGTTGGGCGAAAAGACAAGGTTGCTCGGCTGGGTGCCGCCGAAGGAATAGGTGCTCGCGACGGTCGAGCCCTGAGGATGCTCGAGGCGACGCAATTCTTTACCGGTGGCGGCGTCCCAGATATGGATTGTCTGGTCCGAGAGCCAGGCCGCCAAGCACCGGCCGTCCGGGGAAAACGCGAGGCGAGCGACAAACGTGTTCTTGTCGAGACCCTCGAAGGTTCGTATTTCTTTTCCCGTTTCAAGGTCCCGCAGATGGAGGATGCCGCGATTGAATGCCGCGGCAATGGTCTTGCCGTCGGGTGCGAAGCTGAAGCTCGAGAAGGTGACATGGCCGGGACCGAGCGCTACGGGCTTTTTCTCCTCGCCGGTCGTCAGGTCCCAGCGACAAATTGTGATCTGGGATTGGCGGTTCTTCTGTTCCATCACCACCGACGTCACGTCTTGGCCCCCCGCGAGCACACTTGGAGCGTCCGTGAGAGACCCGGACACATAGCGTCGTCCCTCGACGGACTTGCCAAGTTTGTGCAGTACTTTGGCGGCTGCCGGATCCCAGACCCAAACGACCTGATCCATGTCCTTCACCAACAGCCGCTTATTGTCAGCCGTGAAAAGCATGGAGACGGGTTCCGTGGGCGCGTCAGGCATGAGTGTGCGAATCACCTTCGCGGTTTTCACTTCCCAGAGGGTGATGCGGCCGTCCTTTGCGCCGACAGCCAGGGTAAGCCCATCATGCGAGAGGACCGCGCCATTGCCGGCCCCGCGCGAGGACGGCCGCCCCTCATCCATCGAAGGCTGAGGTTGAGACGATCTGGCAAAGCGACGCAGTTCCACTCCGTTGCGCAAATCCCACACGCGGGCAGTGCCGTCCTGGCTGTCCGTGATCAAGGTGCGACCGTCGGGAGTATAGAGCACCGAAGTGACGGCGGCGCCATGACGCCAGCGCACCGTACCAAGGCGAGCCAGTGCGCCCGCTGGTACTGGGTCGCCGAAACGATCTTGCTTTGCATCTTGGCCCGTGGCGCTCTCCGGGGCCAAGAAACCAGCGGCCACGAGCAAAAAGGCGAGTGCTTTACAATGGCGGGACGTCATGGCGCAGAGACCTCTGAAGATCAGCATCGGACCAACCTGCGGGCAAACCGTGTCCAGCATGCAAAGGAAGTGCCACTTGTCGCGGCATCTACTTGGTTGGGAACAGATGCTGGGGCGGTGGCCCGAAACCAAAAGCCTGTGCCGGCTAGAAAGCCTCTTCGAATAGCTTTCAGGAAAATTGGTTGCGATTCGTCCGGCGAATGTCGGGAAGGAGCGGCGTGATCCGTAAAGGGATGTTTTGGAGACTCACAACCTGCGATCAGCCGGACCAGCGGGCGCGACGCCAGTGGCTAAAACGTCCCCACATGCGACTACGATTTCGTCAGTATTGGTCAATCCGGTTCTTTGGATTTCACAGATTGACCGTGAATACTTGGATATTCCATTCAGCCTAACCGCGGCATTACTTTTGCACCCTGCGGCGTCCGTTCACTGAGAACAGCTCTCGACGCCCTTGTAAAAAAACGAACCCGGGAGACCACTAGAGTGGGACTCGGGGGAGTACGCGTTCGACGATGAAGAATCGCCCTGAACTTGGGCGGACTCGGGAAAGGTGCCTCGAACGAGCGACATCCTCGGCGGCGTTGCTGGGGTTTCTGACAGGATTACATAAGGAATTCACCATGCGTAGCGGATTGTGGAGTTGGGCGGCGCATACATTCAGCACCGCGACTCGTGGACGGAAGCGTCGGCCCAGTTTTCGACTCGATCTGGAGCGTCTGGAAGACCGCACGGTGCCGGCCGTTGGCGTCGGCGGCATCGGCGGCGCGGCTGCGGTAAACGAGGGCACGCAATACACGCTGTCCTTGGGCGATGACGGCACGCAGACCGGTTGGGCCATCAACTGGGGCGATGGCAGCGCGCTCCAGACCGTGCCTGGCGGCACGCTGTCGGTGACGCATACCTACGCCGACGGCCTCAACAACTTCACCATCAGCGCCGCTTACAGCGACAGCACTGAACTGCACGCCGCGCTGAATACGCAACCCATCACGGTCAGCAACGTGGCGCCGACGCTGAGCATTACGAAGAACAGCGCCAGTGCCCAAGTGGTTGAAGGTATGCCCTTCACATTCAGGTTGAACCGCACTGATCCAGGCGCGGACGCCATCAGCCGTTGGAACATCAATTGGGGTGACGGCAACACGGAAACCATCACCGGCAGCCCCAGCACTTTCAAGCATGCCTTCCTGGACGGACCGAAATCCTACACCATCACCGCTACAGCCACGGACGAGGACGGCACCTTTGACGCCACGCCGTTGACGATCGACGTCGTCAACGCCGCCCCGCTCGTGGATCTTGGCCTGGATCCGACGTTCGGCACCAACGGTCTGGCCATTACTGGAATCCCATCCTCGTCGTTCGTGAACCGGCAGGTGTTGCAGGTGGGCGACCAGATCGTGGCCGTGTCCTGGCAAGGCACATGGGCAAACCTGGTCCGTTTTAACCAGGATGGCTCGTTGGATGCGGGCTTCGGTCCCGACGGCAGCCAGGGCATCGTCTCCACCCCCGTGCCCGGTCTAACCGGCTTCAATCCCTCCCCCTTCAGCGCTGTGGTCGCCGGCGACTATATCTATGTCGGCGGTTACGACTCGACCAGCCAGAAGATGCGCATCATCCGCTACAGTCTCGACGACGGCATTCTGGACACCTCGTTCAACGGAGGCCAGGCATATGTGACGGCGCCGGCCGTCGGCAATATGAGCGGCGGCATGGCGGTGTTCGGCGATTACATCTACCTTGGCGGGGCGGTCGGCCAGAATCCCCCCGCCGTCTCTCGCTTCCGCTTCGCCGGCCCCGAAGGCGGAGTCCCTGCGGGCGAACCTGCGGTCGGCCAGTTTGACTCCGGCTTCGGCAGTGGCGGCGTGGCGACTTTCCCCATACCACCCGGGAGCAAGTTCGCACCCAGCAGCTTCGCCATCCAGGCCGACGGCAAGTTGGTGCTTGCGGGAAGCTACACGCCCCCCAGCACGGGAACGTCCGCGAACCAGTTCGCCATCATCCGCTTCAAGCCCGACGGTACCCCGGATCCGGATTTCAATCCCAGCGGAGCGATCCCAGGCTTCGTTTCTGTGCCGAATTTCGGCCTCGGCAGCAACACCCAACGGATGTTCATTGAGCCGGATGACGGCTCGGACTATGCCAACTCCATTGTGCTGGGAGGCTACTTTTTCACGGCGAGTGGCTCCGATCATGCCCTTGTCCGCGTGGCTGACGACGGCAGCATCATGCAGACTAAGGTGCTCGATCTCCTCGGCAGTAGCGGCAGCGACTTTGCCAACGCCATGATCCGGCAATTCGACGGCAAGATTGTGCTTGGCTTCAGCAGCGGCATCCTGCGTCTGAACCAGGATTTTAGCCCCGACGCGACTCTGGGCACGAACGGCGACGGCAAGGTTATGACCTACTTCCCGTTGCAGACGACCAACCCGATGCTGACGACCGAGAAGATCAACATAATTGGTTTGGTTCAGGCCGCCAACGACGGTGACATTGTCGCGCTCGGCACCGTAGGCGGCGGCAGCGGTGGCACGGGGCCCGTCAATTACCTGGGGTTGGTCCGGTACGATTCGGTCTACCCGACGATCGCTGAGGGTGGCACATTTACCGGCAAGGGCGTATTTGTCGACTTCGGTATCAACGACGGATCCTGGAAGGCCTCTGTCGACTACGGGGACGGCACCACCGAGACATTGACGATTGACACTGGCAACTCCTTCAACCTTAGTCACAAGTACAAGGATGACGGCGTCTACACCATTACGGTCACCGTCACCGACAAGGACCTCGCCACGAGCACACCAGTGACCCAGAAGGTCACGGTTACCAAGGTCGATCCGACGCTTGGCATCAGCGGCGCCGCCACGGTCAACGAGGGCGCCGCCTACGTCCTTAACCTGGGCAAGAGCGATCCCGGTGTCGATACTATCACCGGCTGGACCATCAACTGGGGCGACGGGTCCGCGGTGCAGACCGTCACCGGCAACCCGTCGTCGGTCGTCCACGCTTACGCCGACGGCAGCGCCGCCGGCACGCAGCGCACCATCACCGCGACGGCCACCGACGAGGACGGCGGGCCGTACAACGCCAACTCGATCATCGTCACGGTCCAGAACGTGGCGCCGCAGCCCTACGTCAACCTGGATCCCGATTTCGGCAGCAATGGTCAGGTGATGACGGACGTGTCCACCCTCATCGGCGGCACGAACAAGGCGAACCAGCCGCAGACAATGGTCGTTCAATCCGACGGCAAGTTCATCGCCATTGGCAGTGCTTCCGATGCCACCAAGAGCTGGACCGCCCTGGTTCGCTATACCGCCACCGGCCAGGTTGACGGCAGCTTCGGCACCGGCGGCTATGTTCAGGTGGCTGCGGTGCCTGGCGCGACCAGCTACGGCGCGCCCGTGATCAAGCTGGATGCCAATGGCAACATCCTGATTGCAGGCTCCGCGAACTTTGCTGCGACGGGCAACGATTTCTTCATGGAGCGGTACACCCAGGCCGGCGTCTTGGACACGACCTTCGGCAACAACGGCATCGTCACCACCGACATCGGCAGCACCCTTACCGGCGATGCCGCCAGGTTCTCCGCCGACTCGGTATTCGGCGGTCTGGTCGTGCAGCCCGACGGCAAGGTTCTGGTGGTGGGCACGTCGACACCCAATGGTGGCACTGCGCAATTTGCCCTGGCTCGTTACAACGCCAACGGCACCCTGGACAACACCTTCGGCGTCAACGGAGTCGTGAGCCAGGGCGTCGCCGGAAAGACGGGCGGGGCACTTGCTGCCGGGCTGCAAAGCGACGGTAAGATCATTGCCACCAGTGCCTTGGGCGGCTTCAGCGCCGTCCGCTTCAACGCGAACGGGTCCCTGGACGCCACCTTTGGCACCGGCGGGGTGGTCACCATCAACGCCGCCGCCAGCACCAACCTGTCCACCAGCTTTGGCGTCGGCATCGCCGCCGACGACTCCATCTACATGACCGGCTCGGCGTCGCACAGCACCGATACCAACAATAGCAACAACGATATCGTCCTCATCAAGCTGACTAAGGATGGCGCCCTGGATACGACGTTCGCGGCCGCCAGTCCGTGGGGCGCCGGCAAACTCCTCGTCGACGTCAGCGGCAACCAGGACGCCGCCTACAACGTCGCCGTGCAGCCCGACGGCAAGATCGTCATCGGCGGCTACGGCAAGTGGCCAAACACCACGGGCCTCAATATGGTCGTCGTTCGGGTCAACCCGAATGGCACGCTCGACTCGACCTTCGGCGCGGGCGGTATCGTCGTCATGGATTATCAGGGCCTCGACGACGGCAGCAACGGCAGTCTCGGCCTGACGCCCGACGGCGACATCATCGTCGGCGGCTACGTGACGGTGTCCAACACCGGTGTGGCTGGCACACACCGCGTCTGGGGCTTTACCCGCCTGCTCGCCTCGGCAACGCCTCCGACGTTCGCGGAGGGTGATACTTACACCGGCACCGGGACCTTCGTTGATCCCGGTGCCGACGCGGCCTGGTCCGCAACCGTGGACTATGGCGACGGCAGCGGTGTCCAGGCCCTGGCGCTGAGCGGCTCGCACTTCAACCTGAGCCACAAGTACACCGACGACGGCACCTACACCGTCAGCGTCATCGTCACCGACAAGGACGGCGCCAGCAGCACCGTGAGGACCCAGCAGGTCGTGGTGGCCAAGGTCGTCCCGCCGCCTCCGGAGGACCCGACCGCCACCTTCACCAACAGCGGCCCTGTCGCGGAGGATGCTGCGGCGACCGTCGCCTTCACCGATACGGTCGGCACCGGCTTGACCTTCAGCTACGATTTCAACAACGACGGCGACTTCACCGACCCCGGCGACGTCGCCAACAGCAGCTCTCCGACCGCCAGCGTGCCGGCCTCCTACCTGGCGATGCCGGGCACCTACACCATTCATGGACAGGTCGCCGACGGCGACGGCGATTCCGTCGATTACACCACGACTCTCGTGGTCAACCCGGTGGAAAAGATCGCCGTCTTCCGCAACGGCACCTGGTTCCTGAACACCGTGCAAGGCGACTATAACGCAGCCACGACGGAGCAAGTTAGCTTCGGCGCCGCAGGTGACATGCCCGTCACCGGTGACTGGGACGGCGACGGTGTCAACGAGATCGGCGTCTTCCGCAACGGCACCTGGTTTTTGAGCACCAACAATCAGGACTACACGGCTGCCAACACCATCCAGATCAGCTTCGGGCAGAAGGGCGACATTCCGGTCGTTGGCAAGTGGCTGGGCGGGACGGTCGACTATGTCGGCGTGTTCCGGCCGTCCACGGGCCAGTGGTTCCTCAACTTCAACAATCAGACCTACAGCGGCGCTGCGGGTACCTTCTCGACGTTCAACTGGGGCAAGTCCGGCGATCAGGCGGTTGTCGGCGACTGGAATGGCGACGGCACTACTGATACCGGCACCTTCCGCACCGGCACCTGGTATCTGAACCAGGGCAACGTCGGCTGGAATGGCAGTCCGACCATCGCACCGTTCCAGTTCGGTGCGGCGGGCGACACGGCCGTCATCGGCAAGTGGGAAGGCGGCGCCATCGATCGCGTGGGCGTCTTCCGGGCCAAGGAAGGCAACTGGTACTTGAGCAAGAACAACGCGGCCTACGCGGGCAGCAATGCGTTCGAGCTGGCCTTTGGTTCGGTGGGCGATACGCCGCTGGTGGGTCAGTGGCTGGGCGACGGCATCGATTACATCGGTGCGTTCCGGGCCAAGGCCGGCCAGGCGTTCCTGGACAAGGGCCAGGTCGACTATGCGTTCGGCACGGCCTTCAACCTGGCGTTCGGCAAGGACGGCGACAAGGCGGTCGTCGCGCCCTGGCAGGAAGCCGTCTAACGTAACGACGCAACTTCGCGAGGCTCGGTCCTTCGGGGCCGGGCCTCGTTTCATCTCCAGCGGATCACGTCCGATTCTGAGGCCTGCCGAACGGGTGTGGCAAGATCTCTTGGCGTCTTCGGAGGGCGCAGTCTCGAGTTCGACACGGTCTGCTTGCCGGCTTCAGCCGGCTCCCTGTCTGCCGCAACCTCCAGGTGGTGGTCGCGGGGCCCGTCCTGTCGCAGCCGGGCTTGGAAAGCGTTCGCACTGGGGCAGCGCTGCGGCTCAAGCCAGCATGGGGAAGACCGGCTGAAGCCGGCTGCGTGGGACCAGAAGCGCGAGGATCCACCACCTGTAAGGTGGTGGCAGACGGGGAGCCGGCTGAAGCCGGCATGGCGAACCAGTTATACTTCACGCGGTAGAGAATGGCTGTGTCCGGTGGGCCAGACACTCTTGTCTGGCCGGCCAGACAAGAGTGTCTGGCCCACCTTGCCAGGTACCAATTTGGCCCGCGTGCAGAATATAAAGCGAAAGGTAACCGGCAGCGGCTCGCCGGGGTAGGAAGCATCGTAGGGGAAACCTCACCCGCCGCATTCGGCACGGCTCGTCCTCCCTGCCGACGCAAGTGACGGATGGGTGACGCCCAGACGCCTCGGCAGCGTGGAACACGGCCACCGAGCTAGTGCCGGACGCGATGACGCCCCCACGGCAAAGCCGATCCACTGCCCTTGATTGTGGTTTTGAGATTTAATCTCAGTATAATTCACTGATCGTCCCTCGCCGCGCGACTGCACGTCCTTGCAAAACCGTCAGATTTCCTTGAATTTCAGCTTGACACACGGCCGATCTCAGCTACGATATCCGAAGTTGAGACTTAATCTCAATAAAAGAGCTGCCTAGCCAATCCTCTCTTCAATAGCGACGCGCTCAGGTTCCCTCGTTCCCAGGGGCTAAGATGGCGCGCGCTTCCTCCAACAACACGCAGCGGATCGTTACCGCGCTGTGCGCGGACGTATCCCATCTTCGTGCACTGCTGGTCACCGGGCTCACCCTCGGTGCGGCGTTTTTGCTGGCAGGGGCGTCTGCTCCGGAGATGCGTCGCCACGCCGTTCGCGGTGCGGTGTTCGTGGACGGCCGGCCGGCGGCCGACGCCGTGGTGGTCTTCCACGGTCCTGCGCGCCTGCAAGCAACGGTGACGGCGGACGGCACGTTCGCGCTTCCAGATGGAGCGCCGGCGGGCGTGTATGCCGTGACAGTGCAGGGCCGCGCGGGGCTTCCCGACAACTATGCCGATCCACGGACCTCGGGAATGCGTGCCGAGGTTCGCCAAGGCGATAACCGGCTGCCGGCTTTCGAGCTGGCGGCCCCCACGGTGTCGACGCGCGTTGCCCCGCGTTGAGCCGTGCTTCTCAAGGATGACCCTCGGGGCAAGGACGCCCGTTGTAAGCCATCCAACCGCGGAGAGGAGCAACCATGAGCGTTGCCGACGAAACCTACCGACATGTTGCCGAACTCTTCACCGAGCAGAAGTACGTGGAGGCGGAGACATACGCCCGGCAATGGCTGGGACAGTATCCCGACAACGGCCGGCTGTGGCAACTCTACGGCATGGCGCTGTGGGTCCGGAAGGAGGTGTCCGCGGCCCTCGAAGCGCTGGAGACGGCGACGACGCTGGTGCCCTTGATCCCCCTGGCCCAGCGTGCGTTGGCGGACTGCTACGCCAAGACGCGAAAGGGAGATTTGGCGACCCTGATCTATCGGCATCTGCTGGAAACCGGCCGATGCCCGACGGGCCTGCTGCCCTGCGTGGCCGCGGCCTTGAATGCCCTGGGACAGCACGAACTAGCCCTGAACGCTTGCGAGACGCTGGCCGAACGCGACCCCAGCTATCACCAGGCGTACTTCGGCATCGCCTACTACCGCGCCCGCTTGGGCGCTTCACTCGACGAGTTGGTGGCGCCCTTGGCCATGGCAACCGACCTGGCGCCGCAACATATGCACTACCGGATCAACCTCGCGTTCGTCTGGGCGGCGAAGGGAGACTTCGACCGCGCCCATGAGCTGCTGCAGCCCGTGGTCCTGGAACGCATCCAGCTGCCGTGCTGGCTGCTGCGCATGCGGACGATCTTCGAACGGGTGGGCGATCATCAGCGGGCACTCGAGTGCATGGGACACTTCCATGGACTGGGAACGTGAGATGACGAACGAGTAATGACTAATGACTAAGGAATGACCAATACGAAATGACGAATGAGCAACACCGTGCCCGGCTCGCCACGACAGGGCGGTTTGCCACAAAACAACGCTTTTTGGACTGCCCCAGGAGTTGGGGCTTGGGTCCTTGGTCATTGTTTAGACTTTAGACATTCGTCATTGGAAATTAGGCATTTATACATGGGGGCACGAACATGCGTTGGGTTCGCACGAAGCGAAGACAGGGGCGGCAGTCGCGGAACGTCTATTGCCAGAACGGGCGGGAGATGCGTCCGGCATTCATCGATTACAAGGACGTCTCGACCTTGAAGAAGTTCATGACCTCTCAGGGAAGGATTCAGAGCCGGAAGCGCACCGGGCTCAGTGCCGTCTATCAACGGGCGCTGCGAATCGCCATCCAGCGGGCGCGATTCATGGTACTCGTCCCCTACGCAGGAGACTGACGATCATGGATCCATCAGAAACCGACTTCCCGACCGAGGCGCCCAAGCCGGAAGGGCAGGCGCTCATCGTGGACGCAAAAGAACTGTTCAAGGGCCATCGCCAGATTGTGATCGACTACGAAGGCACCCGCTACAGCTTGCGAATCACGCGGCGTGGGCGACTCATCCTGACCAAGTGAAGGAAGAATGACGAAGCCCGCACGATGGATCGATGTCCATGGCCAGTGACGTAACTTCGCAAGGCTCGGTCCTTCGGGGCCGGGCCTCGTTCATCTCGCGGCGGATCGGGCTACTGTTCCGTCAAGGCTTGGATTGAGGGTTCGGCCGGCACAGCCGGCCCTACATAAGGCCTTATCTGTAGGGCCGGCTGTGCCGGCCACATCACCGGCAACCCCATTTTCGGGGCTTGACGGAGCACTAGGGTCCGTCCGACGAATCGGACCCCGGTTTGCAGCCGCAGGCTGATGCGGCTACGGAATGTGGGTGACGATTCCTCCGCAGGTCGCAGGCCCAAATGACTTCCAGGCGCGGGACCACGGCTCCGACATCGAAGCCCGGCCCGCGCCTGGAGGCGGTATTTCATCGCGGAAGGGTTAGTATTCGCGAGTCGTCTTGATGCCCGGTTGCGGCAGTGCGTACTTGCCGCTCTGGTCGGCCTTGATCGGGGCTTCCGAGTCCATCGTCAACTTGTCCACGTCCGGCGCGAACTCGTGCTCGCAGTTGAGCATCTCGTCACGGGTGATGATCTTGCCGGTGTGCGCTGCCATGCGGCCCATCGAGGTGATCAGGCTGGCCTCGGCGCCGCGCTTCGCTTCGTTGTACGGCTTGTCCTGGCGAATCGCTTCGATCAGGTGGTCCCATTCCAGCTGATACGGGTTCGGCTCGGGCTGCGCGAATGCCCAGGTCAGGTCTTTCTTGATGAAGTTGTGGCCCTTGTAGATGCGCGATTTGGCCGGGATGTGCGAATTCGTGGAAATGACGGCCGAACCCTTGGTGCCGTGCGCGTAGCTGGCGAACTCCTGGTGGCAGCCGACCATGTTACGGCCTTCCAGGTGCAGCTTGGTGCCGTCCTCGAAGGTGTACTCGATGGAGTACGTGTCGAAGTTCTGATCGACGAAGTTGCCGCGGTAGTGCCGGCCGCCCGAACCCTGGGCCCGGACCGGCCAGGCATCCTTCATCCAGCACGATTCGTCGATGTTGTGGATGAGGAAGTCGCTGTAGGCGCCGCCGCTGGCCCAGAGGAAAGCGTGGAACTGCTTCACCTGGTAGAGCAGTTCGCTCATGCCGTCCGGCTTCGGCCCGGTAAATGCGAACCCGGTGGGTCCGGCCATGCGGTAGGCCCGCAAGAGCGTGATGTCACCGATCTCGCCCTGGCGGATGCGTTCGTACAACTCGCCCCGTGCCTTGCAGTGCCGGCACATGAGGCCCACGCCGACCTTGAGGTTGGCCTTCTCCGACTCCTCGGCCAGCTTGAACATGCGCCGAGTGCTGGGGCCGTCCACCGTGGTCGGCTTCTCCATGAAGACGTTGATGCCGCGCTCAATGGCATAGGTGAAATGGACCCAGCGGAAGGCCGGCGGCGTGGTGAGGATGACGACGTCGCCCTTTTTCAGACAGTCCATTGCCTTCTTGTAGCCATCGAAGCCGATGAACTGTCGCTCGGCAGGCACTTCCACCTGCTTCTCGAAGTTTTTCGAGAGGTGCTTGTAACTGGTGGTCATGCGGTCGTTGAAGACGTCGGCCATCGCAACGAGCTTGATGGGTCCGCCCTGAACGCGCAGGGCGTTCTCGGCCGCGCCCGTGCCGCGCCCGCCGCAACCGACCAGCGCGACCTGAATGGTGTTATTCTCCGCGGCATGGACATGCGGGATCGTCATGCCCGCAAAGGCCGAGGCCACTGCGATCTGGCCGCTGGTCTTGATCATCTCGCGGCGCGACAGTCCGCCGGTGCTGGCTTCATTCACAGCATTGGCTCCTTGGGATTGAGAGAGTGAGTCGGCGAGTGAGCGAGTTGCGTCCAGTTTCACATATCTGGGACGAAGGTCAACAGGCAGATAAGTATTTCTCGCCGCGAGAACGCCGAAGGAGCGGAGGTGGTTCCGCACGAATTATACTGCACGCGGGCCAAATTGGTACCTGGCAAGGTGGGCCAGACACTCTTGTCTGGCCGGCCAGACAAGAGTGTCTGGCCCACCGGACACAGCCATTCTTTCCCGCGTGAAGTATATCGCTTGATCCCAAGTCCATGGACTTGGGATCGAGCGAAAGTGGGCGATCCAGCTGGAGTTTGCGGAGCGTGCGTCGGCCCTCATCAGATCTGATAGTCCGGGAAGATGTCGCGCGTTTCAGGACCGCGGATGCGCAATGATGGCTTCTCAATGGTCACCGCCGTGTAAGGCTGGACGCTATGCGTCAGCCAGACGCTGGAACCAACCACGGCGTGGTGTCCGACGACGGTGTCGCCGCCGAGGATGGTCGCGTTCGCGTAGACCACCACGTCGTCTTGCAGGGTGGGATGACGCTTCATGCCACGGATGATGTTGCCGGCGGCATCGCGTGGGAAACTCAACGCGCCCAGCGTCACGCCCTGGTAGAGCTTGACGTTCTTGCCGATATCGCACGTCTCGCCGATCACAACGCCGGTGCCGTGGTCGATGAAGAATCCCGGACCAATGCGGGCCCCGGGATGGATGTCGATGCCGGTCTTGGAGTGGGCCGCCTCGGTCATCATGCGTGGAATCAAGGGCACGTCCAGCAGCAGCAGTTCGTGCGCGATCCGGTACACGGTGACAGCCTCCAGGCCCGGATAGCAGAAGACAATCTCGTGCAGGCTCTTTGCGGCGGGGTCGCCCTCGAACGCGGCCTCCACGTCTTGTTCCAGGATCGTACGCAACTCCGGGAGGCGGCGCAGGACTTCAATGGTCTTCTGCTGGGCCATCGATTCGAAGTCGGGAGGCAGGCCGTCGCCGGGGCAATCGTGGCGCAGCGCCCGCATGATCTGCTGCGTCAACTTGTCGTGCAGGCCGTCGATCAGGTCGCCGACGTGATACTCCACGTTCCCCATGTGCAGGCTCTGACGCCGGCCATAGCCGGGATAGAGGACGTCGATCATGTCGGCGATGATGTCCGCCACGGCTTCGCGGCTGGGCAGCGGCCGATGTCCCAGGTGATGGATGCCGCCGCATTCGGTATAGGTTGCGACCAGCGCTTCCGTGATTTCGGGAAGCGATTCTTTCAAACGGATGTCAGTGGCCATGAACGGATCTCCTGCAAGCGCCCGTGAGGCGGTCCAGTCCCCTTGAGGTCGTGAAGTTGCCGGATGACAGCGCGGCGATCGCGGGTGGGAGAGGCAAGCCTAGAGCCCGGCGACCGCCCAGAGACAGGCCCAACAGCGAGTGGAAGGCGTCGGGTCAGAGTGGACCACGTTGAGGGACCTCTGAACATTCAGGCCAATGCGAGAACCTAGTGCTACAACGCTACCTTGAAAGCACGATTCGCCATGAACGTCTGTAGCCGCAGGCTCCAGCCTGCGGAAGCGCGTCGCAAGCCCGTCAGACTCAACTCCGCAGGCTGGAGCCTGCGGCTACAGACACGGACGCCGATCCTTCCAGCGGACGAAGCGTTGTAGAACTAGCCAGCTGAGCAAAACTCGACCGACCCGTGGAATTCTACGTTCCCCAATGGGGCAAGGCAAATAGCCCTTGTTATGTTCGGAACCTGGGCGGGTGAAGTAGAGAGAAAATACGCGATTTGAGTGCACGAGCGGCCCTGAATCGGCGCAGGCAAGTCGTCATGCGGGACGAAATAGAGATATCGGCCCACCAATCGCCCACTTAGTAAGCACGATTCGCCGATAATAGAGGCTAGCTCGACAACGACCGATTGCCGTACAGCGATTCCGTCCGATCCGTCTTTGAGTCCTAAATCTTTGTGTGATTGAGAGGTACGACTTTCTGTCGCAGGCGGGTCGAAGTTTGGCTCGCGATTTGCTTTTGTAATCGCCCGACAACTGAACTTCCGGGTAGGAGTCCAAGCCGCCCGGTCCGAGCTGGCCATGGGAGAGGTGGTACAACGGACCGGCGCGGCTTTTTTATTCCGCGAAAGTCACTTCGACAAGTTCCCCCCGTCTGCTAATCTGGGATGAGAAGCGCCCCGCTTCGTGAACAACGTCACCGGGGATGACCGCATCGTGAGCACGCTGCCCGCCGAAGTGCATTCCACTGCTCCAGGGATCGAGCCAATTGCAGTGCGCTCCTCCGAGAACCGTCTCGGCGGCGGCGCGCTGAACTGGATCAAGGCGATTTTCGGTCCTCCCGCCCAGCGCCGGCTGGCATATGCCGCGTTGCAGATCGATCGGATCCGGCATTGGGAAAGTGAATTCGGCCGTCTCAACGATGTCGAAGTTCGGCAAATGGGAATGCGCCTTCGCGGGCGCGCCCGCGGAGGCGAGGCACTCGATCGGCTGCTGCCGGAGATGTTTGGTCTCGTGTGCGTGGCCGGGACGCGGACGCTCCGTTGTCGCCCTTTCGACGTGCAATTGGCCGCGGGCGTCGTCATCCACCGCAGCGCCCTCGCCGAGGTTGCGACGGGCGAAGGCAAGACGCTGATCGCGGCCCTTCCGGTCTGTCTCAATGGAATCACAGGCAAGGGCGCCCATCTGACAACTGTAAACGACTACCTGGCCCGCCGCGATAGCGAGTGGCTCGCCCCTCTCTATAGCGCACTCGGGCTGACCGTCGGCACCTTGCAGCAGCAGATGCCCGACAACGAACGCACCCAGGCCTATCGTTGCGACATCACCTACGGCACCGCGTCGGAGTTCGGCTTCGATTTCCTCCGCGATCGATTGCGCGTGTCCAGTTCCAAGGGGCAGTCGGTGCCGTTCTGGGCCGCCTGGATGCCTGGCACCGGCGGCGACATGGCCCGTACCCTCGACCCGAAGGTCCAGCGCGAGCATAACTTCGTCCTGGTGGACGAGGCGGACAGCATTTTCATCGACGAGGCGCGGACACCGCTCATCATCAGTGCCCCGACTCGGCCGGCAGCCGAGGAAGAGCAAGTGGTCTACAAGTGGGGCGACCAGCTCGCGCGGAACATGGTGCGCGACGAGCACTACACGCTGGACCCCAAGAAGGAGAAGATCGAACTAACCGAGGCCGGCAAGCAGCTCGCGCGGTATTCCAATCCGCCTTCGGGACCGCACTCCCATGCCATGGACAAGCTCCATGAACACATCGAGCGCTCCATCCAGGCCCATCACCGCTTCCGCCGCGATCAGCATTACATGATCGAGAAGGAAAAGGTCGTCATCATCGACGAATTCACTGGCCGGCGCATGCCCGACCGCCACTGGCGCGAAGGGCTGCACCAGGCGGTGGAGGCGAAGGAAGGCGTACCGATCACGCTCGCCGCCGATCATGCCGCTCAGATCACATATCAGAGTTATTTCCGGCTCTACAAGACGCTGTCCGGCATGACGGGCACTGCGGCACAGAACTGGTTCGAGGTGCGCCGCGTCTACAAGCTCTGGGTCGTGTGTGCACCGACGAATCGCCGCGTCATCCGCGAGCAATGGCCGGACCGGGTCTTTCCCACGGAGGATGCCAAGTTCGACGCTGTTGCCGAGGAGGTGCGCCGACTTCGTGACCTGGGCCGACCCGTGCTCATCGGCACTCGCTCGGTCGACAAGTCCGAAGACTTGAGCCGCCGGCTGACCCGGCTGGGCATCGAGCACAAGGTCATTAATGCCCGGCAGCACGAGCAGGAAGCGCACGTTGTGGCGGAAGCCGGCGAACGCGGCCGGGTAACGATTGCAACCAACATGGCCGGCCGCGGCACCGACATCAAGCTCGGACCGGGAGTGGCGGAAGTGGGTGGTCTGCACGTGCTCGGCACCGAGCGGCACGAGGCACGTCGCATCGACCGGCAACTTGCAGGTCGAGCTGGCCGGCAGGGTGATCCCGGCAGCTGTCAATTCTTTCTGTCCCTGGAGGATGAACTCCTGGAAGGACTAGGGCCCACCCGGCAGAATGCGCTGCGGGAACGCGGTCTGCGCGGCGGCAATGTCGATTGGCAGAAGTATCAGCCCTTGTTCATGCGCGCCCAGCGCCGCGTGGAACGGCGACACCGTCGTCAGCGAGTGGACTTGATGCTCTACGAGAAGCAGCGGCAGGAAATCTTGAAGGACCTGGGCGCCGACCCCTACGTGGATTGACGCCAGGCGAGCCGGGAGCGTGAGCGACCGGAGTTCTTCAAGTCTTGAGGACCCTGGAAAAACTCCGGTCGCTCACGCACCCGGCACGCCTACCCCCCTTGCGGACCGACTCTCAAATCGCGAACGGCGGCGCCGGTCCCGGTAGTGCACACTCGGCCG
>JAIEMG010000186.1 GCA_019752375.1 Gemmataceae bacterium | reverse complement strand
GCGTGAAACCGCCCCGTTTGAGTCACCAAAACCGGGGCGTTTACACGCCCCGCTCGCCAAAGTTAATGGCATTCATGCCTGACCCCTTTTCGGACGGACGCCAAGAGAATGGAGGAAGTATAGACGAAGCGGCGCGGTTCACGCAATGCCGGTCATTTCCGGTGACGACGACTGCGCGGCGGTCCAAGCACTTCGTTGAGGAGGATGGCTGCCTGGGCCGCCTTCGGGGAGTGCAAAAGCGCCAGCAACTGAGTGATGGGCACGGACGCACCGATGGATGGGGCGCCTGCCGGTGGAGACCGTTGCCCACTCCGGGCTGAAGCCGGCACCGCCGCGACCACTTCGATAACGGGTGCCACCACCACGGGAACGGGCGGCGGCGGAAGTGGCACCGCGGGCGCCAGCGTCCCGACCGGACGCTCCACTACGACTTTTGGTGGCAGTGTCTCAACCATTGGGCGACGAGGCGGCGGAGGGTCGATGGGGCGTGGCCGGCGGGGAATTGGGCGCGGCGCGTCCGGTGGTCGCGGGCGCTTTGGCGGTTCCGGATTTGCCGGTATCACCGTCTTCGGTTCCTCGGCGGCGCGCTGGCGCAGCTTGTTGATCTCCTCCAGAAAGCGATCGACCTCGCTGGGCGGCTTGGCGGGCTCGGCCGGCTGCTCGCCCATCGGCAGACGGCGCCGGCGCACGTCGCGCGGTGGCTCTTCAGGCGCGCGGATCACACTGCTGATGATCCACAACACCACGGCGATGACAGGGACGACCCATTCCCATTGCATGTGGCAAATTCCTTGCTTGCGCTTCAGGCTCAGCCAATCGGCGTTCGATCGGACGCCTTGCCGCCCGGATTGGCGATCGAGCTGCGCATGTCGGTATCGGACTGGACGTTTCGCATGTTGTAGTAGTCCATCACGCCCATGTGGCCTTCGCGAAACGCGTGGGAGATCGCCAGCGGCACCTCGGCTTCCGCCAGCACGACCTTGGCGCGGTTCTCTTCCACCAGTGCTCGCATTTCTTGTTCGCGGGCGACGGCTGCGGCACGGCGTTGTTCGGCGTTGGCCTGGGCGACGCGCAGGTCTGCGGCAGCCTGATCTGCCTGCAGCTTGGCGCCGATGTTCTCGCCGACAAAAATCTCCACCACATCGATCGACACGATCTCGAACGCGGTCTGCGAATCGAGTGAATTGGTCAACACGACCTGCGAGATCAGGTTCGGGTTGGCCAGCACTTCGCGATGGTCCTTCGCCATGCCGATGGCCTTGACGATGCCCTCGCCGACGCGAGCGATGATCGTCTCTTCCGTTGCACCACCGACGAGTCGATCGAGCTTGGTCCGCACCGTGACGCGTGCCTTGGCACGCAGCTGAATGCCGTTGTGGCAGACGCCGTCGAGCGTGGCCTGGCCCTTGGTGGGATCGGGGCAGTCGATGACCATGGGATTGACGCTGGTCTGTACGGCTTTGAGGATGTCGCGACCCGCCAGGTCGATGGCGGCGGCAGTGCGCCAGGGCAGGTCCATGCCGGCCTTGTGGGCGGCAATCACCGCGGTCGCCGACTTCGGCACGTTGCCGCGCGACAGGTAGTGCGCTTCCAGGTCTTCGGTGGTCACCTTGACGCCGGCCTGCACCAGGGCAATCTTCTGACGCACGATCATTCCATAATCGACGTTTCGCAGCTTCATGCCGACCAGGTCGAGGATGCTGATCTTCGCTCCGGTCAGCAGGCTCTGGATCCACAGGCGGATGAAGCTGAAGAAAACCACCACCAGGAAAATGCCGATAAGGAGGACGAGAAGGACGACGATCAGCATCAGGGTGCTGGAGAAGAGGTTGTCACTTTTGCCCTGAGCCAGCAGAGCGAACAGCATGGGGGAAGCCCTTTCACGGGTAGACCGGCCGTTGCGGCCGAGGAACTTTGCGGAGAGCAGTTTGCCAATCAGTCAAACGTTGCATTCTCCAGTTTGCCGAGGTCGGGACGATCCACCGGACGCACGATGACCTTGCCTGCCTTCACGTCGAAGCACCGGACCCAGCCGCCGGGTTCGACCATCATGCCCTCGGTCAGCACGTCAATGCGCCGACCGTCGAATTCCGCCACGCCCGAGGGCCGCAGCCACGACACGGCGCGTCCGTATCGGCCTCGAAACTGCTCCAACTCCACGTTGACCGGCATCGTTGCGACGGTCGCATCGTCTTCCGGCCCGCTTTTAATGAGCCGTCGGCCAATCGCGGTGCGCGGCCAGAGATGAAACATCAAGCTCACGGTCGCCGGCACCACGATGAACACGCCCATCAGAGTGAGCAAGCCGGTCCGCGAATCGCCGTACATGAACGGCACGGCCACGCCGACCACGATGGCGCCGATACCGAAAGCAAACAGGGCCCCATGAGCGGGGACGAATAGCTCCGCCAGGAGGAGAGCCAGTCCCGCCGCGATCAGAATCAGCGCCAGCAGCAACGGCGCGTTATCCATCGTCTTGCATTCGTTTTCCGTTGCCGGCGAAAGCAACTACACTTCTTTCACCACAATGCGATGGCCTTCGATCTCGATGACCTGGACGCGGTTGCCCGGAGGAATGTAACTGCCTTCCGCAACCACGTCCACAAATTCGTCGCCAAAGCGCACCATGCCCGCGGGCCGCAGCGTTGTGGCAGCAACACCGATGGCGCCCAGCAACGCGGCGTGCGGGTTCGACTCCGCGGTTGCCTCTTCCGCCAGGGTGGCCGCACGTTCGGACGGCGGGACGAGCACGAGACGATTGGCATACGGGATGCTTGGCAGATAACGGGCCACCACGATGGCGGCGAATACCGCACCGATCAATGCCAACCCAAAATTGCCGAAGCTTGTGCCGGTCGACACCCAATCGGCCTCCGTTTGTGGCCACCGTTCCATCGTGGCCAGGCCCAAGCTAGCCAGCAGGAGCACCACGCCACTCACTCCGAGTACGGCCACCCCAGGAACCACGAAGATCTCCAGGGCGATCAGCACCAGGCCCAGAATGAAGAGCAGGACGGCCAGCCATGTAAACGCGAGCCCGGCGTGCGCCCAGAAGAAGAGGATGAAGCACAACGCGGACACGATGCCGGGCAGGCCGATGCCCGGCAACTTCAATTCCAGGATCAGGCAGGTGATGCCGAGCATCACCAGGATGACCGCCACGATCTTCAAGCGGAGAAACCCGGCGAACTCCTCGAACCAATCCGGCCCGATCGTTCGCACCTGGCCCTCTTCCAGCCCAAAGTGCTGGTAGACGTTCGTCACATTGGGGGCCGTGTGTCGGCTAAGCCCGAGTTCGGTTGCTTGGCCCGCGTCGAGCACCAAGAGTGTGTCCTTGTCCTTGATGCGACTGTCGGCCGCCGTCACCCACTGGGCTTCACCTTCACGGTCCGTTCGCAACTCGTCCTCGGTCAGAAAGCGACGCACCGAAGGGTTCTTCTTGGCGTGTGCATGATGGATAATCAGGTCGCGCTCCACCATCCCGCGAATGAGGGCCGCTGGATAGTCTCTCCGTTCGGCCAGTGCAACGGCGGACTTGCTTAACAGCTCGGCGCTTGGGGGCTGGAGCGCGGGCTGGCGCGCATCCATGGGTCCAACGGTCTGCAATACGCGCTCGAAATCGCCCAGCCTGGCCCCCGCATTCATGACGATCTCGGTACAGCTCAGGGCCAGGAACAGGGCATAGTTGCTCGATTGCGGGGTCACGTAGGCGACCGTCATCACATGATGCTGGCCGGCGTTGTCCTTGAGGTCATGGATGTAGTCGGCCAGGTCGCGGGCAATGATGGGATCGCCGTTGCCGCACGCCAGCTCGAGGATCAGGAAGTTGGCGCCCTGACCGATGGCCCGGTTGATTCGGCGGCGCACCCGCTCTTCCATCGGCTTGTCGAAAACTCCATCCACCACGACGCGCCAGACTTTCGGCGCCCGGCCTTCCAGCGGGTCTTCACGCAGGCTGCTTGGGGGCATGCGGAACTCTTGCGCGACTTCTTGCCGGGACTGCAAAATCCCCGAAATCAAGCCGAAATTCTTGGCGGAGGTCGCGCCATAGAAACCCGCACTACCCGCCGGCAACGCCACCTCGGAGAGGATCGTCAGGATGCCGTCGGGCCGAGGCAGGCGGGGATCCACCCACCAGTCGGCATCCCCCACGCGCTTCGCCTTGCGCACCTCCAGGTTCTTGTCAAGCATCTTGAGCACGACTGCGGGACAACGGCCGAATTGCTCGGCGATGCCCCGATAGTACTCCACTCGGTCGTCCTTGTAGAAGGCGGCAACCGCACGCGGCGGCTGATCGCTGTCGTCAGGAAGAACGTGGCCCAGCCGCACATGGTCTCCCGATGCCATCACGATTTCCTTGCACGCAAGCACGGGGAGCACCGTATGGCGCGACACGTCCTTGTGAACGAAAGCCACGGTGACGACGTCGTTGAGCGAACGCAGGTACGCAGCCAGGTCGCGGCACGATCCGTAGAGCGGACTGCTGCTCGGCTGCTTGTCCGGATTGAAATCGTAGACGATGACCAGAGGCCGCATCGGCTTCCCGGACTTGCCATCGCCTTCCTGCTTGAGAGCTTCCCCATGGCGCTGCCGAATGCGCTCGGTGAGCGTCTTGACGTGGCTGGTGACCTTGTCCGTGATCGGGTTGTTGACCGTGATGAACGCGCTTTGCTCCGCGGCCGCTGGTTGCGCAGCGACGCGCGTCGAAGCCAGGACCGTCAACGTAAGGGTAAGAAGCCAGGGGACGGCGCGGAGCCCGAAAACGGATTTGTACATCAGTGCAAACATGTTGCATCTCCCCGATCCGCGTCTGCCGGCTCGACTGGCCGGTAAATACAGGCCGCCTCTGGCCACTGCCGCGCTGGGAGGAGGTGCCGCCCACCCGCGTAGTGTCCGATCGACAGGGGGAGCCTGTATATGATTATAGGTGATGCGAAAAGGGTGTCAAAACCATTAGAATCGTTGGATCTTGCCGTCCCGTCACGGCACCATCCACCAACTGATTCGAGTGTGAGGGCCGGACATTGGCAGCCATCGCCGAAAAACGTGTCCTCGGCGTGTTCGCCAAGCAGCCGGTGCCGGGACGGGTGAAGACGCGCCTCGCCGCTTCCACTTCGCCCGCGTGGGCCGCGCAGGTTGCCAGCGCATTTCTTCACGATGCAATGACCCGGCTCTCCGCGGTCGAAGCACGTCGCGTCCTGGCATTTGCGCCCGCGCACGCCGAGCCGTACTTCGCCGAGCGCGTTCGCGGCCGCTTTGAGCTCATTCCGCAGATCGAAGCGGACCTGGGCCGACGGATGGCCCATTTCTTCAGCACCCAGCTCGATTCCGGCGCGCACCAGGTGGTGCTCGTCGGCACCGACAGTCCGACGCTGCCAGTTGCCATGATTGAAAGCGTCTTCGCGGCCCTGGACCATGCGGACGTCGTCCTCGGACCAGCCACGGACGGCGGATACTACCTGGTGGGCTGTTCTCGTCGGCTGCCGCCGATCTTCGACGGCATCGCCTGGAGCAGCGACCGCGTGCTGAGCGAGACCGTGGACCGGTTGACCGACCCGGAATGGCGATTGGCGCTGCTGCCGCCGTGGTACGACGTGGACACCGCCCAGGACTGGGAGATGCTGCGCGGACACCTGGCGGCGATGGAGCGCGCGGGGCACGATCCGGGACTGCCGGAAACGATGCGCCTGGTCCGCCGTCCCCCCGGAGCGTAACGATGCACGTTTCCGTCCTGCTCTCGTCACTGCCGCTGTCATTCGAAGACGCGGTGCGCCAGGCCGCCGCGATCGGTTTCAGCCACGTTGATATCGTCGCACTCGCGGAACGCCCCGCGAACCACGCCGAGGTGCTTGCCGATACCGGTGTCCTCGTTTCCTGCGCCGCTGTCGGTCGCGGTTTACCGGACGGCCACACCCTTGATGCGGTTTCCGTGGATGTACGACGAGCGGCCCTGGACGAAATGAAACGGCAGGTGGCCGACGCGGCACGACTGGGCGCCACATATTGCTACATCGTCAGCGGCATGGACGGGAGCGCTGCGGGCCTGACGCGCTTTGGCGAGGCGTGTGGGCTGCTGGCAGATTATGCACAGCAGCGTTTTGTACGCCTCTGCGTGGAACACATTCCGGGACGAGCGCTCGCAACGGCGGCGGCGACCCTGAACTGGTTGAACGAGCAGCGCCACGACAACCTGTCGCTGCTGCTCGACGTCGGCCATTGTCTCATCACCGGCGAAGACGCTGCGGCGATGGTGACACAAGCCGGCAAGCGCCTGGGATATGTCCACTTCGACGACAACGACGGCGTCGGCGACTTGCACTGGCCGCTACTGACCGGGCGATTGACCGAGCAGGCGCTGAAGGACGTGTTAATCGCGCTGCGGAACGCGAACTATCGCGGCGCGTTGACGCTGGAGTTGAACGTAAAGAACAAGGAGCCAGTAGAGGATTTACGACAGGGTAAGGCGCTGCTCGAAATCGGTGGCGTGTGAAGCGTCACTCCGGAGCCCGACGCGCAAGCCTCATATTCCGCACCCCTGTTTTTGGGGGTGGCTCCCGCGTAAACTGCGGGAGTTTTTCGGTCTGGGTGAGCGTGCCCCACCGGGTGCACGCACGTGCTCGATGCCGACATCCAGGGGTTCTTCGACCACTTGCCGCACGCGGTCATCATGACCGCGCTGCGGGCCGAAGTGGCCGATGGCAACATTCTCGATCGGATCGAAAAATTTCTCGCGGCCGGGGCCTCACCCTGAGTGCCGCGAGTACGAAGACGACCCAGTTCCGGGAGGGCTTTGCGTTCCTGGGCTTCGCCATCTCGTCGTGGAGCATCACGATGCGCCCCAAGTCGGTGGAGAAGTTCAAGACCAAGATTCGAGAACTGACGCCTCGATCCCACAACCTGGATGCCGGGGTCATCGCGCAACTCAACCGGGTCATCCGTGGCACGGCGAATGACTTCGCCACCCCGTTCTCCGCTGTCGGCGACTGCTTTCGCGGCTTGGACCGCTGGAGACGCATGCGTCTCCGGTGCATGAAGTACAAGCGCCAAAGTCGTGCCGCTAACGGGCGGCCTCGGCGGAGACGTTTCCGCCGCCTGGGGCTGCTGTCCTTGAGCGACCTGCGGCCGGCCCCTGCGTAGGAGGCAGCGGCGTTCCCTGCGGGGGCAATCGCCAGGGCGTCGCCCGGTGCCCGAAAGGGGCTCTCGCCGGTCAATGTGGGGAATCAACCCCATCGCGACAACGGGGAGGGAGAGGAATGGCCCTCTCCCTTACCCACTAGGTTCATCTTTACACTTCCAGCACAATCGTCAACGACCCGCTTGCCGGATCCTCGGTCATCTCCTTGATCTGCCCGAGCTGCCGCGCCTTCTGCTTAAGCGACTCCGCCGTCACGCGGTTGACGGCTTCGTCCAACTCCCGGCGCAGGCCGCGCAGCTCGCCTTCCAGGCGGTCCGTGGCTTGCGTCTGAAGCTGCGTTTCGCGGTCCTTGGCTTGTTTCTCCAGGTCTTCGCGCAACTGTTCGCGCAGGGCTTCCTTGGTTTTTTGAGCACTCGGACCGACGTCGGTGTAGCTGCGGGTCTCGCGCTCGCCTTCGAGGGCGACCTTTTCGCTGACCTCGGCGGACACCGTGACAATACCGGTATCCGGCTCGATGCTGACGGTCACGCCGTTTTGCTTGCGCTGCATCTTGGCGCCCTTGCGCTCGAAGCCACGGCCCTGGAGTTCCTTTTCGAGGAGTTGCGCCATTTGCTCGCAGGGCAGCACTTCGAGGATTTCGAGCTGCGTGCTGACGCGGTCGTGGCCGCGCACGACCTTCTTCAGGCTTTCCTTGACGCGGATGCGGTAGGCTCGACTCATGATTGACCCTCGGTTTGGACCCTCAGGGGATCGAGTTCACGGATCATTGCCTGGGCGCGGGCATGCAGGTCGTCGCCGACCCAGCGCTCCCACGCGCTCTTGATGAGCTGGGCGGCCTGGTAGCCTTCGTCGAAGTAGCCGACGCCCCGCGCTCGCCGTTCCCAGCCGCGGAAGCGTTCGACCTGGCCGACCACGGCCAGCGCGGCCCGCTGGGTTTCGATCCGGTCTTCCATGCGCGGGGCGGCGCCGCGCACCTGCTCGTTGATCCACATGTGCGAACGAGCGCCCGGCGTCAGCAGCCGAGCAGTCGTCTGGAGCAGGAACAGCGCCAGGTCGAGCCGGCCCGCGCCTTCCACGGCTTGCAGGAAGGCGTCCAGCACCAGCCGCTGGCCCTGGCCCAGCGACCGCAACGCTTCCCAGTCGAAGATCAGTCCCTTGCTGCTCTCCACGCATAGCCAGCGCTCGGCCAGCTCCGGCTGTAGGGCTTCCAGGACGCTGGCGCCCGCCCCCGTCAGCCACGGCGCGAAGTCCGGCCGCACGGTCACCTGGCGGGGATCGAAATCCTCGACGTATGCCAACCGACACAGCGCGTTGCCGGCAAACGCGGCGTGGTTTCTCAGGGCGACTACCGCCAGGGTATCGCGTAATGCTTCGTAGGCGTAGAAAAACAACAGCCAGTCGCCGATCGTGAATTCCGTGGCCGGGGGAGGCCACGCGGACTTCTCGTCGGCCGGATCGTTGGCCGTGATCCAGACCAGGAAGTCCAGCGCGTGACGCGAGAAGCTCAGGCCCAGCTCGGCCGGCGGTGTGCGTTCCCACAGGCGCCCTTCCGCGACGTCATCGCCACGGACAAAGCGTTCCCGTCGCCAGCCGCCGGCGCGTGCCAGGAGCAGCGTCGATCCCTTGGCCAGGCTGTCCTTCACCAGGTCGACCGCGGCGCGGCTGAGGCACGGCGGCGCAACGCTGCGATGCAGCACGAGAGGCAACGCCTGCTGTTTCGGTGCCTGCTTCAGGAAGAAGTGCAGCACCCGCAGGAGGTTCGCCTCGAATCGCGACACGACTTTCATGATCTTACCGCGTCCCCTTCCGTGACGCCTGCTGCGTTGGCCGTTTCCACAGCCCCACCGCCGCGCGGGCGGGGAAGCCGTTGATCGTCACTTCCATCCCCTGCAGCCGGATTTCCAGCGTGTTGCGCCGCTCCCAGCACGGGTCGTCGGCACGGTAGCGGTCGGTCAGGAAATGGATCTGCTGGTTGACCGACCCGATCCAGCGGCGTTTCGTCTCCGGTTGCTCGCGATCATACGGCCCGTCCACCAGGATATCGGTCCGTGCGAGCAACTCGGCAACATCCGGGTCGGGCAGGCGACGTGCCTCGGCCAGCGTGTAGCCGCTGAAGATCATCACCGACAGGCCGTGAGCGCGCGCATGCCGCGCCAGGACTGCACCGGAACGGGCGTGGGCCAGAGGTTCGCCGCCCAGCAGCGTGATGCCTTCGATGCCATCGCGCATCTGGGCATCCGCGATCTGCGCGAAGACTTCCGCCATCGTTAATTGCTGACCGCCGCTGAAGGGAAGCATCTCCGGATTACAGCAGCCGGGACAGCGCAACGGACAGCCCTGGAACCACAGCCCAAAGCGGCGGCCAGGCCCCTCGGCCTCGGTGCAAGGCACGATCTGGGCGACGTTCAGACTCAGCACGCCGTCAGCGCATTCCATTCAACGGATCCTCGAAGGACTCTCGCCATTATAACTCGAAAGTCGTCTCGTGGGACACGGACGATTGGACGGGACTGGGCGGCAGCCCGGAGGATCCGTGGCGGCAGACCTCCCGGTCTGCCGGGTGGGACCGATCGGCAGACCGGGAGGTCTGCCGCCACGACAGTACGAAATGGGGTTGCTGGTGGTGCGGCCGGCACAGCCGGCCCTACAAAGGAACCTCATGGAGGGTCGGCTGTGCCGACCGATCGCCAAAGCCTTGACGGCGCCCTAGGCAATGCGCACGACGCCCGGCTGTCCTTCGTCGCCTTCGCAGACAATGTCGCGTTCCACGAAGCGGCGAATGACCGCAATATTCGTCAGCAGGTGCTGGGTCGTCGCCGCGACACTGAATTCCGAAGGGCCATCGGCCAGCGCCAGTGGGAGGACGATCTGGTCGGCACTATGCGTGTCCACCGCACCGGTCTCGGACTTCAGGTAATCCAGCAGGGCATCGACGGCTTCGTCGGCGACGCGCTCGGCGGGCTTGCCGCGGGCGCCCAGGCCGAAGAAGAACGTCGGCACCGGGGCCGTATTCAGCGTCAAGCCGAGCACCGTGCCGGGACCGCCGTCCCAGGTTTCCTCGCGGATGGCGACCTTCAGGCCGGTCGATTCCAGTCGATAGGCGGCGCGACGCGCTTGCCGTCGGGCAATCGGCGCTTCGAGCCCCGCGACGGCACTGAAGCCCGCGATCGCGCTGACCGGGCTCCGCTTCGCGAGCTGTAGGCCGTGCAGGCGGGCACAGGGCTGCACTTGCACCTCGACCCGGCCGCCGCCGCGCGGATAGAAGCCGGGACGCACCATCCGCAGCTTGAGCCGCAAGCCCAGGTGCTCCAGGTACGGACGCCAGCTGGTATCCAGGAAGTGGTAGCACGGGCTGGTTGTCACGTGCGTGCCGCCCTCCAGAACCAGTTCGCTTGGCGTGGACGCGCGCAGGGCGAGCGGCAGGTAGATGGTGTGCAAGACCAGGCCCGTGGCGCCGGCAGTGCCGATGGGAAAATGATACTTGCCAGGGACGACCGCGCCGGGTTCGAACACCAGGTCGGTGCTGTGCAGCGCCGCGCCGCGCAGCTCGGCCTGGCCAATGGTGGCGGCCGCGCGGACGCTCATCAGGTGTTGGGGGTGCAGGCCGGGCTTGGGGCGACGCGCGCGGACATTGCGTAGGTGAAACGCCTTGCCCGTCAGCAGCGACAGGGCCAGGCTGCTTCGCAGGATCTGGCCGCCGCCTTCGCCAAAACTGCCGTCGATCTCGATCATGAATGGTCCAGGAGCCGTCATCCCTCACATCCGGTGCGATGAAGGACAAGCGTACCGCCTGAAATGTTCGCAGCCAAGGAGGAGCGAGTTGTTATTGGACCAGCAGGAGTGTGAGTAAGGTACGAGGATTCTGTAGCCGCAGGCTGAAGCCGGCTGAAGCCTGCGGAATGGGGTCGCAGCGGCGGTATACTCGCTCCGCAGGCTGAAGCCTGCGGCTACAGACCGGAGCCCAATTCGTCGGACAAACCCAAGCCCACGAAACGCGAAGGCTCAATCTGCACTCCGTTTAGTGCCGGTTTGGTGCTGGCGGGAGGTTCGTGCCGGATTTGACACCCGTAGAGCAAAATGGTACGTTTTTTCGTTGTTGCGAATGAGATGGATGGCGCAATTACCCGGCGGTCGCGATCATGAAGCCCGACACTCTCGCCACCTTTGTCGAAGCGCTCCGCGAAAGCCGTTTGCTGGAACCGACGCAACTCTCCGAGCTGGAAAAGCTTCAGTCGAACTGTACCGAACCGAAAACGCTGGCGAGCGAGCTGATCGAACGCGGCTCCTTGACCGAATTCCAGGTCGCCCAGATCCTCGACGGCGATGGCAAAAGCCTGAACCTCGGTCAGTACACCCTGCTCGAACTGCTTGGCGAGGGCGGGATGGGGCAGGTGTACAAGGCCCGTCATCAGCGCATGAAGCGCGTGGTGGCGCTCAAGGTCATTCGCAAAGACATCCAGGCCGGCACCCAGGCCATCCAGCGCTTCAACAAGGAGATCGAGGCCGCGGCCGCTCTGTCGCATCCCAACGTCGTCATCGCCTACGACGCCAACGAGGTGGACGACACCCTCTTCTTCGTCATGGAGTACGTGGAAGGGATCGACCTGGGCCGGCTGGTGGCGAAGTTCGGCCCAGCGCCGGTGGGGCACGCATGCGAGTTCGTGCGGCAGGCAGCACTGGGATTGCAGCACGCGCACGAACGCGGCATGGTCCATCGCGATATCAAGCCAAGCAACTTGCTGCTGACCTATCACGGAGCCATCGTCAAGATTCTCGACATGGGGCTTGCCCGATTGTCGCAGTCGGTCAACGACCAGAGCGGCCACCTGACGCGCACCGGCGTCGTCATGGGCACTCCCGACTTCATTTCGCCGGAACAGGCGCGTGACTCGCACACGGCCGACATTCGGTCGGACCTGTACAGTCTGGGCTGCACGCTTTACTTCCTCCTCAGCGGCCAGGTACCGTTTCCGGAGGGATCGTTCACCGAGAAGCTGCTCAAGCACAACATGGATCAGCCCGCGCCGCTGGAGAAGATGCGGCCGGAAGTGCCCGCCGACGTGATCGGCATCGTCGCCAAGCTTTTGGCCAAGCGTGCCGATGACCGCTACCAGACGCCGGCCGAACTGGCCGAAGCGCTGGCACCCTTCTCAGAGAAGCTGGCTTCGGCCGAATGTTACCGCCCGAAGGCGACGGACATCCTCTCCGGCGGTGCGAATTCGGACAACCTCGCGACCGCTGCCATCAATCACCAGCAGACACCCGGCCGTCCCATGTCCAGTTCCACGGGCGGCAAAACCGAATCCAGGACCGGAGTCCTGCCCGAGAGCGTGCCGGGGGCTGCCGCGAAGTGGGACACGATCCAGCCCCAACGCGGCGCAGCCCTGGCCAATGCCGGTTTGTTGGAAGCCAGCCAGATCCAGGTTCCCGGCGTTCCGGCTCCTGCCCCGCAGCGACGCAGTAACAATCTGGTGCGTGTCGCCATTGCCATGGTCCTCGGCGTCGCATGTGCCGTCGTGGTCGCACTGCTGGCGTTCCCACCGTCCAAGACGGCGGAAACCGGCTCGCTCGCCAACCTGTCCACGAACCCCGACACCGGCGACCTGGGCAAAACCAGCAAGCCTGGTTCCGAGCCTGACACGGGCAAGGGCCCGCCCACGACCAGGAGCGTACCGACGACAAAGAAAGACCCCCCCGAGACCAAGAAAGACCCGCCGGAGATCGTGAAGGAGAAACCCTGGGAGCCCCGGCAATTGATCTGGAAGACCCCCGGCGGCGACAAGAAGAAGGATACGCCGTGGCAGGGCGCGCTGGCGCCGGGCGGTTTGTTTGGCGTGTCGGGCTGGAGCAAGCCGTTGAAAAAGACCGCCAATGACCTGTACGCGCCGGACCCTGCCCACGTTTACCTCTGCAACCTTGCCAAGACGACTTCGGAAGAGAGCCGGTACGCCTCCCACCTGCTAAACCGCTACGTCTCGCCCCTGGCGATTTCCCGGGACGGCGCCATCGTGGTGTTCGGCACGATCGACGAGTTCATCCAGCCGCCCAAGGACAAGGGGCCCGTGGTCTTCGCCTTGGGCGTGTGGGATACGGTCAGCGGCAACGTCGCGGTGTTGATGGATGACGGCAAGGAAGAGAAGGAGGCGATGGTCACCAGCATCGCCATCGATGCCGAAGGCCATCGCGCCCTCGTGGGCTCCGTCGACGGCACCGTCTCGTTGTGGGACCTGCGCGATCTCGGCACCGTCTCCAAGCGTAAGAAGATGCATTCGCACCGCGCCCACGATAAGTCGGTCACCGCACTGGCCTTCGATCGCGGCGGCAGCCGTGCCCTGTCGGGAAGCAGCGACCACAAGGTGATCCTCTGGGACGTCGATCGTTTCAAGACCATCGGCAATCCGTTCGCGGAGCACGAAAGCTCGATCGCCAGCGTCGCCATCTCGCCCCAGGGCAACTATGGGCTATCCGGCGATCGCGACGGTAAGCTTTACCTCTGGGACCTCAAAGGCGACAGCCGTAAGGCGCTTCGGCTCTACTCCGGTTACGAGACCGAAGTGGCGATCACCAGCCTGGCATTCGCACCGACGGATTCGAAGACGGACGACCCGGATCAGCTGCTGTTCCTCTCCGGCAGTACGGACCGGAGCGTGCGTTTGTGGCGCGTGAGTTCGACCACCCACCGGACGGCATATACCGAGCACAACAGCGGCGTGTTGAGCGTGACCTTCTCTCCCGACGCGAAATACGCCATCTTCATTTGCAACGACGGCACGTACCGATCGCGGGCCTTGCCGGCAACGACGCCCTGAGCGACGGCCCCACGGGCCATCGATCTGGTGCGTCCCACACAATCGGCATCCTCGGCCTTAGCGGGCTGGGGTAGTTGGGCAGGTCCTGCGGTTAATGCATGATCGGTGGTTGGATGGGACCGGAAGCCGCCCGCCGATAGAGAAGACTCTTCCGCACGCGAACCGATCCTTCCACGGAGGTGTCGCGCCCGAGCGAGACTCCATCCGTTGCGGCGCCCGTATCCTCCTCGACAAAGGTGTCACCATGTCTGCACGCTCGTGGCTCCGCGAACTGCAAGCCAGGCTCAATGGGGGGCGACCGGGCGACACGGGACGCTTGCGTCGAAAGAAGTTTCGGCCGGGCGTCGAGTTGCTCGAAGAGCGACGCGTGCCGGCTATCATTATCGTGACCAGCGCAAACGATGACACAACCGACGACTCGGTCGTCACTTTGCGCGAGGCCATCAAGTCCATCAACCTGGGAGAGAACTTTAACGACGAAGTCGCTGCCGTTGGCACCTACGGCACCGACGATACCATAAACTTCAACATCTCCGGCAGTGGCACGCAAACCATCTTCGTTGGCAGCGCGCTCGATGCGATCATGAGGGCCGTCAAGATCGACGGCTCCACGCAGCCGGGCTATGTTGATACTCCATTGATCGAGGTGGACGGCGCCGATACGGCAAGCCTCTTTTACCTCAAGAGGGGCACCGGTTCAGTCATCCAGGGGCTGTCAATTGTCAATTCCGCCACGGCTGGAATCCGGATTGAGACCGACGACAACCAGATAATTGGCAACGTGATCTCGGACAACCAGGGCAGCGGCCTGTTCCTGACGTCCGGCGCGACCGGCAACCTGGTCCGGGGCAACTTCATCGGCACAGACGAACTCGGCACGACAGCCCGCCCCAACGGCGGTGACGGCGTGACGATCGCGGACGGCGCTCATGACAACGCCATCGGCGCGCTGGGAGGCACGGTCGCCCTTGGTAACAAAGGCAACCTGATCTCCGGTAACGCCAGCAACGGCGTGAGCATCGTTCCTTTCGGCGGCGCTACCCCGTACGGCAACGAGATCCTTGGCAACTACATCGGTACTGGGGCCGACGGCAAGAGCGCTCTGGACACCCTTGGCGGGAATTACTTCGATGGCGTCCACATCACCGATTCCGACAACAACCGGATCGTCGGCAATGTCATTGCATTGAATGAAGGCGGCACCGGCGGCCAAGGCGGTCCACGCAGCGGCGTCGTCCTCGAAGGCTCGGGCACTTACGACACCCTGGTGGCCGGCAACTTCATCGGTGTGGGCGTCGATGGCCTCACGCCGCTGGGCAATGTCGGTGCCGGTGTGGATATCTTTAACGGCGCCTACGACAACCAGATCGGCGGCCCGGACGGGGTCGGCCTGCAAACCGAAGACCCCGATACCATTGCCCGGGGCAACCTGATTTCGGCCAACACCGATGACGGCGTCGCGATCAGCGACACCGCAACCACTGGCAATCTCGTCCAGGGGAACTTCATAGGGACCACGCTCGACGGTGAGGATTCGCTGCCCAATGGAGGCAACGGCGTTGGCATCTACGACGCGCCGGGCAACACGCTCGTGGCCAACCTGATCTCCGGCAACAACCGCAACGGCGTCCTCATTTTTGGCGACACCGCCTCCTTCAATCGCCTGGAAGGCAACTTCATCGGCACGGACAAGGACGGCACCACCGCCCTTGCCAACCAGTGGAATGGCGTTGAAATCGACTCCGGCACGCAGAACACGATCGGCGCCTTGAGCGGCGGCACGACCCTCTCCGTGGCCCGCGAAGCCGGCAGCGGCAACTTGATCTCCGGAAACATTCAGGATGGCATCCGGATTGCTTGCAGCGATTCAACGTACCAGGGCAACTCGGATGCGGACAACAACCGCATCCTCGGCAACATGGTCGGTCCCAACCTCGCCGGCACCGGTGGGCTGCTCGACGCCAAAGGCTTGGACACGGGACGCGGGAATGGCTGGGACGGTGTCCATATCCTGCAGTCGGACTACACCCTTGTCATCGGCAACGTCATCTCGCTCAACGAGGGCCAGGAGGGAGCCCTCAGCAGCGGCGTGGTCATTGAGGGGTGGATCAGCAAGTACAATCGCGTCCTGGGCAACTTCATCGGTACAAACATCGATGGGACGCATCCTCTCCGCAACATTGGCGCCGGCGTCGATATCTTCAATGGTGCTCACGACAACCAAATCGGCGGCCCGGACGGCGTCGGGCTGCAAACCGCGCTGACATTAGAATTAGAGCCTCAAAACTCCGAAGACCCACCGATCCCGATCCGGATGGGCAACCTCATCTCAGGTAACACGGGGGCCGGTGTGTCCATCATCGGCGACAGCAGCGCAGGGACTGGGCGCAACTTTGTGCAAGGCAATTACATCGGCACCGCCATCGACGGCACCAGCGCGATCGCCAACGCCGACGGCGTGTATATCGAGAGCTCCAGCGACAACATCATCGGCGAGGACCCGAACGACATCACCGGGTCTGCGGGAAACACGATTGCCCACAACAAGGGAACCGGCGCGGTCGTGACCGAGTCCTTCGGCCCGGCGACCGGAAACGCCATTCTCGGCAACTCGATTTTCGAGAATGATCTGCTCGGCATCGATCTAGGCAATGATGATGTAACTGCCAATGACACTGACGATGGCGATGTCGGCCCCAACGAGTTCCAGAACTTCCCGATCATCACCAAAGCCACCCGCGGCGATTGGGCTGATCCGACCAAGGTGACCATCGAGGGAATGTTTCAAAGCATGGCGGGGAAGAATTATCGCATCGAGTTCTTCGTCAGCTTGGCGGGTGACGCCAGTTCGCCCAATGGCGAAGGGCAGACATTCATCGGAGCGGTCACCACCACCGGTTTCTCGGGATTCCTGGATTTCACCGGGCAATACGCTCTTACCTTTACCGGCGTCCCCGTCGGGCAGGCGTTTGTCGCGGCAACCGCGACGGACATTGAAATTCAAGAATCCGAACTGCCCCCGCAATTCGACGCGCCAACTCCGCGATTCAGTGTGCCGACGACGCTTTTCAACACGTCCGAGTTCTCGCCCTATGTCGAGATCCCCCAAGCCGACCTGTCGGTCACCAAGAAGGTCAACAACCCGCTGCCGAACGAAGGCGAGTTGATCAGCTACAGCATCGTCGTCAGTAACGCAGGCCCCAGCAACGCCACCAACGTGGTACTGCACGAAGACCTGCCCGCCGGCGTCACCTTCGTTGCCGCAGGCTCGACGACGGGCGCGGCGCAGTTCGTCCCGGACGTCACCGGCAATGGCGGCACCTTCACGTTCAACGTCGCCGCGGGGGACAGCATCACGCTCGTCCTCTGGGTGACGGTGGATGCCGGCACACTCGGGCAGACGTTGGTGAATACCGCCGAAATTGTCAGCGCCGATTCGTTTGATCCAGTCTTAACCAACAACCAGGCCAGTGCGAAGGTCCTCGTCGGGCCGATTGCCGACGTGGGCGTGGTCGAGACGGTCGATCGCGATCCCACCGCGGCCAACGAATCGCTGGTTTACACCATCGTCGTCACCAACCACGGTCCCTCGGCCGCGCAGAACGTCACGTTGACCGAAGTGCTGCCGGCGAACGTGAGCCTGGACAGCATTGTGGTGCCGAGCGGCTGGACCTTCATCGTGCAGCCCAATGGGGACGGCACGACGACCATTTTCTTCTCGACGGGCACGCTGCTGCCCGCCGGGTCGAGCGTCCTGGCGTTGCTCTCGCCTCAGGTGAGCGACGGGCCGCCCGTCCGGGGCGAGTTCCCGGTGCTGGACCCGCTCCCCGATGTGCCGCCGCCGGTCCAGGGTGCACCGGCGGTGTTCCGCGTCAACGTGCGCGTCAAGCCGGACGTCGCGGATGGCGATACCATCGTGGCACACGGCGACGTCACGTCGGACACGTCCGATCCCAACCTGGATAACAACGACAGCAGCGTGACGAACACGGTGGTCAATCCGCCGCCGATCCCCGTTCCGGATCCCGATCCAGTTCCGCTGCCCCCGACGACCACACCGGGCTTCAATCCCGCGTCGGTCATCCAGGTGCTGGACCCCGTTCAGACTCCGACCGCGGGGCGCACCACGACCGGCCGCGATCCGCTCATCGAATTGCTGTTGCGAAACTTTGACCTGGTTGGGCAGGATACCGGCGTTGGCTCGGCTGACAATCTGGTTGCGATCCAGGACGTTTCGCGCACGGACGAGCGACTGTCGCAGCGAGCCAGCACGTCCGGATCGTTGACGGGTCGCATTTTCGAAGACCTCAACGGCAACGGCAAACAGGACCTCGACGAACCGGGCTGGGAAGGCATGACGTTCTACCTGAGCCGCTCCGAGGACGAGGAGTTCGATGCGACCAAGCCGCTGGCGGTGTCCGACAGCAACGGCGAGTTCCGCTTCGAGAACCTGGCGCCAGGCACCTATATCGTGCGCCCCGTGGCAAGCCGGGCCCACCAGACCACCCATCCGGAGGAGGGTCTTCACCGGGTGACCATCGCACCCGATGGCAGCAGCACTGTATTGTTCGGCGCTCGCGCCGTGCGTGGCCGCCGGCGCATCATGAACCCGCCCAGCAGTGCCGCGCCGGCGGTGCGTCCCATTCCGGTGGCCGCCGTGGAAGTGCCCGCAGCGCCGGTTGCACTGCCGATGCCGGAAGTGCATCCCGAACCGCGCTTGCTCGATATGCTGTTCCGCGATTACACGAGCGAGGAGAACCAGCCGCTCGAAGCCGTGGACGTGCTGAGCGCGCATCCCCAGGGTGCGGACTCACGCAGCGCCGCGCCGCTGCACGGCGATCCCTGGGATCAAGCCCAGATGAGTCATCTCGCCAACCTGGCGGCGGCCGGCTTGGTTGCGGTCCCGCTGGCCGCCCAGTTGCGCGGCGACGAACGAGACCGCAAGCGACGGTGGACGGCTTGAGAATGACGAATGACGAAGCCCGAATGACGAATCAATGCCCAAGCCCCAATGTCCAAGGCCGGAACACAGCCGGGAGCGACATTGGGGCTTGTTCATTCGTCATTGATCCGTCATTCGGGCTTCGTCATTCGTCATCTCTGCCACCGCCGGAGAACGGGTGGCCAGAATTCACTTGATTGGCGAGTAATCGGTAGGATTGAGGAAGATCGAATCGACCTTGTCCACGAGCTTGCCGTCCTTTTCCGAAGCGTTCTTGGCCGCGATCCAGTCGGCGTCCTCGCGGAAGGCCTTCCAGCTCTTGTCGGCTGCTTCGCGGCTCGGGTAGGCCAGGACGTAGATCATTTTCTGCTGCGCTTCCTTGGCGTCGGTCGGGCTCCAGAAGCCGATCAGCGTGATGCCATGTTTTACGAAAAGCTTGTTCGTATGGTCGCGAAAGCGGGCGTGCAGTGCATCCATCTTGCCGGGTGCGGCGTAGTAGGTCCGCATCTCGAACACGCGCGTATCCACTTTCTTGTCTCCCTTGTCCTTGTCGGCCGCACCCGTGGCAAAGCCCGCCACCAGCAAGCCCGCCACGAAAAAGACCACGCCTTTGAACGCTCACATCGACAGACTCCTGAAACAGACCAATAGGTCGAATGGCATGCACGATGACGAACGCTGACGCATTTGCTCCCCTCGCCCCTTACGGGGACCGGGGCTGGGGTGGTTCTGGGCACTTCAACGCAGTCGTTAGCCCGACGCGCAAGCGAGGGAGAATTTATCCCTCGCTTGCGCGTCGGGCGAACGGCCGCGCATCGAGTTGGCGACGGATTGATTATTATGTACTCTTCCTTGGTCGCGCGGAATATCGCATCACCCCTTGTCGGGCTCCGAGGTGACAGGCTCGTTCACCTCGACGCCCCACTCCTTGAGCACCTCGAACGCTGCTTGGCGGACCGAATAGGTCTTGGTCTTGCCGTCGCTCTGGGTTTGACCGTCCTCCAGCAGGGCCTTCAATACCTTGATGTTGTCATCGGTCTTGAAGTTCCAGAGCGCCTTGGCGCCGCCGACGCGGTACTCGATGTCCTTCGACTTCAGCCAGTCTGCTGCCTGCGCTTCCAGTCGCTTGTCCACCGGCGCGTAGAGCCAGACGGCGCCATCATTCAGCTTTTGAACGGGGGAAGACGCGGGGGCGCGTAGCCGGCCCGGCTTATTGGGCACTGACGGGGCTGTCCCCGCGGCGCGCGCCGCCTTGAGGATATCGTCCTTGGTCGAGAGCAAGCGGGCGTCCATGGTCGCAACCAGTACGTCCGCCTTGTCCGACAGGTCGATCGCGGAATAATCGTACTCGGCCGGTCCCACGCGGAATGCCAGCGGCTGCTCGGCGTAGTCGGCAAGCATCGCCTTGTAGCGGTCGCTCTTGACCAGGCAGAGCACCACCTCCGCCTTGCTGTCGCCCAGGGCATTGAGCTTGTCGCTATCCGCACGCTTCTTGTGCGCGGCCATGAACTTCAGCTCGTCCTTCTTCTCGCCCTTGAGGGTCTCGGAAACCTTGAAGGTGATGGTGGACCAGATGATCTTCTGCTTGTCCACGACGCGTTTGACCTCGGTCATGGTCCCGACCACGACCTGATCCGAGTCGTTGACGGCGGACTCCAGGGTTTCAATGAAGATCGTCGCCGACCGAGCCGAAGAGGCGCACAGCCCCAGGCCGATCAAGCACAGGCAAACGGAGAGGCAGAAGCGGCTCATGGCTGACTCCGTGAGAGCAGGGCAAACGCGAAGCTTTCGAACGCTGCAATTCTCTGGCGATGAATAGACGAATCCGTGTCGGCCGCCTCACTATCGCGCGCCGTGAGCCGTGTTTCAAGGTTTGGCCGTCCACGATGGCTTCCGTCCCATTCGCCGCGCGTCGGCGCAAGGTGCGTAAACCCTGCGGCATCTTCCGGCGCCCATCGCCAGGCCCCTGCTCTTTTCCCGGCAGGGCAAGGTCGGCCTGTGTCGATCATGAGCGATAGTCGCAACCGCACACCTGGACCACCTCGACCGCATCGGGCGCACAGGATGGCCTTCATGATTCGACTCCAGTCTCTTGTTCTGCTGCTGCTGGCGCTGCATGCCGCGCCGATGCCGGCACGCGCGGAGAGCCTGGAGGAAGCCTGGAACATCGCGTTGGCGGTCAACCAGCGGCTTCGCGCTTCCGGCGAACTGACGGAAGCGGCCGAGGAGTCGCTGGCTGCCGCCCGCGCGGGCCGGCTGCCGTCGATGACCAATGTCGAAGGCTACTATACGCTCAGCAGCCGCCCGGCTTACAAGGCGGACCTCGGCTTCCTGGGAAACTTGCCGATCCCGTTCAGCCAGCAAAGCTACTTCTCCAGCGCCAACTCCATCACGCAGCCGCTGTTCACCAGCGGTCGCCTTCATAACACAATCGCCGCCGCCCAAGCGGGCGTCCATGCCGCTCAGAGCGATGAATCCCGCCTGGCACTGGACCTCAAGCTGAACGTGGCGGAAGCCTATGTAAATGTGCTGTACGCCCAGCGTTTGAACGAGGTGGCCGACGCCAACGTCACCGATCTGGCGGCCCACGTGCGCATCGTCGAAGACCTCATCAAGCAGAAGCAGCGCGTTCGCGGCGACAGACTTGCGGCGGAGGTCCAGCTGGCCGACGCCCGCCAGCAGGCGTTACAGACGCGAAACCAGCTCGACATTGCCCGTGCCGCCTACAATCGCTACCTGGGTCGGCCGCTGTGCGAACCGGTCGGACTGGATGACCTGGAGTTGCCCGCGTTGCCGGAGGATTGCGATGCCCTGACGGCGGAGGCGTTGGCCCAGCGGCCGGAACTGGCAGCGCTTTCGCATCAGCAGGAAGGCCTCCATCGCCAGGCCGACGCGGTCCGTGCCGAAGTCAAGCCCCAGGTCGCCGCTCAGGGCGCGTTCCTTTACTTCCAGAACCAGTACCTGGTTCAGGATTCCTTCTGGATTGCCAACATTGGCGTGCGCTGGGACCTCGATGCCGGCGTCACCAAGCACCGCGCCCGCGCCCTGGATCGTCGCGCGAGTGCGACCGCGGCCGAGCGTGCCGATCTCGAATCGCAGATTGCCTTGCAGGTGCGCCAGGCGTTGCTCGACGCCGAGACGGCGATCCAACGAGTGCAGACGACGCGCGTCGCCATCGAGCAAGCGGACGAGAACCTTAAGGCCGCGGTCGATCGCTACAAGAACGGCGTCGGCACCAACACCGAAGTGCTCGATGCACTGACGCTTCGTCTGCGCAGCTCAGCGAACTACTATAACGCGCGATACAACGCAGTCCTGGCGGTGGTGCGTCTGCGCCGTGCCGTCGGCTGCCTTTAGGATCCGCGCAAGAATCACTTGTGCAATTCCTGTAGGACGGATTTCCAATCCGTCCGGTTTTCTCTGGACGGAT
>JAIEMG010000145.1 GCA_019752375.1 Gemmataceae bacterium | reverse complement strand
CGTCCAGAGAAAACCGGACGGATTGGAAATCCGTCCTACAGGAATTGCACAAGTGATTCTTGCGCGGATCCTAACGGCGCCAAAGGCAGCACTCCCAATCCGCCCGCCAGCCACTGCTCCGCCGGCACTTGCCAGACGCGCACGACCTGGTAGCGCAGCGTCACGTTGGGCGGTTCGCCGGGGAATCCGCGCTCGAACGTGCCGGCCAACCGGGGCGAGTCCGCCGCCCGGTGCAGGACCACGGCCAGGTTGCGCACCGGCAGATCGTGTCGCTTCGCCAGCGCTGCATTATACAGCAGCATCTTCGGTGGAAGTTGAACCGCATCGTGACCGGCATGAAAGTCGACGGCCAGCAGCCAGTCGGGCGGCCCTGCCACGCGAATGACTTTGTCGCTCGCCCCGGTGATGGTGGCGATGTCGGCATCGACCACGGTGGCCGGCGCCGCCGACCAACCGCCTCGCACGACCCAGTCTTGCGGGGACAACTCGGTCAGGTGCTTGAGCGTGTCATCAATGGGGCCGGGCATGGCTTCTCATGATCTTGTGGCGGCAGACCGCCCGGTCTGCCGAAGTGGGCCGGGCAATACCAGCAGACCTGGAGGTCTGCCGCCACCCAGGCTACGGCTCGGTCGCGTCAGGCTTTGCGAATGGGCCGGCAGATATCGGGCGGCTTCTGGTATTCCTCCGGAGTCGGGGACGGGATTGGCGAAGTGCTTTGAATCGCCGCGTACGCCAGAAGCCCCCCAAGCACAAGACCGGCGATCCCGGGAAGGAAGCCGGCACGGTCGCGCGGTCGGTCCCGGACCGCGGCGATGGCCAGGACAACGAAGAGGGCGCTCAGCGCGGCCAGGGCCTGTTGGGGCGCGGTGCCGATGTCGAAAATCCCTGCCGGACATTCCATTCGGCCGGCACGCTCCAGCAAGACGTGGTACGCCGCGACGCCGAGGCCCGCGGTGGCGAGGGGGAGGGCCAGGAGTGTCAGGGGCGTCGAACGCTGGGCACCGGTCAGCAGGCCCATCCCGAGCACGGCGACGATGCCCATGACGAAGGTCCGCTGGTAATAGCAGAACGGGCAGGCCTTCCACCCCATGCCGAAGGTGAGATAGAGGCTGCCCGCGAGCACGGCGACCGAAAGCAGGAAGGCCAGCCAGGTCCATGGATAGCGGTTCGCATGCGATTCCGCGGTGCTCATGTGCTGGGACTCCTTCGCGCCCAGCGCAGCTTCGCCGAGCGGGCACGCGGGTTGGCGTTGCGTTCGGCCATTGACGCCCGCACCGGGTCGGCGCTGATCTCATCGTAGCTGCCGCCGCGCAGACCGTCGCGGAACGCTGCCTTGACCAGTCGATCTTCACCGCTGTGAAAGCTGATGATGGCGGCCCGACCGCCGGGCCGCAGGCAGTCCGGCAGGACGCGCAGAAGGTGTTGCAGGTTGGCCAGTTCGCGGTTGACGAGGATGCGCAGCGCCTGAAACGTGCGTGCGGCGGGGTGCAAGTTCCAGCGGCCGGGCTTCGGGTGCAGGCGCCACGGCCCTGCGTTTTCGGTGGCGGTGCGGATCACCTGCACCAGGTCCCCGGTGCGCTCCATCGGCTGCTTGCCGCGTGCGGAGACGATGGCCGCCGCGATGCGCTCGGCGTCCGGCTCGTCGCCGAAGTCGTGCAGTGCTTGCGCCAGCTCGGCTTGCGGAAGCGTCATCAGCAGCTGGGCCGCGGTGCGGCCGCGCGTCAGGTCCATGCGCATGTCGAGCGGACCATCGCGGACATAGGAGAAGCCGCGCCCGGCGTCGTCCACCTGCATGCTCGACATGCCGAGATCGGCAAGCAGGGCATCCACGGCCGGAGCATTTTCCGCCGCGAGGATGGCGGGCAATCCGGCGAAGTTCGAGTGATGCAACCCGAACGGCAACTCCAGCGCGGCCAGCCGTTCCCGCGCTCGCGGCAAGTTGGCGCTGTCGAGGTCCAGACCGATGAGCTTGCCTTGGGGGCCGCAGATGCGCAACAGCTCCGTTGCGTGTCCCGCCCCGCCGACCGTGCAATCGGCGATGACGGCGCCGGGCCGCGGCTTCAAGGCGGCAAGCACCTCTTCGAGCAGCACCGGACGATGCTCGCCCGGCGGTGTGCTGCGGTGGCCTCGGATCATGGCATCACTTGTTCCGCCACAGGGCGTGCTCGGCAATGCCCAGTCGCTGGGCGGTCGGGCGGATCGCGGCGTGGAAACGGGCTGCATCGCCGGGATAGCCGGCCGTCGGCTTCAAGTCCGGCACGTGCGTTCGCCAGAAACGATTGAACTCCAGCATCAGCAATTCGCGAAGGTACTTGCTGACCATCGAGGCCAGCGCCACGCAGAAATGCTCGCCGTCCGCCCGCGGCTGGAATGTCCAGCGCATCGAACGCCCGCCCCCGAGCAAGTCGTAGACGCTTCGCTCGCGGCCCTCTTCGCGTGCGACGACCATGCCGTCCAGCACGGCGTCCTGCAACATGGCGGTATAGAAGTTGCGCCCGCCGTGCTTGTCGATGAAAAAAGCGATGGGCTCGCCGTCGTCGTCCGGAATGCCACGCACCAGCTCCCCCAGGGCCTGACCGAGGACCGCCCCCTTGCTGCCCCATTGTTCCACACAGGCATTGAACCGCGTCGGCACCACGACAGCGCTGCGCACGTGGCGCCAAGCGACTTCGACCTGCCCACACGCTTTCTGAAATTCAGTCGCCAGACTGCTGCAGACCGCGGCATCGGCCTCCACGGGCAAGGATGTCTGTCCCGTGTACCAGCACTCGCCGCAAAGCTCGGCGCGCGCTGCGGGACTAATTGCTTCCACGACCGATCCTAGCGTGCACTCGGTGCCGAGATGGGGCATCAGGATCGCCAGCACGCTGGTTTCCAGCGCCGCCAGGCCCTGGGCTGTCGAATAGACTGCCTTGGAATCGTCCACGACCAGCCGGCTGTCCGCCCGGCCCGCTTGCCTGCGGACGCCGTCGGCCAAGACCTTCCACAGGTCGCCGCCGACCAGTGCGTCGGGCACCCGGCCGGCGACCGCCGTCATCACGAACGGGCCGAGGTTCGGACCGTAGCCGGCTTCGTCGATGCCCACGATCCAGGCCATTCGCAGTGCCTCGCGGTCAAACGGTTGCTTGTGTCCCGGTGCGACGGTATGGTGACGCCAACTCCGAGGGACGAATCCATGATGCAGGACAATATCTTCCAGAAGATCATCGACCGCAAGGTCCCGGCTACCATCGTCCACGAAGACGATCGTTGCCTGGCGTTCAACGACGTCAATCCCCAGGCGCCGGTCCACGTGCTCATCATCCCGCGCAAGGTGATCCCCACTCATGCGGACATCACCGACGAGGACCGCGACCTGCTCGGCCACATGCACCTGGTTGCGGCGCGGCTGGCGCGGCAACTCGGGCTGGCTGACGGCTACCGGCTTGTCCTCAATTGCAAGGAACAGGCCGGGCAGACGGTGCCGCACCTGCACATGCATCTGCTCGGCGGGCGCGCGATGACCTGGCCGCCCGGCTGATCGGCGCTGCACAAAGCAAGTGCTGCGCCGCGAGCGGCCATCAGCGCGCGGCCCGACGACGCCAGCGGAAGACGTCTCGGACCAGCGCGAAGGCGCCGTAGGCCATCAGGGTCAGGATCAGGAGGCTCACGGCGGCGAACACGACATGTTCGGTCGTCGTGTCCGGCGTCAGCTCGTGGCCCATGATTTCCAGGTCGATAATCGCTTTGGCGTGGTGACCGAACAGAGCCATTGTGCCCCGCTCCTTTCAGAACTCGATGCCTTGTTGTGCCTTGACGCCCGCCTTGTAGTGATGCTTGACCGGCTGAATCTCCGACACCATGTCTGCCGCCTCGCGCACTTCGGGCGGCGCCCCGCGGCCCGTCAGGACGACGTGCAGGTCGGGATCGCGCTCTTTCAGAAAGGCGACGACCTCCGCGGGATCGAGGTAGCCGAGCTTCATGACGACGTTGATTTCATCCAGGATCACCAGGTCGTACTTGTTGGAACTGATGGCATCCTTGCTCACCTGCCAGATCTCCCGCGTGGTGGCGACGTCCTGCTCGCGGTTCTGCGTGATCCAGGTGAAACCGTCCCCCATGGGGCGAATTTCGATGTCCAGGCCCAGGTGGTCGACATTGGCACGCAGCAGGTCGGCCAACTTCTTCTCACCCGTCTTCCACTTTCCCTTGATGTACTGAACGATAAAGACGCGGAAACCATTACCCAGGGCGCGAAAGGCAAGCCCCAGCGCGCTGGTCGTCTTGCCCTTGCCGTCGCCGGTCACCACCATCAGGAGCCCGTGGCGTCGCTTGCCGCTCATTCCAGCCCTCCGCCGGTCCCCGAAACTAAGCCGTGATCGAAAGTCGACGCCCAAGTACATCTTCGACGGACATGCACCTGGCGCCGAGTGTTTGTGCCAGTTCGTGCGCCCGGCCAAAGCGCGTCCAGCCCGTCTCGGTGTCGACAACAAGGACATCCGTTGCACATGTTGCCAGGAACCGGGCCTCGGTCAGTGCATCGCGCCATGGATTGCCGGACGTTGCTACATTGGCGCGACCATCGGTGAACAGCACGGTCCAGACGCGCTGGTCGGGCCGCCGTCGTTGTTGCCGATGCAGAAAATCGCGTGCGGCAGCCAGTCCTAGCGCCAGCGGCGTGGCGCCACCGACGGGGAGCGATTCAATGGTGCCGCGCGGCTGCGCCAGGCCGCGAACCGGCGGCAGGACGAGTGTGGCGCCGTCGCCGCGGAACGTGAGCAGGGCCACACGATCGCGGTGCTGATAGGCCTGGGACAGCAGTGCCAGGATCGCCGCCTTCGTCTGCTGCATGCGCCGCCATGCCGCCATGGAACCACTGGCGTCCACGACGAAGAACAGCAAGCAACCTGCCGGACCGCGCGGTTGACGGAAACGGAGATCAGCGGGACGAAGGATCAGACGCCGATCGGCGTCACCGCGGCCGCGTGCTAGCTGTAGCGGCGCGGCGACGCGGAGTGTCGCAGCCCAGTCGATCGATGCGGCGTCTTTCGGTTGCGTCAGAAGCCGTCCGCTGCGCGGTCCGCCTCGACGCGACGTGTCACTCCGCCAGTTTCCCAACAACACGGAGCAGGCATCGCGTGGCGGTTGTGGACGCGCGGTGAAGTCTCCGTCGCTGGGAAGGACCACCGACGATGGCGAGCGGGGGGCGTCCGCTCCCTGAGTTCGAGACTCCTCAGGGGGCCGACGCCCCCCGCTCGCCGAACTGGCGCCATTGCGTGGTCCTGGCGGCGGCTCGGGTGGTCGTTGACTTCTCCGATGCGCCAGGGCCAGCTCGGCGACCGCTTCCACGTCCTCGAGCTCCACGTTTCGGCGACCGTGATAGGCAGCCCAGGCCAATGCCGCCCGGCACACGGTCAAATCGGCGCGCAGCCCTTCCACCCCGGCGGCGACGCAGCGCTCGCTCACCGCTTGCACGATCCGCTGGGAAATTCGTACCTCGGGAAGCAATCGGCGGGCATTGACAATGCGTTTTGCCTCGGCAAGCTCCGCATGGCGCCAGGCCGCCGCGAAGGAGTTCGCATCCGTCTCGTAGCTCAGGCGCCGTCGCACGGCCTCGGTCCGGTCGGCGACGTCCGTCAAGTCAGTCACGTCCACGGCCAAGCCAAAACGGTCGAGCAACTGCGGACGCAGATCGCCCTCCTCCGGATTCATGGTGCCCACCAGCAGGAACCGCGCCGGATGGCTCAGCGAAATCCCATCGCGTTCCAGGCGATGAATCCCCGTTGCTGCGGCGTCCAGCAGCACGTCTACCAGATGGTCCGGAAGCAGATTGACCTCGTCGATGTAGAGCAACCCACGATGGGCGGCGGCCAGCAAGCCCGGCTCGAAGGCGCGTTCGCCCTGCAACGCTCGCTCGAGATGGAGCGTGCCCAGGACGCGGTCTTCGGTGGCGCCGAGCGGCAACTCGACCAGCGGCACGGGCCGGGCAATGACCGCGGCGTCCAACGGCAATGGCCAGTCGGCGATCGTTTCATCGGGCGCGCGGCGGAACGGACAGCCGGCCAGCGTCTCGATGGGAGGCAGCAGGCCCGCGAGCGCGCGGACGGCCGTCGATTTGGCGACACCCTTGGTGCCGCGGATCAGGACGCCGCCGAGGTTCGGTTGAATCACGCCCAGGAGCAATGCACGCTGCAGGCGCTCTTGGCCGACAATCGCGGTGAAGGGAAAGGCCGGAAGCATGGCGAGCGCCGACGGGGATGCGCACGAAGGGAAGGAGGACGCATCGGCGCCCCACGGTCCCGGTTGCCTCGCCCTCGGAGGCGCGTCCCGGAATGCATGCCTTCGGTCCGGTCTTCTGACTTCGCGGGCTGCCTACGTCCTCCCCTTCCCACCCCGGTGGGCAGTGGCGTTCGGAGGACTTCGTTCCCGCTGACAGCGGCGGGGCCGTGCCGGATTTCCACCGGCTTCCCGATGACCGAAGACGTGAGGGTAGTATGCGAAGGCAAGCAGACATTGTCAAAGAGATTGGCGCGCCGGTGCTACTTCTCAATCTCCTGCAGCGCTCGAGTCGCCTCATCGGCAGTCAACGGCTTGCCGTGATGGTTGGGATCACTCGTCAGCAGATGCTGGATCGGATAGCCCTTGACCGTCCGAGCCACAATCACGCTCGGGCGATCCTTCGATTGGGCGGCCTTGTCGAAAGTCTCCAGGACCTTGGCCATGTCGTGGCCATCCACTTCCTGGGCGAACCAGCCGAACGATTCCCACTTCGGCGCGAGCGGCTTCATATCGAGCACCTCGGCCGTGGGGCCCGTCTGCTGGTAACCGTTTTGGTCCACGATCACGACCAAATTGCTCAGCTGGTATTTATGAGCCGACATCGCGGCTTCCCAGACTTGGCCCTCTTCAATTTCGCCATCGCCGAGCAGGACGTAGACGCGCGAATCGTATCCGTCCAGGCGCGTGGCCAACGCATGACCCACTCCCAGCGACAGCCCTTGCCCCAGCGAACCGGTGGATGCTTCCACGCCCGGCAGGCGCCGCATGTTCGGATGGCCTTCCAGCGGGCTTCCCAGTTTGCGCAGCGTGGGTAACAGATCGCGCGGGAAGTAGCCTGCCTCGGCAAGCGTCGCATAGAGCACGGGAGCCGCATGCCCCTTGCTCAGGATGAAGCGATCACGCTGCGGCCAGGTGGGGTTCTTCGGATCGTGGCGAAGGATGCCGCCGAAATAAAGTGCTGTCAGGATCTCGACCGCGGAGAGCGAGCTGGTGGGATGACCGGAACCAGCCGTAGTCGTGCTGGTGATAATGTGCTTGCGAATGGCGCGGGCCGTCGTCAGCAGCGCTCCCAGGTCAATGCGATCGGCGGACACGGCTTGTCTCCAGGTTGACGCGGCCCTTCTTGGGGCCGCAAGGCCTGTAACATATCCGCGTCCGCCGGAGATGAAAATGAAAAACGGCGGCCAATAGCCCTCAGCGCCTGCTATAGACGCGCGTGCCCTGTGCGGGCGCTGCGGTGCTCGTTGCGCTCACGGCAGAGGTCCGCGTCGGTGGAACAATGGTTTGCAGGTGCGCCAGGATCGGCCCGGAGATCATCGTCCAAAGCGTGATTGCAGCAACCCAGCGGAAGTCCATGGCAGTAACCTCTTCTCTGGTCCAGCCCCTCCGGGAGGAGCGATCATCAAGATAGCGTTCCGTCCATGTCGTTCCGGTTTCATCCTGAAATGTACTAATTGCAAAGGGCGTGCCAGCGGCAGCGCGGCGGGTCTGTAACAAGTTCGGCAGAGGATGTCCAGCACGATGAGCCAAAGCCGGTGCGGCACCGGCCTGCGGCTAGCTCATGTCCGGAAGAAAAGAAAAACCCGCGCCGGGTCGGGCGCGGGTTGGGGGGAGGGCGGTCAAGAAGCGGGGGATCGACCAGCCGAGCTCTGATACGCAACCCGGGCCGGGGTCGAAGCGGCCCGGGATAAAAGCGGCAAGCCAGGAGCGGGATCGCTGAACTTGCCGATTGTGAGAGTCAAGAGACGGCCCAAATCCACGAGAGCGAAGGTTCGGGCGCGACCTGGGTCGCGGATTCGGGCCGTCCTGCCGGCTTGGTGGGCGGACCAAGCCTCTTCTGTTCCAGCCCCGACTGAGTTCTCGGATGCGGCCTCCAGTCGTACGAATTGTTATTGCAAGGCCCGTGCCAACCGGACGGCCGCCGCTGCCGCGCCGCACCCAAGTCGGTGCCGGCGAACGAGATCACTTTTTTTCGGTCGCGAAAATGGCCGTTGCCGGCGCGAGACGGGAAGCGGCAATTGTTACAACGGCGAAGGGAATGTGAAAAAAACGCCATTCGCTATCGTCGAGCGCTTACCGAATCAACGTCACCCGCACATCCATGACATTGGTCTGCGTCAATCCGGTGCGCAGCAGGTCGCCCACCGCATCGAAGAAATGGTATGCGTCGTTTCGCTGCAGAAAGCTCAACGAAGCGAGTCCTTGAATCTCTGCTTTTGCCACGGTTGCCTCGTCCGCCAGGGCGCCGGCGGCGTCATTGGGCCCGTCCTCGCCGTCGGTCCCCCCGCTCAGCACGACCGCATTGCACAACCCCGCTCTGCCCAGCTTTGCCAGACTCGCCAGGACGAATTCTTGGTTACGACCACCCATGCCGTGATCCGGAGCCAACGTCACGGTCGTTTCTCCGCCGCTGAGGACACAGACGGGCGGCGCCAGCGGCTGGCCGTCGACCTGGATGCTGCGCACCACGCCCGCCAGTGCGGTGGCCACGTGCCGGGTCTCGCCCTCCAGGAACGAACCCAGGTTCAGCACCCGGTAACCCCGTCGGAGGGCTTCCTGCCGCGCCGCCGCCAGGGCACGGGCGTTGTTGCCGATGATGCGATTGCGCACGTTCGAAGGCAAACGCTTCAACGTCTCCGCCACCCGTCCGGCGGCGCCTTCCTCCAGATAATGTCGCGCGGCTGGCGGCGTGCGCTCGACCAGGTCGAACCTTCGCAAGACTTCCAGGGCATCGCCAAACGTGGTGGGGTCGGCGGCGGTTGGACCGGATGCGATCACATCCAGCGGATCGCCGATCACGTCGGAGATGATGAGGCTGACCAGCGCCCGGCCGCGAAAGGCCTGCGCCAGCCGGCCGCCCTTGACGAGCGACAGATGCTTGCGCACGGTGTTCATCTCGTTGATGGTGGCGCCGCACGCATGCAGCAGTCGCGTGATCTCCTGCTTGTCCGCGAGGCTCACGCCCTCCACCGGGGCCGGCAATAAGGCAGACCCGCCTCCCGAAAGCAAGCACAGGGCCACATCCTCCGGCCCCGCTCCTTCCAGAATCTCCAGGATCTGTCTTGAGCCGGCAACGCCCTCGCCAGTGGGCTGATTGGTTCCCGCGGGTCGAGCGCCGTGGAGACGAATGGCCCGCAGCGGTCGCACGCTTTCTGCCGGCACGTTGATGACGCCCGAGATGCGCGACGCATGCTCGGCGAGCGCCTCCTCGATGGCGGCGCCCATGGCCATGCCCGCCTTGCCGGCGCCAACGACGAGAATCCGTCGCGCCGCGGCGAGCTCGTGCTGCAGATTCAGTGCCGGGTCGGCGAGGGCAGCGCGGATCAACTCCTCCGGTCGAACCGCCGCGACCGCTGCATCCCAGATGGCACGAGCGTCGTCACGCAAAGACGAGGACGCGAGTGTCACGTTGCTTCTCCCCTTGGAACACGACAACAGATAGACTAGGAAGTGGGACGGAGAAGTTGCAATCCCTTCGCCCCGGTCGGTAGCCATGCGGGACGCCTTCATGCCTATTCAGACGATCCTTCTCCTGGGGGTTGACGCTTCCGATGCAATTGGCCATGCCCTTCGCGCCGCGGGAAACTGGGAAGTGATCGTCGTTCCTTTGGGGACCGACATGGTCGAGGGCGTCGAGGCCGCCCGGCCGGACTTGATCGTGTTTGCCCCCGGATCGGCGGAATGCTGTCCGGTGCTGGAGCGCTTGCGCGCCGGGAAGCGAACGGCTCGGATCCCCGTAGTCTTGCTTGGCGACACAAGCGTTCAGGGCACGGTCGGCGCACTTCCTTTGCCACTTGACCCGGAGACGCTGAAGCCGCAGGTCCAGCGCCTGTTCGAAGAGGGCAAGCTGCGATCGCAGCTGGCCCGACTGGAGGACCTGGGAGGCGTCGCGTTCCTGCACGAGATGATCGGCTTGTTCCTGGAGTCGGCGCCGCAACGACTCGATGCGATGCGTGCCGGGCTTCGGGCCGACGACCTCAATGCAGTGGAGCGTGCGGCTCACGCGTTAAAGTCAAGTGCCGGCAACCTGGGACTGGAGGCTGCCTACGCCCTGTCCGGCGAGATCGAACGGCAATCCGCGGCACGACAGGCGGAGGATGTGCCCGCCCTGGTGGAGCGATTGCGGGCGGACCTTGACCTCGCCTGCGCGAGGCTTGTCGAGGCTCGAGGGGCAAAGCCATGAAGCGGATCGCCGTCGTCGAGGACAACCCGGACAATCGCCTGCTGGTTCGAGCCATCATGCAAGACTCCTACACCTTGACCGAGTACGATTCCGGACCGCCGGCGCTGCTCGGCTTTCAACGGGAGCGGCCCGACCTCGTCCTGCTCGACATTTCACTGCCCGGCATGGACGGCATCGAGGTGCTGCACCGGATGCGGGCCGATCCGGAACTCCGCGATTTGCCCGTCATCGCCCTGACTGCCCACGCCATGGCCGGCGACCGCGAGCGGTACCTGGCCGAAGGTTTCAACGACTACGTGACGAAGCCAATCTTGAACGAAGACGACCTGTTGGACGCCGTGGCTCGCCTCCTGAAAAAGGGACCATGCGGATGACGGCCAAGCCGCTGCCCACCGACGAGGAGAATCGGTTGAACGCGCTCTACGGGCTGGAGCCGCTCGATTTGCCGCCCGCGGAACGATTCGACCGGCTCTTCAACCTGTCGCTGGAGGTGCTGTGCATTTGCGGTTACGACGGCTTCTTCAAGCGGCTCAACCCGGCCTGGGAAACCACGTTTGGCTGGACGCGCGCGGAACTGATGGCCGAGCCGTTCCTGAACTTCATCCACCCCGACGACCGAGCCCCCACAGTGGCGGAGATCGAGCGCATCGCCACCGGCGGCATCACCCGTTCGTTCGAGATTCGCGGCCGCCGCAGGGATGGCGAGTATCTCTGGATGCTGTGGAATGCGCGGGCGATCCCCGGCGAAGCGCTCTTTTACGCCACCGGCCGAGATATTACCGAGCGCAAACGGGCCGAAGAAGACCGCGACCGCTTTTTCACCCTGTCGCTGGACATGCTTTGCATCGCGGACTTCCAGGGCTACTTCCGCCGACTGAACCCTGCATGGCAACAGACGCTCGGCTGGGAGCTTGCGGAGCTGACCTACAAGCCGTTCCTGGAATTTGTCCATCCCGACGATCGGGCGGCGACGGTGCACGAGATGCAGCACTTGCTCGACGGCAACAACACCATATCGTTCGAGAATCGCTATCGTTGCCGCGATGGCTCCTACAAGTGGATGCTCTGGAGCGCCATCCCGTTTGCGGACCAAGGCCTGATTTACGCCACGGCGCGCGACATTACCTACCGCAAGCGCGCGGAAGAGGAATTGCGGACGGCGAAGGACGCTGCCGAGGCCGCCAGCCGGTCCAAAAGCGAGTTCCTGGCCAAGATGAGCCACGAGCTGCGAACGCCGTTGAACTCGGTCATCGGCTTCGCCAATATCCTGCTCAAGAACAAGGGGCAAAACCAGCGCGAGCAGGACCTGACGTATCTGAGCCGCATCCTGGCCAACGGCAAGCACCTGTTGACTCTGATTAACGACGTGCTCGACCTGGCCAAGGTCGAAGCGGGTCGCATGGAAGTGGAATTGGCCCCGGTCTCCCTTGCCGCATTGGTCGCCGAAGTGCTCAGTCAACTGGAAGGACAGGTGCGCCAGCGCGACCTGCAGCTCCTGAGCCGACTGCCGCCCGACGTGGAACCAATCCTCACCGATCCGGGCAAGCTCAAGCAGGTGCTCATCAACCTGGTTGGCAACGCGCTCAAATTCACGGAGACAGGCAGCGTCACGGTGCAGGTCGAGACGGAGGCGGACGGCCGACGCCCGGTGTGCATCGACGTCATCGACACCGGCATCGGTATTCCACCGGAACGGCAACAGGCGGTCTTCCAGGCTTTTCAGCAAGCCGACAATACCACCACGCGCAAATACGGCGGTACCGGGTTGGGATTGGCGATTTCGCGGTCCCTGTGCCAGCTCCTGAACTACGAACTGGACGTGAGCAGTGCCGTCGGCCGTGGGTCGACGTTTCGTGTTTGGCTGAAACCGCGCCAGACACGACTGATACCGCCGCAAGTGAAGGCACAACTCGTGGCCGCCGCGACGGACGCCGGCCCCCACCCGCCCATTCTGGGAAGCGGCAAACGCGTGCTCGTTATTGACGACCAGTCCGATTCGCGCATTCTGCTGGTCCATTACCTGGAAGACCTGGGCTGTCGGGTGATGACCGCGGCATCCGGAATGGAAGGGTTGAAGCTGGCACAGACCCATCGTCCCGACCTCATCACGCTCGACCTGATGATGCCCTCCATGGACGGCTGGGAAGTGCTGAAGCAGCTCAAGGCGGACCCGCACTTGCAAGACGTCCCCGTGGTCGTGGTCAGTATCGTGGCCAGCGAGAACCGCGGCGTGCTGTTGGGCGCCGTCGACCTGCTGGACAAGCCCCTGACACGCGACAAGCTCGCCGACGTCTTGCGTCGGACGCCACGGCCGTGCGGAGGCAACGTGCTGGTAGTCGAGGATGACGCCGATTGTCGAGAGATTCTCACGACTCAGCTCGCCGACCTGGGCTGCACGATTCGCGCTGCAACCAATGGCCGTGAAGCCCTGGAGGCGCTGAACGGCTTCACTCCGGACCTCGTGATCCTCGACCTGATGATGCCGGTGATGGGCGGCATGGAGTTCCTGGAAGCGCTGCGCCGGGATGCCCGCTATCTGCAATTGCCGGTGGTGGTGCTGACGGCAAAAGAACTAACCGCGCAGGAACAGCAACAGCTGAACCTGTCGGCGTGCGACGTGCTGCGGAAGGGCGATGAGATCGGTGCAACGCTCCAGCGCCTGGTGCGCGACCTCGCGCCGTCCGCGTAGTTCCCGCGGGGCCAGGGCGTGTCCGGTTAATGCCCGTACGACTGTAGTCCACGGGGCGAATCCGCGCCCCTGTCACGCCCTTCCGCAAGCTGAAGCTTGCGGCTACAGAAAGTTACGTCGGTCCTCCCACCGGAAGTGTCGCGGTAGGATCAACGAGAGCCCGCGGCAGTCCGTCCATCACTCCCTGAGCGGTTTGATGATCCTTGCCTGGCGTTACTCGGCGCGCAAGCATCGTGCAATCTGCCGGACCGCTTGGCGCAGCCGGTGTTCGTTCTCGACCAGCGCCAGGCGCAAGTAGCCTTCGCCGGCTTCGCCGAAGCCGCGGCCCGGGCTAACGGCCACCTCGGCTTCCTCCAGGAGCTTCATGGAGAATTCGATCGACCCCATGCGCTGTCGCCATTCTTCCGGGTAACGGGCCCAGACGAACATGCCGGCCCTGGGCAGCTCCGCTTCCCAGCCGATACGACGTAGGCCATCCACCAGCACGTCGCGGCGGGCCTGGTACTCCAGCGCTTGCTTGGCGACGCCGTCCTCGCCGTGACGCAGGGCAATGATCGCGGCGATCTGGATTGCCTGGAAAATGCCGTAATCGTAATAGCCCTTGATTGTCGCCAGGGCGCGGATCATCTCGGCATTGCCGGCACAGAAGCCGATGCGCCAACCGGCCATGTTGTAGCCCTTGCTCATCGTCGTCGTCTCGACGCCGACGTCCACCGCACCTGGGACGCTCAGGAAGCTCGGCGCCTGGTAGCCGTCGAAGCACACGTCACCATAGGCGAAGTCGTGAATGACCATGAAGCCAAAGCGCTTCGCCAGCGCCACCAGCTCGACGAAGAAGTCGCGCTCGATGACCGTGGCCGTTGGGTTGTGCGGAAAGTTGACGACGACCACCTTCGGCCTCGGATACAGGTGCTCCGCCACGTGGGCGACCCGGTCGAGGAACTTGTCCGGCTGCGTACACTCGGCGGACAGCACGTTGCCGGACGCCAGCGCCACCGAGTAGACGTGAATCGGAAACGATGGCGCGGGCACGACGGCGGTGTCACCCGGTCCGAGCAGGGCCAGGCACATGTGGCTGAACGCTTCCTTGGAGCCCAGGCAGGCGATGATCTCGCTTTCGGGATCGAGCTTGACGCCGTGCTTGCGTTCGTAACGCAGCGCCACTTCCCGGCGCAGGTTGAACACGCCGTTACTGACCGAGTAGCGATGGTTGCGCTCGTCCTGGGCGGCTTCGCAGAGCTTTTCGACGATCGACGGATCGGGGACATCGGTCGGATTGCCCATGCCCAGGTCGATCACGTCAATGCCGGCGCGGCGTTTCTGATGCTTGAGTGCGTTGATCTTGCCGAAGAGATACGGCGGCAACCGTTTGACGCGGTCCGCGACGTTGATCTGGAAGGGGCTCTGCGATTGATTCGGTTCGTTCTGCATCGATGTTCTTCCGCTGAATGAACCACCGATGGCTCCCATTGATCGGTGGTTCGAGTCATTGTAACAGCTGCTTCACCGTCTGCACGTCCACCTGCACCAGCGATGGCACGATCAGATCGGCGCCGGCGGCCTTGAGCTTGTCTTCGGAATGATGGCCGACGAAACGCACGGCGATGCACTTCATGCCGCCGGCCTTCGCCGCCTCGACGCCGGCCACCGCGTCCTCCACGACCAGGCAACGGGCCGGTTCGGCGCCCAGCCGCTGGGCGGCGACCAGGAACACCTGCGGATCGGGCTTGCCACGTTCCGTGTCCTCCATCGAGACAACGGTCCCGAACAGAGGTTCGGTCCGGGTCAGCCGCGTGATGAGATCGAGGTTCTTGCGCGGCGCGCTGGAGCCAATCGCCTGCTTGAATCCCGCTGCGTGGAGGTCTTCGAGCAGTTTGCGCACACCGGGAAGCAAGTCCACGCCGTTCTCGGCTTCGGAACGGTAGAGGATTTCCTTGCGGTCGCCCATATCGGCAATCTGCGCTTCGGTCCAATGGTTGCCCCAGAGCTGGCGAAAGATCTCGGGGTTGCGCATGCCGAACGTCGCAACGAAATCGGCCCGGGTGAAGGTCCGCCCAATCTCGCAGGCCAGCTTCCCCCAGGCGCGGAAGTGCAGCTCCGCCGTATCGACCAGCGTCCCGTCCATGTCCCAAATCACCGCGAAGGACATTGGCTACCTCTTCTATGGTTTCCAGCGATCGTCCGGTCTTCAGCCTTGGAAGTAATGACGAATGCCGAAGCCCGAATGACGAATCAATGACCAATACCCAATGCCCAACGGGCCGCGGTTTTCGTTGGTGCTTTGTTCTTGGTCATTGATTCGTCATTCGGGCTTCGGCATTCGTCATTTCAAAGGCGGCTTCAACGGGTCGCCGCGGAAGTAACGGAAGCGGGCGACGAGGTACTTGATAGCGACGCCGCGGCGCGCGACCAGCCGCGACGGTGTAGTCTCAAACGAGCACATTCATTTCGCGCGGTCCGCGGGCGGGCCGATGATTGCTAGTGAAACCGCATTTTTCGCGTCGCGTTGTTAGCAATGCAGCCGCATTTTTCAGTCGGGGCCATGAGTGGAGGCCACCGCGAAAAAGTCCCTGAAAATCCGAGCGGATCGCAGCGCCCGACGGATTTCTGACCTATAGTTTGGCCAGGAGGTTACGGAAGCCTCCTCGTGAACCGAGAAGACGAGGCTCGCGATCCTGCCCCCTCGACAGGAATGCCGCCTCCTATCCCGTCCCGCAACGACGCGAAGCTGCGCCCCATCAACTCCGCGCCGATGCCCGCTGTGACCGTCCCATGGCTGCGCACCAGCTCCCCTCTCCGGAGATCCTCTCGACATGGGTCCGCGATGCGCGCCAGCGCACGTTGGCCCTGATGGCGGACCTGTCGGACGAGCAGTTGCTCGGCCCCCGGCTTGCCATTGTCAACCCCATGCTCTGGGAGGTTGGCCATCTCGCCTGGTTTCAGGAACATTGGGTGCTGCGCCACGTCGCCGGACAGGCGCCGCTGCGTGCCGATGCGGATGCACTCTACGACTCCAGCGCCGTCCCGCACGCCACGCGCTGGGACCTTTCCCTGCCCTCCCGCGCCGACACCCTGACCTACATGCAACAGGTCCACGACCGCATCCTCCAGCGCCTCCAGCGCGAGCCCAGCGCCGCGGAACTCTACTTCGTCATGCTCTCGGTCTTTCACGAGGACATGCACGACGAAGCCTTCCTCTACACCCGGCAAACATTGGGGTATTCCGCGCCGCACGCCCCGTTGCCGGGAGCATCGTGGCCACCGAGCGCGGCCCGGGGCAGCGGAGCGCTGGAAGGCGATGTTGTCATCCCCGGCGGTACGTTCATGCTCGGCGCCCCGCCCGACGAGCCCTTCGTCTTCGATAATGAAAAGTGGGCGCATCCAGTCCAGGTGCAGCCCTTCGCGATGGCGCGAGCAGCGGTCACGCAGGGCGAGTTCCTGACCTTCGTGGATCGCGGCGGCTATTACCGCCCGGAATCGTGGTCTACCGAGGGTTGGCAATGGCGGCAAGCGGTCGACGCCCGCCATCCGGTGTATTGGCGGCGTACAACGGGAGCCGTCTGGCAGCGGCGCGAATTCGATTGCTGGGTGAACCTGGAGCCGCACTTGCCCGTGCTGCACATCAATTGGTTCGAAGCGGATGCGTATTGTCGTTGGATCAATCGTCGGCTGCCGACGGAGCTGGAATGGGAAGTCGCCGCAGCGGCCCAGCGCGGCACCGACGGCAACCTGGCATCGGGCAAGCGCCGCTTTCCGTGGGGAGACGAGCCACCGGACGCCAGCCGAGCCAACCTGGACGGGTGCACGGTGGGGCCGCTGGATGTCGCCGCGCTCCCGGCCGGAGACAGCGCCTTTGGCTGTCGCCAGATGATAGGCAACGTCTGGGAATGGACGGCCAGCGACTTCAAACCGTATCCGGGCTTCGTGGTCGATCCCTACAAGGAGTATTCGCAGCCGTGGTTCGGCACGCACAAGGTGCTGCGCGGCGGCTGCTGGGCGACGCGGCCCCGGCTGCTGCGCAACACCTGGCGCAACTTCTACACCCCGGACCGGCGCGACGTCTGGGCCGGCTTTCGCACCTGTGCCCTTGGTCCATAGTCCCTGGTCCCTTGGTCCTTTGCCGCCGTCCCCTTACAAAGGACTAGGTATCAGGGATCGCCAATGGACCGCTTTTGTTTGATTGCCGCCGATAGTCGCGACCGCCACAATGCCTTCGCGCGCGACGTGAAGGCGGGGTTGCTGGCCCGACCCAAGCACCTCAACTGCTGCTATTTCTACGACGCGGAAGGCTCTGCTCTCTTCGAAGCCATCTGCGAGCTGCCGGAGTATTATGTCACTCGCGCCGAGCGTGAAATCCTTCAAGCCCATGCCGGTGCCATTGCCGACCGCTTCCCGCAGGGCGTCCGCCTGGTCGAGCTGGGCAGCGGCAACTCGGCCAAGACACGCCTGCTGATCGCAGCGTTCCTGCAACGCCAGGAGCATCTTCAGTACGTGCCTATCGACATTTGCAGGGTGGTGCTTCAGGAAAGTGCCCGGGAGCTCTTGCGCGACTATCCGAAGCTGGAGGTGGTGGCCGTGGCAGCGGAGTATCGCGAGGGCCTTCGGCACCTGCGCAAGGAAGCGGAGCGGCCGAAGCTTGTGCTCTGGCTTGGCTCCAACGTCGGCAACTTCGACCGTGGCGAGGCGGCGGAGTTCCTGCGCCAGGTACGCGACACGCTGGGGCCGGACGACCGGCTGCTCATGGGCGTCGACCTGCGCAAGGAACGCCGGGCGCTCGAATCCGCCTACGACGACGCGCAAGGCGTGACGGCGGATTTCAACCTGAACTTGCTGACGCGCATCAACCGCGAGTTGGGCGGCCACTTCGACCGCAATCGGTTTCGGCATCGAGCCGTCTATAACGAGTCGGTCGGCCGCATCGAGATGTACCTGGTCAGCACGTGCGCCCACACCGTGCGTATCGATGCACTCGACCTCGAGGTGGCGTTCGCGGCCGACGAAGCCATTCACACCGAGAATTCGTACAAGTACTCGCTCGCGGAAATTGACGCCCTCGCGCATGCGGCGGGGCTAGTCACGGAAGCGCAACTCTTCGACGGCGATCGACGCTTCAGCGTCAATCTCTTGGCCCCGGCCCGTTCGCCAGACGCTCTGCGTTGCGATTGATTGGGCTCTCGGTCAATGCCAGGACGTGCGGCTGGGTCGGTCGCCTTCCAGGCCGCGTCGCTCGTCGCCGACCAGGGCGTGAAGAATCTGATGCAGCTGGGTGCTCGCCGTCAGCGCGGCGCCGAAGCCGACCATCCCCAGCGCGATCAGCGCCGTGACCAACAGCCGAAAGGTCCGATAGCTCGACATTGTGAACTGTTCGTCCGGTCCGACGCTGACCATGAGTGCCGCGCCGGCCAGCGGAATCAGGCCTGCCAGGAACTGGCAGATCCGCAGCCGCCCGTCGATCGCCTGCAGCTCGTCTCGCGCCAGGGCGCGCATGGCGCTGCCATCGACCCAGAAGCGCGGATAGAGCACGCGCAGCACCACGAACTGGGCCGCGAACAGCGAGTACGTCATGGCAATCAGGCCGGACAGGGTGAACGACACGAGGAAGTGATGGTACACATCCCGGTCGAGCGGCCCGGCCAGCGCATCGATGGCCAGCGGGAACAGGATGCCGCCCGGGAGCCAGCCCAGGCAGGCGAGACCGATCGCCCACACCGGCAATTGCAGGACCTGATGCCGGACGGCCGTCATCTCGTCGTCGCCGGGAATTTCTCCGGCGGACAGCCGTTGCCACATGCGCACGATCGGCCGCATGATCTTCACGATCAGCGCCAGGCAGAGGGAGTAGGTGAAAACATTGTAGGCCATCGCCACGTCGACAAAGATGCGCTGCTGGTCCTCCGTGAGATTGCCGACGATGCGCAACGAGTTGTACGAGATGTTCACCGCACTGCCGAGGATGTGCGGCAACACGATCAACACGACGCCGATCATCACGGGGTGCCGCAACGTCGCTCGCGTCAGGATGCCGCCGCGCGGCAGGGCCTTCTCGACGTGGCGGTGCTCGATGCAGCCTTTGAGGGCAAGCCCCAACGCGTCGGCCGTTTGATAGCGCCGGGCCGGGTCGGGATCGAGACAGCGGCGCACCACGCGGTCCAGGATCTCGGGGACCTCTTCGCGACGGGCCCGCGGCGACGGTGCCTCCGCGCGGCGCTGGTTGGCCAGCAGCTGCAAGGAGCTGCCGTCGCGCGTCGTCCGCGGCACGGCGTCGAAGGGCAACACGCCCGTCAGCAATTCGTGGAGCACCAGTCCCAGCGAGTAGGTGTCGGAGCGCTCGTCCACGGCGGCGGGCGAGACGTTGACGGCGGGATTGAAGGCGTCGATGTGCTCGGGCGCCATGTAGCCGAGCGTGCCGCCGAATACTTCGCCGGCGGGCCCCTTCAGGCGCTGCGGATCCAGGGCGACGTTGAAATCGGCCAGCATCGGCCGCCCGTAGCGATTCACGAGGATGTTGGCCGGCTTGATGTCGCGGTGCAGCACCCGCTGGTTGTGGGCGTGGGCCAGCGCCTCGGCGAGCCGCGCCACAATCCAGCAAGCCGCCTCGAAGAAATCGCTGCGCATGAGCAGTTCGCGGTCGCGGAGCGCCGCCGGGTCGAACATGGCGGGATGCGAGCTGACCTGGTCGATGATCTCGACAATGGACCGGCCGCTCCACGTCCCTGGATGGCGCGTGCTCAGGTTGCGGATGATGCGTTCCAGGGTCGTGCCGCTGACGAATTGCATGCAGAGCAGGCGCACGTTTTTCGCCGGCAGCACGACCTCGGAAAAGACACGAACGATGTGGTCGTGCTCGAGCTGTGCCAGGGTCCGCGCCTCGCTGCCGCGGTTGGCCGACACCTTCAGGGCGACCTGCCGGTCCAGCGAAACCTGGCGGGCGAGAAATACCGTGGCAAAGGCGCCGGCGCCCAGGACCTGAACGATCTCGAAGTCGTCGATCCGGTCGCCGGGCTCGGGCAAGCTCGGGGCCCCGCTGCGCGACTTGGGCCGCATGCCGAGTACGGGCGCGGGAAAGGAAGGCACGAACCCTGTCGTCGATTCACGGGTATCGTGGGCGTCGGTGACGTCGCGGGCGCTTTCGGCGGCGTCCGGGGGAGTCGCGGTGGAGAAATCGGCCGTGGCAGGCGGATCCTTCGGCGTCGGCAGCCTTTCCGGTTGTTCAGCCATGATTGCGGCACTCCCTTCAGCCCGGCGCCACGCTCCTTACGGACGGTAGTCGGCGCGCCGTCCGGGCAGCCGGGCGTCATTCGCGCCGCTCCAGCGCTGGCCGGCAATACTCCATCAGACCCAGGTCGATCAATTCCTGCTCGAGCTGGTCCGCTTTCGGGTTGTCCAGCGACTGGATCACCTCGTCGAGGACCAGGTCGGCAAACCGCTCGCGGGCACGATGCAGCGACTGGCGCACCCCGGCTGCGGTGACGGGTTTGCCCAGCTTGGCGCCCAGCTCATCGGCCATCTTGGCCGACGGCATCTTCGCATGCTCGACCCGGAAGCGCAGCACCGTGTAAAACGGCTTGCCGCTCTTCTTCTCTTCCTCTTCGAGCGCCGTCCACGATCGTGACAAAATTTCGTCGCGCCAGCTGGCCAGAAATTCTCGGTCTTGGTCCGCGACGCTGGCCTCCACCGCGGCCGGTTCAGGCGCGTCGGGATGCAGCGATTGCGGTTTGCGCTTCTGTTTCTTGTGATGGTCGGCGACGAGGTGGAACAGCACCCCCTTGACGAAGTAGCGAAACCGCCCTCGATCCGGATCGGCGCCCTTCATGTCGCCGTGCAGCAGTCGATAGGCGAATTCCTGAAAGAGATCGTCGGCCGCTTCGGCATCGCGCAATGCGCCCAGAAGGTAGCGCTTGACAGCGCCGCCGTAGCGATCGATCAGCTGCTTCTGTGCCTGGTTGGCGGCTCGGGCCGATTCGTCATGCGCCTGACGCACCAACGTCCAGAGGGTCTGGATCTGGCTCAGGTGGGCGTCCATGTTCTCGTTATCCATGATGGCGACTCCGTACTGGATCGTTTGTGAGGGCCACACTCGCGATTCCCGTTCGCCCGACGCGCCAGCGAGAGATCATTCATCCCTCGCTGGCGCGTCGGGCGAACGGGAAGCCTGGTTTCCACTCCTCACTCGACGAGCGTCATTGTACCGCGCGTCAAAGCGAAGAAAAAATCTCGTTGCGTCTGTCACAATCGCGGCGGCGCGAGAACGAGCAAGTGAGGAGGCAAACGAGATCACGAAAGCAACGGGGCTGGAACGACAGGTCAGATGGAGGCAACCGAGGGCGAGGAGGGCCAACGAGAGAGGCCAGAGAGAGGCGTTTGGGGAGGTGAGCGGGTCGCCTGGTCTGGGGAGGCTGGGCGGCCCGCGCTTTTTTGCGCTTTCGCAAGGAGACGCCGTCCAAGGAGCTGTGCTTGGCGAGCAGGGTCTGTGGGGCGCGTTTGGAACGTGCCAATTGATCCCTGCCAGGCACGTTATACTGCACGCGGGACAATTTGATTCCTGGCAAGGTGGGCCAGACACTCTTGTCTGGCCGGACAGACAAGAGTGTCTGGCCCACCCAACACAGCGATTCTCTACCGCATGAAGGATAAGAGCGTGCCCCACCAGGCCCCAGTGCCGATGGAATCGGCAACGGGTCCTGCCGGCAAGCCCGTCATTTCGGAAACATTTCGGCCCGATGCCTGGTATACTCCGTCGAACGCCGTGCGTGGAGCGCCGTCGCGTTCCGCCCACACCGGATGAGGGCTGATGATGAGTCGGGTGGCCACTTTCCTGGACAACCTTCGAGATGGCCAGCTCCTGGAGCCGGCGGTCTTCGCCGAGGTCGCCAAGAATCCGTTGGCCAAGGGCGACGATCCCATGCCGCTGGCCAAGGACCTCATGCAGCGTCACGGGCTGACGCCGTACCAGGTCAATCAGCTGCTGCGCGGCCGCGGCAAGGAACTCGTGCTTGGGGCCTATCGCCTGCTCGATCGCATCGGCGAGGGGGGCATGGGGCAGGTCTTCAAGGCGTTTCATCAGCCGATGAGCCGTGTCGTTGCCTTGAAGGTGATCAAGAAGGACAAGCTGGCCAATCCGCAGGCCGTCAGCCGATTTTACCAGGAAATCCGGGCCGCGGCCCAGCTTTCGCACCCGCATATTGTCATCGCCTTCGATGCTGGCCAGGCCGATGACACCCACTTCTTCGCCATGGAATTCGTGGACGGCATCGATCTGTCCCGACTCGTCAAGGAACAAGGGCCGCTCACCGTCCTGCAGGCGTGCGAGTACATTCGCCAGGCGGCGCTCGGCCTGCAGCATGCCCACGAGAAGGGCCTGGTGCATCGCGACATCAAACCGTCGAACCTCCTGGTGACGGGGCGCCTGGTGGCGGGCGTCACGGCGACGCCCGGCGGCGCCGCCACGGC
>JAIEMG010000155.1 GCA_019752375.1 Gemmataceae bacterium | reverse complement strand
GGGCAGAGCCCGGTCACGAGGGCGTGGGCTTCGACCAAGCAGGTCGCGCGGAAACGGGTGTGCACCCCGTCCCGGAGAATTGGCAGACTCGGGCCGTCCTCGATCCGGGGATCGTGTGTTCGCCTGGTGGAAGCGTCAGCGAGAGGTGCAGGAAATGCTTGTGCTTACATGTTGCCGGAACGTCCACCCACGGCGCCAGCGAGGAATTCCTCGCTGGCGCCGTGGGTGGACGTCCTGATCGTGGACGGGTTCGAAGTCGACGCGGCATCGATGTTCGAGGTTACGACGCCTGGGGGTACTTCAGGATGACGGCATCGCCCTCGTCGGCTGCTTCCTGCAGGCGACCCAACCGGCCCAGGCGGTAACCCGCCCGCTCTGCTGCCCGCCGGTACTGGGCCAGCGTATCTCCATCCCCGCCGAGAAAGGCGCGGGCGTCCTCGGTGCATGTGAATCGACCACTGTTCCACAACGTCACGAATGTACCCAGGCCGACGGCAGGCCGCTCGTCGCCCGTTGCCGAGGCGTCCATGTCCTGCACGCGAAGGAATTCGCCATTGACCATGTTTACCCTCACGAAACGGTGCGGTTATGCATCCAGCGGGAAGCAAGCTATCACATCCCCCGGCAGCGAGTCAGCGCCGATTGGGAGGGGCCGCATCACTTTTGGACACGGGAAGGGAATTGCGCGGGAGAAGCCGCGGAGCACGAGTCCGGATCGCGTTCCGTGAATTTAGCCGCCCCAACGGGGCAGGAATATATAACACGGCGAAGGGGTGAAGGCGAAAGCGGCTCCCCTGGAACGTGCCGTGACGCACGACGCCAACCGTCGGGACGGTGATTCGGTGCGTTTCACGTCGGGCTGACGCCGCGACGCTCGCCTCGGCCGTCCTTGGCTATCACGTCGGTCCATCATCCTTCGGCTTGAGCAACAGCCCCGCCGCGTCGCCGAACACGGGACGCTTCTCCGTGCTGGCCAGGTCGCGCAGCGTCTGGATCATCAGCGCCTGCTCATCGCCGGACAGGTTCCGCTGCAAGCGATTCACGCAGGCCGCCAAGGAACGGTAGCGCCGCAGCCCGCCGCTGCGCGGCAAGCGCTGAAGCGTGTTGATCGCATAGTAATAGAAGAGCAATTCCGTGAACCGATACGGCTGGTCGACGATCGCCACGTTGGCGGAACGCTTCCACGGGGCAGGCCGGTAACGCAGATCGAGCGCGATGGCCAGTGGCCAGAAGGTTTCGACGTGTTGCAGGTCCAGCCGGCTGAGGTAGACGATGCTCCACAGGTGCTGCTCGTGATAGGCGTGCCGATCGAGGACGGCGAACTCGTCCAGCACGGTCAGGAGCGTATCGTGCAATCGCTGGTGGTTGAAAACGCCAAACGCTTCGGCTGCGAGCAGGAACTGTCCCATATCCGACAAACGCATGTCCGACCGCGACTCGGCACAGGCGTCGGCGATGGGGCGAGCCCGAGAGAATAGCTTGTCGAGCAGGAACGGTTCGATTTCCCGGACGTTCATGGCATGCCACTCGCTTCCACCTGTGCGTTCCTCGCTGGAACGATATCCTCGAAGCGCCTGGCCCACAAGGGGCCGCGCGGCAAGGAGCATCCCTGGGGTGGTAGGGTGGGCCTCACTAAGCGCTCGATCCACCCTATCACCTACGGCCTTGGCGTCGTGGGCGTTGTGTACAAAATTACACAAACCGGGATTACCGGACGGAAGTGCGGCATGGCGGCGACAGCCGACTTGACACTGTTTCGCGACCACTCTACAGTAGGCAAACTGACCCGAACTTTTTCCGATCGTTAACGGTCTTCCCTCGACCGGATTCCGATGACTCCCCCATTGCGGAGTGCTCGCAACCATTCTCCACGGCGACAAGCTCGTGGCCCTATCCCCCATTGAAGTAAGCCAAGCATGACCGATCTGATGACCCTCGATTACGCTCGTGTCGCTCAGGACCTCCAGATCCGCAAGGTGCAAGTGGAAAGCGCGGTGCAGTTGCTCGATGAGGGCAACACGGTGCCGTTCATCACGCGCTACCGCAAGGAACGCACGGGCGGCCTGAACGAGGACGTGATCCGCAAGATCCAGCAGCGCGTCGGCCAGATGCGCCAGCTGGCCGAGCGGAAGCAGACCATCCTCAAGAGCATCGAGGCGCAGGGGAAGCTGAACGACGCGCTGCGCGACGCGATCCTGGCCGCCGAATCGTCGAAGCGGCTGGAAGACTTGTATCTGCCCTACAAGCCGAAGAAGCGCAGCTTGGCGATGGCCGCACGCGAGAAGGGCCTCGAACCGCTGGCGCTGGCCATCTGGAACAAGGACCCTGCCGTCGCCAACCTCGCCGAGGTGTTGCCGACGTTGATCAATCCCGAGAAGGAACTGCCGACCACCGCTGAAGTCGTCCTGGGCGTGCAGCACATCCTGGCCGAGATGATCGCCGAGACCGCCGACGTTCGCGCAGCCGTTCGCATGATCCTGTGGGACACGGCGCGGCTGACGACGATCAAGAGCGAGACGCTGCAGGAAGGGCAAGGCCTCGATTACAAGGACTATTTCGAGTTCACCGAGCCGATCCGGGTCATTCCGCCGCACCGCATCCTGGCGATCAACCGCGGCGAGAAGGAAGGGCCGCTCAAGACCAAGCTGGAATGGGACACCGAGGCGGTGCAGTCGGCGATGTATGTCGGCTTGCATGGCCGGCCTGCTCTGCTGCCGTTGGGCGACCATCCGCACGCGGAATTGATGAAGACGAGTGCCGAGGACGCACTGGCCCGGCTCCTGATCCCGAGCCTGGATCGCGAAATTCGCCGCGAGCTGACCGAGCACGCCCAGGACCATGCCGTCCAGGTGTTCGCGCGCAATCTCCGAAGCCTGCTGCTGCAACCGCCGCTGCGCGGCCGACGCGTCCTGGCGATCGACCCCGGCTTCCGCACCGGCTGCAAGGTTGCTGCCCTCGACGAAACCGGCAACCTGCTGGACCAGGGCGTCATCTATCCGCATCCGCCCCAGAACCGGAAGGACGACGCCAAGATCCGCCTGGCGGACCTCATCAGCAAGCACCACCTGAACGTCATCGCGATCGGCAACGGCACGGCGTGTCGCGAGACGGAGGAGATTGTCTCGGAGCTGATTTCGAACTGGTCGGGCGTGCGCGAACTGGCCATCGCGGCGGCGAACAAGCCCGTACCGCCTCCCGCACCTCCACCGCCCGAAGCAGTCCCAGCGCCGGTCGCCACGGATGTGCCCGCAGCCACTGAAACGCCGGCGGCCGAAGGGGCGACGGCGGAGGCTGCACCCGCCGCAGCCCCGGAACCCGTGCCGCCGCCCGCGGAACCGCCCGCCCCGGTGGTGGTCCATCTACCGGAGCAGGCGCCGGAATTTGCCTACGTCATCGTCAACGAAGCAGGCGCGAGCGTCTATTCCGCCAGCCCGGTCGGTCGCGAGGAATTCCCCGATTTCGACGCCACCACGCGCGGCACCATTTCCATCGGCCGTCGGCTGCAGGACCCGCTGAGCGAGCTGGTGAAGATCGATCCGCAGAACATCGGCGTCGGCCTCTACCAGCACGACGTCAATCCCAAGCAGCTCAAGGAATCGCTGGAAGCGGTCATCGAATCGTGCGTCAACCACGTGGGCGTCGACCTCAACACCGCGAGCGTGCCGTTGCTGCGCACCGTGTCGGGACTGAATCAGCTCGTGGCACGGGAAGTGGTCGATTACCGCAAGCAGAACGGACCGTTCAAAAGCCGCGAGCAGTTGATGCAGGTGCCCAGCATCGGGCCGGCGCGCTACACGCAGGCCGCGGGCTTCCTCAAGATTTCCGGCGGCGACAATCCGCTGGACGGCACCTGGATTCACCCCGAAAGCTATGGCCCGGCCCAGCGCTTGCTCGGCGAACTCGGCTACCAGACGGACGCGTTGCTCGATCAGCAGAAGAACGAGGAGCTGCGCGAAAAGCTCAAGGCGCTGACGCCGGAAGAAGTCTCGACGCGGCTGGAAGTCGGCTTGCCGACCTTGAAGGACATCCTGGAAGCGCTGGCCCGGCCCGGCCGCGACCCCCGCGACGACCTGCCGCCGCCCATCTTCAAGAAGGGCATCCTGAAGCTGGAAGACCTCCAGCCGGGCATGGAGCTGAAGGGCACGGTGCTGAACGTCGTCGATTTCGGCGCGTTCATCGACATCGGCCTCAAGGATAGCGGCCTGGTGCACATCAGCCAGATGGCCAACCGCTACATCAAGAACCCGTACGACGTGGTGGCCGTCGGCGACGTGGTATCGGTCTGGGTCCTGAACGTGGACAAGGACCGCAAGCGCGTCTCGCTGACGATGATCCAGCCCGGCACCGAGCGCAAGCCGCCGGAGCGCAAGCCCCAGGAAGCCCGCCCGCCGCGGAGCGACCGACCACCCCAGCAGCCGCGGGGCGACCGACCGCCGCCCCGAGCCGATCGGCCGGCGCCGCCGCCCCGCAGCCAACCGTTGCGCATCACTCCGCCGCGACGACCGGGCGAAAGCCCAGCACCGGGCGGCGACCAGGCGCCGCCGCGCAAGATCGTGGTGATTCCGCCGCGAGCCCCGGAGCCGCCGCGACCGCCGCGACCCCAACGAAAACCGCCCAAGCCCAAGCTCACGCAGTCGGCCCTGGAAGGCGCTACGCCGCTGCGTACCTTCAGCGAGCTGGCCGCGTTCCTGGAAGCCAAGACGCCGCCGAAACCGGAGCCCACCCCGCCCCCGGAACCGCGGGTCGAGACGCCGCCGGCGGAAACGCCGCCGGCACCGGAGCCAATCGCGGCAGAGACGTCGCCACCACCGCCCGTGGAACCGCCTCAGCCCTTGGCCGAAGCACCGAAGGAAGGCGAACCAGTGGCACCGCCGCAGTAGGGCGAACGACCTGCTCGCGCTGCCTCGATCTCGACGCGCAAGCAAGGGGCAGCCTGCCGACTCGAATCATCCAAGAATAAGTTCGTAGGACGGATTTCCAATCCATCCGACAGGCGCGGACGGATTGGAAATCCGTCCTACGAAAAGTACGAACTTATCCGTCGTTGGCTTCTTATACTCCACGCGGTAGAGTATGGCTGTGTTCGGTGGGCCGAAACGTGCCAGATCCGGGCAGAGTGTCGGGATCCGGCACGTTACGAACGTGCCCCAAGTTCCGCTACCCCCACCATCATCCCGGTCCGTGCCCGTAGATGTGCTGAATCGGCGTTTTGTGTCCCCAAGCGATCTGCTCGCGCGTCAGCCCGAAGGCGGCTGCCACTCGATCGCGTTCCGCCGGACTCGGCGTCCAGCGGCCCAGCACGATGGCGAGAATACGGCCCTCGTCCAATCCGGCGCGCTCGGCCAGTTGCTTGATGTCCATTTGGTGTTGCTCGCACAGCTCGCCCACATTTCGCGTGGCTTCCATTCGTTCATCCTCTCATGGGCTGCGGCCGAACTGTGGACCATGGCCGTGGATGTGGTCCACTCCCATGCCCTGTCCCCAGGCCACCTCATCGACCGCCAGGCCCAGCGCGCTGGCCAGCCGCTCGCGCTGCCGTGGGCTGGATGTGTAGTTGCCCTTGAGGATGGCGGTGACGACGCGCTTCTCCAGTCCACTTCGGTTCAGCAGCTGGTCGAGCTGCATGTTGCGCTCGGCCATCCATTCGGCAAGGTTCTTGAGTCGGTCCACCGTTGGGCCTCCGGATCTGAGTCGATCCTACCCGATCTAACGTATGCAACTCCAAGATTATCAATCTTGCGATCGGGGAACACTAGTCTAATGACGCTCATCACCCATTGCCCGTCGTCGAAATACTCTTGACATTTCAAACATCACCTTTAGAATGAGCCGGAGAATTGTATTTGAATATTTGAATATATGAACCAAAAAGGGCGAGGGCTGTGCCGCATCGTGTACTGGTCGCGAAGGGACTGGCGGAACTGCTCGCCGTGTTGGCGAATCCGAACCGCATTCGGCTTCTGGAGGAATTACGCGACGGGGAGCGCGACGTGAAGTCGATTCAGTCGGCCCTTGGCATCAGCCACTCAGGCGTCTCGCAACATCTCATGACACTGCGTGCCCATCGTCTTGTGAGCGAACGCCGCCAGGGTCGGCAGGTTTTCTACCGCCTGCGGCAGCCTGAATTGGCAAGCTGGCTAACCGAGGCCATGCGCTTCCTGGAGGAGGACAGCATGGCTACCGAGCAGCTGCGCGAAGCGATCGAGAAAACGCGCACCGTTTGGACAGACGGTGACGAGTCCTAGCGGCTGCACCGTGCATCGCGTCATTTGGCACTCTACGCATTTTGGGCGTCCGCGCGCTGCTCGCTGGACCAAGCAGTTGAATATGGTGCGATCACGATGCTGAGGAAGCGGGTTCAGCGATCAAAGGCCAGGCAAGCATGAAGCAAGAAACGGTGGCTCCCCTCGCTGGCATATGGCCTCTGACGTGCCTGCTCTGTTTTGTGTTGTTCTTCGGGACGGTCCCTGGACCCGCTGCACCTCCTTCCTCCGCGAGCGAAAGAGAGTCGCAAGAGGGTGATGAAATTTGCGACGTCGAGAGGTCGCTGGCCTCCCTGACCGGTGTTCGACGGTCTTTCCGTAGAAAGGTCGTGACGCCGCAGGCTCTTTTCCGTACGGCATGGGCACTTCACGGATCCGCCTCGAATCACCTCGCTCTCACGCTGACGCGGCAAACCGTACCCGGTTGGGAATATTGTTCCCGCAACGGTGTCGGAGCATTTCTGCGCTGTTGATTCCTGCCCGTTGCAAAGATTCGAATTCGAACGGTTTCTGCCGCAGTGCGTTTGCCCGCAATGTTTACGGGGTGGGTTCGGCTGCGCGGAGGGCGTCCATCGGTCCTCACCAGGGTCGAAGGCAACTGAACTTTGTTTGCAAGGAGGTGCAACCATGTTGGTATTGAGCCGAAAGGCGGGGCAGCAGGTCATCATTGGCAATGATATCTACGTGGCTGTAGTAGCGGTTCGCGGCACCCAGGTCAGCCTCGGCTTTGACGCTCCGGGCGGGGTTTGCATTGTCCGAGAGGAATTACGATCCTTGTGTCGGAGGCTGTCAACCGAAGCGAAGACCACCAACGCCAAGAATCGCCGAGACGTAAGCGAGGCGCATCGACGTCCATTTTGCCAGTTAGGAGGACACACTATCATGGGCAACTCTCAAGTCGGTATCTTGATGGGAAGTGATTCCGACCTGGAGACAATGAAGCAGGCGGCGGATGGGTTGGCGGAATTTGGCATCGTCTCCGAGCTTCACGTCTTGTCGGCGCACCGCACGCCGGACGATACGGCCGAGTATGCCCGGCTTGCCGAAAGTCGTGGGATCAAGGTCATCATCGCTGGCGCGGGCGGCGCGGCACATCTCCCCGGTGTTATCGCGGCACATACCTGCCTACCGGTCATCGGCGTCCCGATAGCGACCAAGGCGCTGCAAGGGCTGGACTCGCTCTATTCGATCGTGCAGATGCCGCCCGGCGTGCCAGTGGCCACGGTGGGCATCGGCGCCGGCCGCAATGCCGGCCTGCTGGCCGTGCAAATCCTAGCCACGACGGATGCGGAGTTGCGCAAACAGTTTGCGGCCTTTAAGAAACAGCTGGCTGCCGACTCGCGGGCTAAGAACGGCAGACTTGCCGTGGCGAAATAGAAATGAGTGTGAGGAAGGATTGACCCGCGAGAACAACCGGTAAAACTGCGCGGACGGTACCACATTCGCCGGCAGTTTGCCCCCCGGCGATTTACAAACGCCGCGCAGCCGTCAATAGAGCGATTTGCCCACGCCGCCACATGGTTGTGGCGGGCAAGGAAAGGGAGCGAAGTGGAGGTGCCATGTTCCAACGCATTCTTGTTGCCAATCGCGGTGAGATCGCCCTGCGGGTCATCCGGGCGTGCCGCGATCTGGGGATCGAGGTTGTCGCCGTCTTCAGCGAGGCCGACCGCGATGCGCCCTACCTCAAGTTGGCGGACCGGGCCATCTGCATTGGGCCGGCCGTCGCTTCCGAGAGTTATCTCAATATCCCGCGCATCATCAGCGCGGCCGAGGTCGCGGACGCCGACGCAATTCATCCAGGGTTTGGCTTTCTTTCGGAGAATGCCCATTTCGCGAACGTGTGCCGGTCGTGCAACATCGAGTTCATTGGCCCATCCGAGGAGGCGATGCGCCGGCTGGGTTACAAGAGCGAAGCCCGCAAGCTCGCTCAGGAAGCCAGGGTCCCGGTCGTTCCAGGTAGTGAGGGACTCCTCACCAGCGAAGAGGAAGCGATGCGGTTAGCGCGTGGGATCGGCTATCCGGTGCTCATCAAGGCTGCGGCGGGCGGAGGCGGCAAGGGTATGCGCGTGGCCCACGACGACGTGAGCCTGAGGACCGGCTTGGTGGCGGCCCAGCAGGAGGCCGAAAAGGCATTCAAGGACGGTGGAGTCTACCTGGAAAAGTACATCGAACGGCCCCGCCATGTCGAGGTCCAGCTCTTGGGCGACAAGCACGGCAATGTGATACACCTCTGGGAGCGCGATTGCTCCCTCCAGCGCAGACATCAAAAGCTCGTCGAGGAATCACCCGCTCCGCATTTGCCAAACGCGGTGCGCGAAGAGATTTGCCAGGCAGCGGTGCGGCTCGCCCGAGCAGGCGGCTACTACAATGCTGGCACTTGTGAATTCCTGGTCGATCAGCAACACCGATTTTATTTCATCGAGGTCAATGCCCGCATTCAAGTCGAACACCCGGTCACGGAACTGGTTACGGGAATCGACTTGGTCCGCGCGCAGATCCGGGTGGCGGCGGGCGAGCCGTTGCCCTTCCGCCAGGAGGACATCGAGCATCGAGGTGCCGCGATGGAGTGCCGCATCAACGCCGAGGATCCAGCGGCGAATTTCCGCCCTTCGCCGGGTGTGATTACTCGCTGGGAAGTTCCAGGCGGGTCCGGGGTGCGGATAGACACGCACGCGGTGGCCGGCTACAAGGTGCCGCCGAACTATGATTCGATGGTTGCCAAGCTGCTCGTCCACCAGTCAACTCGTGCCGACGCCATTGCGTGCATGCGCCGAGCCTTGGCGGAGTTCGTTGTCGAAGGTATTAAGACCACCGTCCCCATCCACCGCGAGATCTTCAATCATCCCTGTTTTGCCGACGGCATGGTGGACACCACGTTCATTGAGCGCACATGGCGGAATGGACATCTGCAGCGAGATTCGCGGGAGAATCCGGCAGGGTCGAAGACCGCCGATCATGCAGCCTGAGACCCACCGCGGAAAAGCGGATCCACGGGCAGAAGAATCAGGGACTTTCTCAACAGAGGGAAGACAATGGCGGATTCCACGGCCACGGGCGATGGTCTGCGGTTGGTTGTGGAGCGCCGATGCCCCAGGGCCTGTGAAGATTGTCACATTGGGCACAATTAGCTCAAGCCGCCTGTTCCGCGTATCCGAAAAAGCGAGTAGGCCAACGGACAGTGCCAATCCTGTTCTTCGGTCTGCTGGCACTGGGCCCCGGGACTACCTGAACTTACGACGGCAGCAGGATTTGCGGCACCAACACTTACCTGAGGAGAGACAGCCATCCATGAATGGGCCCGCCGACAAACCGACCGTGTACTTGTCGCCGGGCGTGGAAGAAGTTCCAGTGCTGGAGCAGGCGGTCCTGGTGCTGGAGCGCCTGGCAGTGGAATCAGGGGTCGAGTTCGATCCCCACGTGGCGCGTGCTGCCCTGGTGCAAGGCCGCCAGTACATCTCGGGCCCGTTTCGCGAAACATGGACCGCCCGGCTCGCACAGGCGGGAAAGAACGTGGGTCTGCAAATCTGGGTCCGGCATTGGTCGATCGCCGAAGCATGCGAGGCCGCAAACCCCACTTCTCCGGTTGTCATTCACGTCCCAACGGTCCGCGAGCCAACCCGCTGGCTGCTGCTGCTCGAGAAGCAGGGTCGCCGGGTGCGGCTTACTGGACTTGAAGAATCGCTGCCCGAACGCTGGGTCGAGCATGTTGAACTGCTGGATTTGCTCGGCGCCCGCACCGATCAAGATGTGCGCGACTGGGTGGTAGCACAGCCGCTGATGTCGTTTGCCGTGCAAACGGAAGCTGGGGAACACGCCAACCAGCTTTCGGGGAGCACCGGTGGCCACGGCGGCCCCCACGTCGCTCATGTATCGCCGATGGGTCGCCTCCTGGGCTTGCTCCGCGCCGAACGAAGCGATTTGTGGTTGATCCTGATCTTCACGCTCGGTGTCGGCTTGCTGTCCTTGGCCACGCCCATCGCCATTGAATTCCAGTTCGTGTACGTGCAATACAGCACATTCATGCAGCCGGTCGTGGTGCTGGCGGTGGTTGTGCTCGTTTTGTTGGGATTGGATGCGGCCATCCGGGCGATGCGCACGTTTGTGGTCGAAATCCTACAGCGCCGTATCTTCGTGCGCGTGGTGGGCGAGTTGGCTCATCGCCTGCCGCGGGTCCGTTGCCAGGTTTACGAGTCCGCGGAAGGGCCGGAGATCGGGAATCGCTTTTTTGACGTATTCCTCTTGCAGAAAGCCGGCGCGATCCTTCTGATCGACGGCTTGACGCTGGTCGTTCAGACGCTCGTGAGTCTGTTTGTGCTGGCGGTTTACCACCCGCTGTTGCTCGGGTATGACGTCGTCCTCATCTTTGTGGTGAGTTTCATCATTTTCACCTTGGGACGAGGTGCGATCCGCAGCGTGGTTCGGCAGTCGATCGCCAAGTACGAGGTGGCGGGCTGGCTGGAAGAAATGACTCGTCAGCCAGTCGCCTTCAAGTTGAGCGGCGGGCCTCAGTACGCCGTGGCGCGTGCCGATCAGCTCACTCGAGATTACCTCCTCAAGCGCATGGAGTATTACCGGATCCTGTTCCGTCAGATCCTGTTCTCGCTCGTACTCCAGGCCGTTGCCGGAGCATCATTGCTGAGTCTGGGGAGCTACCTGGTGATCCAGGGGCAGCTCACGCGTCCCCAATTGCTCGCCGCCGAGTTGATTGTGGCGGTACTGATCGGCTCCTTCACCAAACTGGGCAAGTCGCTTGAATCGTTCTACGACCTGATGGCGTCGATGGACAAGCTGGGCCACCTGGTGGACTTGCCGCTGGAACGAGGCAGCGGCGAAGGCCATGTCGTCCCGGCAGGCGGTGCGGCCCTCAACATTCGCAATCTCGCATTCGCGCACGAGGGGTCCCACCGGCTGATTCTTGTCAATCAAAACTGGGCAGTGAAGGCGGGCGAGCGAGTGGCCATTGTGGGCCCGTTCGGTTCCGGGAAGACCACGTTGATGGAATTGCTGGTAGGGCTGCGCGAACCCGTGCAAGGCAATATCGAACTCGATGGCGTGGACCTGCGCGACATCCATCTGGACACCCTGCGCGAGCAGGTCGGCACCGTCATGGGCTATGAGATTTTCAAGGCCACGGTCGTGGAGAACGTTCGGGTCGGACGATTGAATGTATCGCTGGCGGACGTGCGCGCTGCCCTCGCGCGAGCTGGCCTGCTCGAAGACGTGCTGGCGCTGCCCCGCGGCCTGCAGACGCCGCTGGCCCCCAACGGAGCGCCCTTGTCCAACAAACAGGCCAGGCGACTGATGCTGGCCCGAGCCATCGCGGTCCGGCCCCGGTTGCTGGTGCTGGATGAGTTGCTCGACTCGCTTGACGATCCCATCCGCAACGTGGTCATGGATGGGCTCTTCGACCGGCAGGCGCCGTGGACGCTGCTGGTCGCCACCTATCATCCCGACGTGATGGCACGCTGCGATCGACGAATCTCTTTGGAGGACCAGCCGGACACTCGCCACGCGTCCCAAGGCCCTGGGAGGTGAATGAACCGGCAATCCGCGCACCGGGATGAATGGGGCGTTCCGTTTGCCCCAGGCTGAGAAATACCCTATTGCCCTGGGAAGTGAGACGCACCTTGACGACACCAACAATTCACCTGGCCAGCACGCCGCTGCCGACGCAACCGCTGTGGAGCAGCCGTTCGAACCTCCCGGCCATGATGATGGTTCAAACCCCGCGCGGCACGCAACGATTGGCCAAGTTGCTGGTCGTGTGCTTCTGCGCCACGCCTCTGCTGTTGCTGTTGCCCTGGCAGCAGACCGTGACCGCCAGCGGCAAGCTCATGGCGTTCGACCCCACCTACCGGCAGCAGTTTGTCAAGGCGCCCATCGATGGCCGGGTCATGGAGTGGCGGGTCGTCGAGGGCACGCGCGTGGAGGCGGGCGAATTGCTCGTCCGGCTGCTCGATCCCGACTCGCGACTCGTGGACAATCTGCAGACCGAGCGGGCGGCCATCCAGGAGCGAATCGATCGGACCCAGGAACGCGTGGAGTCTCTGAGCAAGCAGCAAGGGGCCTTGCTCAAGTCTCAGAAAGATGCTCACCGAGCCGCCAGTAACCGGCTCGAGATGGGCCGGCGCCGGCTGGAGAGCAGCAGGCAGGCCGTCACCGCCAGCAAGGAAGCATTTCGGCTGGCGGACTTTTCCATGGAAATGCAGGCGGGCTTGAAGAAGAAGGGGCTGACTTCCGGGCTGGAGTTTCAGATGGCCGAGACGCGGTACAACACCGCCACCGCCGAACTGGAGCGGGCCCGCCAGGCCGAACTGGCCGCGACTAGCGAGGTGGACGCACTTTCCGCCGATCTGGCCAAGGTGGGCAACGATATCGAGGCGGCCATTCAGGGAGTCGAGGCATTGCGCCAGGCGGCCGTTGCCGACGTGGCCAGCGCCCGCCGCGACATGGCTCAGATCCAGGTGCGGCTCAACCGACAAATGACCCAGGAAGTTTGTGCACCCTGCGCCGGCTGGGTTTTCCGCGTCCTGGCCAATGCCCGGGACGGCGGAATCCTGGTGAAGCAGGGAGACAATCTCATGATCCTGGTGCCTGAGATTCCAAGCCCCGAGGGGCGGGTCGTCGAGTTAATCGTCGATGGCAACGATTCACCGCTCATCACCGAACTGATCAGGCACCAGGAAAGCGGCGCCGAAAGCCAGAAGCCGCGGCTCGCGGTGCGCCTGCAATTCGAAGGCTGGCCAGCCGTGCAGGTGGTGGGCTGGCCTTCGTTGGCGATGGGAACTTTTGGCGGCCTGGTTGACTTTGTCGATCGCACGGATGACGGCAAGGGCAAATTTCGCATCCTCGTGCGTCCCGATCCGGAGGAGGAAGTGAGCAACCCCTGGCCGCCCGATTACGCACTCCGGCAGGGCGTACGCGCCAATGGTTGGGTATTCCTCAACCGGGTAACCATCGGCTATGAACTCTGGCGCCGCTTCAACGGCTTCCCGGCAGTTTTGCCTGCCGAGGAAGCCAAGGGCGACAAGGAAGGGAAGATCAAGGTGCCCAAATGAACCAGACACGGATGGGGGCGGTCGTGCTGGTGGTCCTGACATGTTTGTCGGGAACGAGTGGAACGGCAGCACCCGACGACTCCGATCCCCCGCATGCCGCTTCCGCCGACTTGCCTCCGCCGCGAGTCGTTGCCGAGATGCCGGAGCGCGGCGCCACTTGTCCGGTGCAAGATTGTCTGCCCCTGGATGTGGAGGAGGTGCTTGCGTCGGTCGGACGGCATTATCCGCTCATCCAGGCCGCCGAACAGGAACGGGCGATCGCCGAGGGCGATCTGCTGGCCGCTGAAGGGCAATTCGATCTCAACCTCCAGGCGGCGGGACGAGAAAATGCGGGCACCTATCCAAGCGATCGGCAGGAGGTCGGCTTCCAGCAACCTACGTCGTTTATGGGTATGTCGCTCTTCGGCGGATGGCGGCGCGGCTACGGCGAATTCCCGACCTACTATCTGGATCGAAAAACCGCGTCGGATGGGGAGTTCCGCGGGGGCGTCACGTTCCCCCTGCTTCGCGACCGTTCGCTGGACCGCCGCCGAGCTTCGTTGCAGACTGCGGGCCTCAATCGACAGCTGGCGGAACCCGTCATCTTGACCCAACGCATTGACATCGGGCGCGGAGCAGCGCGCAGCTACTGGACCTGGGTGGCCGCCGGCCGCCGCTACCAGATTGCCACCGCCGTCCTGCGCCTCGCTCAGGAACGCGACGCTCAGCTGGCGGAGCAGATCGAGCTCAAACGCATCGCCCCCATCGACCGCGAAGACAACCGCCGGGCCATCGTTGATCGCCAGGCGCGCCAGGTGCTCGCCTATCGGGTCTATCAGCAAGCGACCATCGCCCTTTCGTTGTACATGCGGGATGCGGAAGGCAACCCCGTGCTGGCTGAAGTCTGTCGCCTGCCGGGCTTCCCCCCATTGCCGCCACCGCCCAGCGCGGAGCAAATCAAAAGCGACACCAACATTGCCTGGGAACAGCGGCCCGAGTTACGTCGGCTGGCCTTGCAGCGCGAACGGATCGAGGTGGCGAAACGTCTGGCTCAGAACCAACGGTTGCCAGGATTGAACTTGTCCGTCACCGGAAGCAGCGATGTGGGGCCCGGCAAGAGTGCCCTGTCGGGCCCCAATGGCCTGGACCGAAACGTCCTCGAGGCTGCTCTTCTCTTCGACATGCCGCTGCAGCGGCGCGACGCACGAGGCAAGGAACAGGCGGCACAGGCCCAACTCGGTCAAATCTTTGCTCAGGAGCGGATGCTGCGCGACCGGATTGGCGCGGAAATGCTGGATGCCGGCACCGCCCTGCAGCGCGCTCACGACCTGCACGCTCAGGCGCTGGAAAACATTCGACTGACGCGGCTGCTTCGGGAAGCGGAGCAGGAGAAGTACGATCTCGGCCGGAGCAACCTGCTTTTTGTCACGCTGCGGGAATTGATGGCTGCCGAAGCCGAGTACATGGAAGCCGATGCATTACTTGAGTATTTCCGAGCCGTCGCGGATTATCTCGCGGCCCAAGGCGTCGATCTGACGGCACCTTCCAGACCGAACTCGCCGGACGCCCCCTTGCCAGGCAACTCGGCCTGTCCGGGCAATTGACCCAAGCCATTTCCGGCAACGGTGCCTGCCCCCTTTTCGGACAGACTCTCAGACCTTGGGTAGCGTCCACAGCCGCACCGTCTTGTCCGCGCTGCCCGACAGAGCGGAGAGGCCGTCCGGGGAAACCGCGATGGCACGCACCGTGTCCGCGTGGCCCTCGAAGGTGTGCAGGAGCTTGCCGCTCTCGACAGCCCAGACGCGCACCGTCTTGTCCGAGCCGCCGCTCACGATGCGTTTGCCCTCCGGGGTGAAGGCCACGGCGTTGACGATACCGGCGTGACCTTCGAACCGACGCAGCTCGCGCCCGCTGTTGACGTCCCACAATCGAAGCAGCGAATCCGCGCCCGAGGAGATGACGAACTTGCCGTCCGCCGAGGCGGAAACGCCCATGACCGAGCCGCTGTGCCCTGCAAAGCTCTTCAGCTCGTTGCCAATGTCGAGGTTCCACAGGCGGATGCTCGCGTCCTGGCTGCTGGAGATGGCACGCTTGCCGTCGGGCAAGAACGCGATGCCGGTGATTGGGCCCATGTGTCCGGTCAGTCGCTTGAGGCGTCGTTCGCTGGCAACATCGAACAGCCGTACGCCACGGTCTTCACTACCGGCGAGCAGTCGCGCGCCGTCGGCGGACGCCGCCACCGCCAGGATGGGAGCGTCCTTCTTCTGATAGGTATGCGCGACGCGAGCGCTGGAGGTGTCCCAGACGCAGACCATGCCATCCCGGGTGCCCGCGGCCAGCTGGTTCGTCTTGGCCAGGAACGCGATGCTGCTTACAAGCGTATCATGTCCCTGGAGGACCCGGATCGCTTTGCCGTTGGTCAAGTCCCACAGGCGGATGGAGCGGTCCTCGCCGTCGCTGAATCCCGATTCGAGCAAGTCGCCGCCGCATCCCGAGGCGGCGATCTTGCCGTCGGCGGAGAAGGCCACCGCATTCACCCACGTCTTGTGGCCGACAAAGCAGCGCGTCTCGGCGCCCGGCTTGGCAACGACCTTGCTGAGTTGCTCGTCCACGTACGACTGCGCCTCCAGGACATTGGGGTCCGTGGGGCGAATACGCAGCAAGGTCTCGACGGTCTGCCGAGCCTCATTAAGGACGTCGCGCTCGATCTGGTCGACGAGGAGCATCATCAAACGCTCGAACTCGATGTCGAAGACGGGGCGCGCCGGCTCCTTGGCTATTCGGGGAGGGGCGGCACGACGGAACATGTCTGCCATAATCTGCTTCCTCCGGCTGCTTCCAACGAGCAGCGGGTCAGGCGAAGATCTTGGTGAGTTGTTTCATCATGTCAAGACACGACGGCCATCGGTCCAGGGGCACGCGGCTCAGGGCCTTGAGAATAATCGGTCGTTCCTCTTCGGAGAGCATTGTCAGGTCCGGTGGCGGTCGGCGGCGGGGCCAGCTTTGCCGGAAGCTGTCGATCTGCGGGAACGGGAACCGCCCGCTGCGCAGGTAGCAATACGAGATCGCCAGCGCATACTGGTCCGACTGACTGCTCACCTGGCCGGAAAACACCTCGGGAGCGGCGAACGCCAGAGTGCCTTCCCTCGCGTTCATTTTCCGGTTGGAGGATGTCTGCACCGACAGGCCGAAATCGCCGAGTTTGACTGTCTCCCCGTAGAGCAGCATGTTGCTTGGCTTGACGTCACAATGCTGGATGCTGACCAGCCGGCCGTCAATGCGGTGCTGTCGGGAGTTCAGGAAATCGAGCGCGTGCGCGACATGGGTCAAGTACATGCAGACCTGCTCCGGCACGACCGCGGTGTTGAACTCTGCCTGGTAGGCCTGGAACAGGTCGTCCAGGTCGCCCTCGGCCAGCTCCATCGCAATAACAATGTAGTTCTCGTAACACCAAATTTTATCGATGCCGACGAGATTCGGGTGAACCAGCTGCTTCATCTTCTGAATGGAGCGGATTTCCTTGGCGGCGGCCATGCCATTGTCGCACGGCATGAACTTCAGGGCGACACTGCTGCCGCCATCGACTTCCGCTTCCCACACTTCACTGAAGCCGCCGACACCGAGCAACTGCCGCAGGCGGTAGCCAGGGTAGGGCTTCAGGTCAGCGTGTAACGTCTGAGCGTGGGCCATGAGATCGTGGATGGGGCGTGTGGCGAACGAGAGGGTCAGGCCCTTGCCGCACACCAGGGGGAAAGCAATCCACAGCTACTGCGACGTCGGTGGCACGAAATAACCCGGTTAATCGTACCATGTGAAATCCATCGTGACAGCAATACCGTTATTTCGATCCGAGATGGATGATTTGTCGGGCTCGAAGGGTGTGTTTCCTCTCGTTCCCAAGCTCCGGCTTGGGAATGCACAGCCGAGAAGCTCCAGCTTCTCCCCAAGCCGGAGCTTGGGTACGAGGGAAGAAACTACGCTGCGAATCGGTGTCAGACACTGGCGCAACTTCAAAACGCGCAAGCAAGGTTCGTCGGGCTCGAAGGGTGTGTTTCCTTTCGCCGCTCGCCTTAGCGCGTTGCGAGGAGTCGCTCGGCGTTGGCATGATAGACCAAGTCAAGCACGTTGGCGGGCAGGTTGACGCCGCACAGGGGGGGCGATTCGCCAGGCGTTTTGCTGTGGTCGGGATCGGCCATGGGGCTCTGGCCCTCCCAGGCGCTCTCCCACAGCGTGCGCTGGCACCAGTAGCGGCTGACGTAGTGCTCTCTCGGCAGTCCGTGCCGAGTCACTAAATCGCTGCCAAACAGGAAGCGATCGGGATAGCGGCACATCAACGCGCGGACCGCATCGCGGCGAGGCGACACTTCGCGCACCTGCCACTTCGTCGCGCTGGTGTCGAAGCAGAGGTGCGGATAGCACTGGAGCAACTCTTCCAGGTGATCGGGATGCTCCACGTCGCCGCCCATGTGGGCGCCGATCCACGTCACGTCGGGAAACTCTTCGAGGAGCCGGATCAGGCCGACGTACTGGTCGGGTTTGGTGCCGAACTTGGCGGCGTCGGTGTAGACGGTGCGGAACCAGACGTCGGGATCGCCGACATGCACCATGAAGATGCGCACGCCGGCCGCGCGTGCCCGCCGGGCTGCCTCGATGCGCCACGGAGCATCGACAAAAAGCCCCCGGTCCCTCCCACGGGGCGCGGCCCAGAACTTGATGATCTCCACGCGCTCGGCCAGGAAGTGATCGAGAAGCCGATACGCCTCATCGTCCGGCTCGTCCTTGGTCTTCTTGTTGATCGGTCCATTGAAGCCAAGCCGGTCGCCAAAGCGCTCTCGCAGCGGGGCGATGTGCTCCGCGGGGCACATCGTGTAGATGCGATCGACAGCGAAGCTCGTCGCCACCTTGAGCATCAGCTCGGCCTGGGCCAGGCTCGCCTCGGCGGTCAGCGGTCCGGGGGGCGCGTTGGGCGGATCGGTCGGCTGCGTGAGCATGACGTGGCTGTGGATGTCGAGGATCGGCGGACCGGTGTAGCGGAAATGGCCGCGCTCGGCATAGTCGATGCCGGTGACGTTGTGCTCGGGAGGTGCGATGACGGTGCTCATGATGTCATTCTACACACAATGAGAGGTTACTTCGGGTCGCGGCCCATGGAACGCTTCCTCAAAACAGGACCGGCTTGCCGAGCTTGCGACGCACCACGCTGAATTGTCCCATGTGCATCAGCGAGTGATTGGCGAGCAGCACGAACAAGTCGCCGATCTTGGGCGCAAATGCAGCAAGCGGCCCGGTGTTCGGCTTGTCCAATTCGGAATCGTTCACCTTGACCGCCAGTACAATGCTGGCTTCGCGCACCTTGGTGAACAGGTCCAGGTACTCTTTCTTGCTTCCAAACCCTTGCGGCGGATCAACTGCGGCCGTCTTCGGGCCGTGCTGATCGCCAAATCCGGCCGGTAGTTCGGGAAAGGCAGCGCCCGAGACGATGGATGCAAGCCGGGCTTCGGAATGGATGAGATGGCCGAGTTGCCAGGCAATGTGGTTGGCGCCCGGCGCCGGCCGCACGACCAGATCGGCGTCGGACAGGTCGGCGAGGTACATCCCCATCATGTTCTGTGTGCTCTTCAGGCCGTAGATGATGGGATCTTTTGCGTTCATGGAGCGTCTCCGGAGGACCAGAAACAAAACGGGGCATCCACCCAGTTTTTGATGCGCGGCGGACGGCAAAGGATTCACCATTGTTGTAAGCGAAGACGGTAAAAGGAGAAGCCAGGAGAACCGAGGTGCAAACCTGTTTATGCGCGTGTCAGCGCGGTCGTTAGCCCGACGCGCAAGCGAGGGATGAAGTATCCCTCGCTTGCGCGTCGGGCCAACGACCTTGTGCCAGGCGATTGAGCATGGTCGAGCAGAAACGAGTTTGCACCCAGGAGCGGCGACTTCCTTGAGCGCGAAACTTCCGCGTGGTACAACACGCCATCCTTGCCCTTGCACTCAGGAGTGACCGCCGTGTCCGAGCCGTTGCGTTGCGTCCGCCAATCGGAAAGCTATCCTGCGTACCCGACCTTCGTCGTGGGCTGGGATTTCAGCACAGGCGGCGTCAAGTGCATCGCCTTCGATCTCGAGGGCAACACTCTGGCCGACGTCCGATTGCCCACCGACCTGTGGACGGAAGGCGGCGTGTCCGAGCTGAGCCTCCTGCAGCTGGAAGGCCAGGTCTATGCCAGCGTGCGCGAGTTGCGTACCCAGCTGGAAGATAAAGCCGTGCTGATCACCGATTGGCTGGCCGGCGGCATCTCGGCGACGCATCACACGGCGGGCCGGATCACCGGCAACATCGTTCCCGTCCGCCGCGCAATCTGCTGGAACGACCACTCCCTGGCGCCGTATCACGCACGCGGACTGGAGCGACTCGGCGGCCAGGAAAAAGTCGTGAAGGCCATCGGCGGCCCGTGGGCCATTCGCTACACCCTCAGCCACCTGGTCAAGGACGAGGAAACGTTGTCGCCGGAAGACTGGAAGCGATCGTCCCTTATTCTGCCGCACGGACCGCTGGCGGCGGGCTTCTTGACGGGAGAATGGGAGCGCATCAGTGTCTCCTCGGCCGCATCGACCGGCATCATGAACTTGAAGACCTGCCGCTGGTCGAAGTTCATGCTCGGCGCCCTCGAAAATCCGCAGTACCGAAAATTGGCCTGGGAGCAGCTGCCGTCCATCACCGATCAAAGCACGCCGATCGGAGAGTTGACCGATGAGATGAAAAACCACGCAGATATTGGGCCGTCGCTCCGAATTGGGCGACGCAAGAAAGGTGAAGGTCCCTGGATCTTTCCGACCTCCGACGACCAGGCCGCCGGTCTGGTGGGCGGCGGCGCCGTCGATGCCGGACAGATGGCGATCATCCTGGGCAATTCCGCGGTCGTGAACTCGTCGTCGAACAAGCTGCCGACATCGGACAACCTGGACGCCATGCGCCTCAACTGGGGGCCGTACCTCTGGATGCGCTGCTACAACAACGGCGCTCAGTTTTTGGATCGGGTGCTCGGCCCGAAGCCCGACTGGGAGCGACTGGAGGCGGAGGCGCGCGGCTTCGGTGCGGGCGCCGACGGCGTGACCGTGCTTCCCTTCGTGGCGCCGGAGCCGTCGCTTGGCGTGAGCGCTCCGCGCGTGCAGTGGTCGCCGCGGGAGCCGCGCAACCTCGGACAGAAGTACCGGGCCGCGCTGGAAGCACTGGCCTATCTCATCGCGCTCGGAGTGCGCGAGCATGAGGCGGCGGGACAGCGCATCACGCGCATCTCCGTCTCGGGCGGCATCGCACGGAGCGATCTCATGTGCGAGATCCTGGCAACCGTGCTCGACCGGCAACTGGAGCGGCTCCAGTCGGATGAAGGACCGGCCCTGGGTGCCGCGGTGACGGCGCTGGCGGGACTGGAGACGTACCTGCGCCACAAGAAGCGAATCGTGGCACCGTATACCGTGGCGGATGCGGTGGCGCAGATGGTGAAGTTTCGCGACCCGGTCAAGCCGAACACGGCCTGGCGCGAGGCGTATCAGACAGGTCTGCGCGAGTTTGAGGTCCAGTTGAAAAGCGGACCTCGATAGCCCTTCACTCTTCCGCGGATCGCATGGGGCACTCGCCCGGAAGGGAGCCGGCAGACGGCTCACGGCGCTTCACTTGCTTGTCACTTTGACTTTCACGTCGGCCTTCTTGTTGTTGACGTTGTTGCAGACCAGCACCGCGAACGCTTTCTTGGCGGGAATGGTGGCGTCCACGTTGGCCTCGGCGGATTTCTGGTTGCTGGCCAGCGCGCCGGCCGGCGCCTGGCCGGACATGGTCGCCTTTCCTGCAATCTCCAGGGCCTTGTCATCGCTCTCTTCGAGGATGACGTAGACGTCCACGGGTACGCCGCCGGAATTGACGGAGACGTTGACTTTCTGGTCGCGGACCGGTGCATCGACCAGCACGACTCGCGATTCCCCCGGTCCCACGTCCAGCGTTTTCTCGACGCTCAACGGCTTCTGGATGGCACAGCCCGCCAGGAGCATGACGGACAGCAGGAACCCAGCCAGTCGCAGCATGGCACGCATGAGAGAGTCCTCCATAGAAGGGAAGTGCGACGCCGCAAGCGGCGAAAACTCAGGGGGCGACGGCGGGGTTGCCGTGGCCGTCGGTGTCTTGTTGCGTTTCCATCTGGAACTGGCGCCAGATCATCGGCCGGGCGAACGGCTCGACGTGCAGCACCACCTGGCCGTTCTGGAAGAGCCGCACGGTGCCCGCCGACTGGCTGACGGCGACCGCAATGGCCTTGGTCCGACGACTGATGCCCGCCGCGGCCCAGTGGCGCGAGCCCAGTCCCTTGCTCAGGGTGATGCCCTCGGATGGAACGTCGAGCAACATGCCCGCCGCGACGGCGACGCCGTCGCGGCGGATGAGGATGGCGCCATCCAGCTTGGCGATCTCCTTGATCTGTTCGCGCACCTTGGGATCGCGGACGTCGCGCTCCTCGGGGCTGTAGCCGCGAAACGGGTTGAAGTTGATCGGCCGGCACATGGTCAGCACCTTGCGCGTGTCGCCGACGACGAACAGGGTGCCGATCGGCTGGCCTTCGCGTCCCTCGCGGCCGATCTCGGTCGCCAGGTCCACCACCGCACGCAGGGTTTCCAGCGGCACTTGTGTATCGAGCTTGCGGAGGTCCTGGGCCGTCAGTCGTTCGAGGTGTTCGCCGAGGTGCAGCACGCTCAGGCTGTCGATGTGCTCGGGAGCGCCCGCTTCCACTTCGATGCCGTTGTAGAGCACGATGACGTGTGCCCCCGTGTGCAGTTTCTCGACGGCGACGGCTTCCAGCAGCGCGAGGCTCATGCGTTCCTGCGTCGGCGTCGGACCGGGATCGATATCGAGGACGGTGAGACCGGTCTGCTCCTTGAGCTTGAGCGTCAATTCGCTGTCCTGGGCCGCGACGAGCAGGCGAGTGCCGCCCAGGTATTGCAGTACGTCGTCCCAATCGAGATTGGTTTCGGTCAGCAGGAGAACCGCATCGGCCGGCAAGGCCTGGGCCAGCTGACGCGCCGTCTTCAGTAGTACGACCGTCTGTCGTGGAAGACCCATGACACCTGGAATTCGCGCGGAGTGCTTTGGATGTTGGATGCGCCCAGCCTTATCGTAACGAGCGACAGGACATTGGGCAAAGGGGCACCGAGAATTGTGGCAGGTTTTCTCGGATAACGCTCACCAGGAACCGACCCGGGAGTTCATCGGGATCGAAATTCAAATCGGGCTCGGGCGCGGGCAGGGGCGCGGGCACCAGAAATCCGGATACCGGTCCCCGTTTGGCCTGGTCCGAGCCCGAGCCCCT
>JAIEMG010000284.1 GCA_019752375.1 Gemmataceae bacterium | reverse complement strand
AGTTACCTTCGGCGACGAGAGGCCAAACCTCCTCTCGACGGGGACTTGCACCCCGCCAATTCACAACCGTCACAGGCGCACTAGCCGCAGGCTTCAGCCTGCGGAAGTGCGTCGCAGGGCCGGCAGTCGCCCCTCCGCAGGCTGAAGCCCTGAGTGTTACACATAAGTCGTAAGTGGCGACGATCCATGGGCTTTCCCGTAGTGGGCAAAAGGTCACCTGCGGAGGCCAAGGTTGCACTGTAGGCCTGATTTTCAGATCGTCCGGTAGCGTGGACAGGTGTCACCGTCGTACTTGTGTGTAACACTCAGGGCTGAAGCCTCCGGCTACAGACACGGACGCCGATCCTTCCAGTGGACGTAGCGTTGGAGAATTAGCCAGCAGCTCCCAATGCGTTCTCGTGCCAGAACCGAACGAGTTCCCCGAACGCGGTGAGGTAATCCCTCGGCGAGAGCTTCGCCTCTCGGGCCATGCCGGTAAAATCCGCCGCCCAGAAGTCCGGCGGCTGCGCGAGCTTCTCGGGGAGCGCATGGGTGCCGCGCGTCTTGGAGGTGGCGGCGAGCGCCTGGTGGATTTCTTCCGCGTCGAGCGGGCCGCGTTCGAGGAGAAGCACGAGATCCACGAGGTCCTTCATCCGCGTATTGAGCCGTCCCTCCCAGGGAAAGGTGTAGGCATGGACCTTCTCCGCGAACTGCTGGGGCTTCGGGATGGCAAGCACGCAAGGGGTTCAATTCCCGCGAAGGAAAGGATGTCGTCACCGGTGAGCGGGTCGGGCAGGTTCCGCCGGATCGAGTGCAAGTTACCCATCCCGCCAGCGCGCGCCTCCAGCGGTCTCCCCAAGCCGGAGCACGTTTCCCGCCACGGCGAGATTCGTGGACTTCGGCGTCATGTGAGTCGTGTGGAATCGTATAATAAGTCATAAGATACAGCGACCGGGGAAGCTGGGGCGGGGCCGGTCTATCTTGACCCTGGTTGCCCTTCCTCCTTAGACTGATCGCTTGGCGCATGTGGCTTTTGGGACTACCTCGCGGCAGTTCGCCGATCTCGGAGGCGTTGGCATGAGCACCGAACAATCCATGGATGTGAGCATACTCGAGAAAATCGGCGACGCCTTCGGTGCGGCGTCCGACGCGGTGGCCCGGTTCCTCATGCGCGTGCTCGGCTCCAGCAACGAGCGGTTCGTCCGCAAGTTGGGTTACGTCCGCAACCGCGACGGCACGCACAAGGTCACCCCCGGTTCCCTGCTCGCCCAGGTCAATGAGCTGGAACCGAAAATGAAGGCCCTCGGCGACGAAGAGCTGAAGGCGCTGACGCCGAAATGGCGGGCCCGGCTGGCCAAGGGAGAGACCCTCGACGATCTCCTCCCCGAAGTGTTCGCCGCTTGCCGGGAAGCCGGCTGGCGCACCAAGCGCATGCGTCACTTCGACGTACAGATCCTCGGCGGCGTCGTGCTGCACCGCGGCAATATCGCGGAAATGGTGACCGGTGAAGGCAAGACGCTGGTCGCCACGCTGCCCGCCGTCCTCAACGCCCTGGAGCAGAAGGGCGTCCACGTCATTACCGTCAACGACTACCTGGCCCGGCGCGACTGCGAATGGATGTCGCCCATTTATCATGCGCTGGGCCTGACGGCGGGCTTCATCCAGAGCGACATGGACCCGCAGGATCGGCGCAAGGCGTACGACTGCGACATCACTTACGGCACCAACAGCGAGTTCGGCTTCGATTACCTGCGCGACAACATGAAGCCGGCCCGCTGGGGCGATCCGCACTACGACCCGCACTACCAGCAGTGCCAGAAGGCGCTCAACTTCGCCGTCATCGACGAGGTCGACAACATCCTCATCGACGAGGCGCGTACGCCGCTCATTATTTCCGGCCCCGCGTTCGGCGACCTGAGCCGGTACGCTCGCGCCAATGACATCGCCATGCAGCTCATCGAGCTGCAAAAGCAGGAGCCGGGCCGCTATTACGAGGTCAAGGAGAAGGAGCACACCTGCCATCTGACCGACGAAGGCGTCCGCAAGGCCGAGGAACTGGCCGGCGTCGAGAGCTTCTACACCGCCGGCAACATGGAATGGCCGCACTTGATCGACAACTCGCTCAAGGCCCACAACCTCTATAAGCGCGACAAACAATATGCGGTGATGCGTCACCCCGAAAGCAACGAGATGTCGGTGATCATCATCGATGAGTTCACCGGCCGTCTCATGGTGGGCCGACAGTGGTCCGACGGTCTGCACCAGGCCGTCGAAGCCAAGGAAGCGCGCGCGGGCGTCAAGATCAAGCAGGAAACGCAGACGCTGGCGACCGTGACCTTGCAGAACTTCTTCAAGCTCTACAAGAAGCTGGCGGGCATGACCGGCACGGCCATGACCGAGGCCAATGAGTTCTGGAAGATCTACAAGCTCGACGTCATTGCCATTCCGACGAACAAGCCGCTCATCCGCATCAACTATCCCGACGTCATCTTCCGCACCGAGAAGGAGAAGTGGAAGGCCGTGGTGGACGAGGTCGTCGAGGTCCACAAGGAAGGCCGGCCGATGCTGATCGGCACGGTCGACGTGGACAAGTCGATCAAGCTGAGCGAAATGCTCAAGCGCCGCGGCATCAAGCACGAGCTGCTGAACGCGCTGCCGGAGCATGCAGCGCGCGAAGCCGAGATCGTGGCGCAGGCAGGGCGCATCGGTGCCGTCACCATCGCCACCAACATGGCCGGCCGCGGCACGGACATCATCCTGGGAGGCAACCCGGAGACGCTGGCCTGGGCCAAGCTCAAGGACAAGTACGCCACGCTGCTCGATGTTCCGGCCGACGAGTGGAAGCAACTCGTTCACGAGATCGAGACGAAGGAGAAGATGAAGGAGATGGGCCGGGAGGTGGCTGCCAAGGGCGGCGTGCACATCATCGGCACCGAGCGGCACGAGGCCCGCCGCATCGACAATCAGCTTCGCGGCCGATCTGGACGACAGGGCGATCCCGGTTCGGGCCGGTTCTACCTGTCGCTGCAAGACGACCTGATGCGCATCTTCGCCGGCGAATGGGTCGCCAACATCCTCACCAAGCTCGGCATGGAAGAGGGGCAAGCGATCGAGAGCGGCATGGTGTCGCGCCGCATCCAGGCTGCCCAGAAGAAGGTCGAGGAACGCAACTTCGACATCCGCAAGAACCTCCTCGAATACGACGAGGTGATGGACCATCAGCGCAAGCGGACCTACGGCTACCGCCAGGAAATCCTCGAAGGCGCCAGCTGCAAACTGCTGCTGCTCCAGATGATCGACGACCAGGTCAACCTGGCGGTCGATCGCTTCCTCGATTCCGATTACGGCGCTTCCAGCTTCGCCGAGTTCGCGGCCAATCGCCTGGGCATGGAGTTCGACGCATCCGACTTCGCGCGCAGCGACTTCAATGAGGCCGAGAAGACGGCCCGCGACAAGGCGAACCGGATGATCGCCTCGCAGATCCAGGAGGCGATGGACGAGAACCTCAGCACCGACGTGGAAGAGCACGAGTGGAACTGGCAAGCGATGGCCAACCACGTCAACACCCGCTGGGGCCTCAAGACCACCGACCGCGACCTGAAGAAGATCGGCCGCGACAACCTGGCCCAGCACTTGATGGACCTGGGCGAGAAGGCGCTGTCCGACGTCGACCTGTCGGCCGGCGGCATGTACCTGGAACACGACTGGGGCCAGCGCTCCATCGCCGACTGGGCACGCTTGAAGTTTCAGATTCAGCTGACGACCGCGGACCTGGACGGCAAGAGCCCGGCGGCCATCAAGGAGCTGCTGCACAAGCAGATCCTGGACATCTATCGCCAGAAGGAAATCGAGCTGCCGGTGAAGGCCGGCATGGCCCAGTTCATGTCGGATCGCCAGCAGCAGCCACAGGGCGCCGGCCATCGCTACGACCGCGAGGGCCTGTTCCGCTGGGCCAAGGTCCGTTTCGGCAAGGCCGCGGAAGGTCTGAGCGAGGAGGAGTTCCGCACACAATCGCGCGCGAAGCTCCAGGAGCATCTCATCGAAGTGAGCCGGGCCTATTTCCCGAAGCACTCCCAGGAAGAGATCGACGAAAAGCTGGAAGAAACCTTCCGCGGCACGAGCGTCTCCGAGGCCGAAGACGCGAAAGAGCTGGTCGAATGGGCGAAGTCGGAGCTCGGTCTGGAAGTCGCCGCCGCGAGCCTGACCGGCGTCAGCGAGGACACGGCGCGCAAAGTGTTGTGGAACGCGTTCGACATGAAGTACCGGCCGGAAATGCGCGGCGTGGAGCGCGGCCTGCTCTTGAACCGGCTCGATTCGTCATGGAAGAACCATCTGTACACGATGGATCACTTGCGTTCGACCGTCGGCCTCCGCGCCTTCGGCCAGCAGGATCCGAAGACGGTCTACAAGCGCGAAGGCATGAAGGAATTCGACTCGATGTGGGAAGGCGTGGCCGACAAGGTGACCGACGCCGTCTTCCGCATGGAGGAAGAGGTCGATTTCCAGGAGTCGCTCTGGGCCGTGCAGACGACGGTGCATGAGACCGCCCCTCGACCCATGGCGGACGAGACGAGCATGCGTGGCCAGCAGGACGCGGCCATCGCCAACAGCCAGCGCGGCGACAAGAAACAAGAACCGATCCGCAACCGCGGCGAGAAAGTCGGCCGCAACGATCCGTGCCCCTGCGGCAGCGGCAAGAAGTACAAGAACTGCCACATGCGGCAGGCGGCGGTGTAGAGTGACAAGGTGACAGGGTGACAAGGTGACAAGGTGACAGGATTCACCGGGGCCTTGCCATCGCGTCAAGACGCGGGAAGGGATGCCCCATGCCGTATCTGCTCGATGCGCTGTACTTGATTGCGCTGACCGTTTCTTCACCTTGGCTTGTCTACAAGGCCCTGACTACCGGGAAGTATCGGCGTGGGCTGCTCGCCAAGTTTTTTGGCCAGGCGCCGCTGGATCCGGACGACCGATGCTGCGCGTGGTTTCACGGCGTCAGCGTCGGCGAGATCCACCTGTTGCGGCCGATCATTGCGGCGTTTCGGAAGCGTCATCCCGACTGGCAGTGCGTCGTCTCCACCACGACGGACACCGGCTTCGAGGAAGCGACCAAGCACTTCGGCGACCTGTCGGTCTTCTACTGGCCGCTCGATTTCTCGTGGGCCGTGCGGCGAGCGCTGCGGCGCGTCAATCCCACGCTGATCGTGCTTGCAGAGGGCGAGCTGTGGCCAAACTTCCTGCGAGCCGCGGCGGCAAGGCTGGTTCCTGTCGCCGTCGTCAACGCGCGGATGAGCCCGCGCAGCTTCAAGCGTTATCGCGCCATTGCACCGCTGGTGCGGCCGTTGTTTCGACGTTTGTCACTGGTCGCGGCACAGACCGAGGACTACGCCGAGGGGTTTCGGGCGCTCGGCGCCGAGAGCCCATGCCGCGTCGAGGCGACCGGGTCCGTCAAGTACGACGGCGCGGCCAGCAACCGGCACAATTTGAAGACACAAGAGCTCGCACGGCTGTTGGGCGTGACGTCCGGCGACCTGGTCTGGGTGGCGGGCAGCACGCAGGCACCGGAGGAGCAACGGGTCCTCGACATCTTTCGCCGCGCGAAGGCCGAGCACCCGGACTTACGGCTCATCCTTGTCCCACGACAGCGCGAACGCTTCGACGAGGTCGCGGACCTGTTGCAGCATTCCGGACAGCCATTCGTTCGACGCAGCACGTTGACAAAACCGCTCGCGAAAGCCGCCGACATCGTGCTCGTCGATACCATCGGCGAACTCGGAGCCGTGTGGGGCCTCGCGGACCTGGCGTTTGTCGGCGGGAGCCTGGATGGACGGCGCGGCGGACAGAACATGATCGAGCCAGCCGCTTATGGGGCGGCAGTGGTGTTCGGGCCCCACGTCTGGAACTTCCGCGACACGGTGGCGCGTCTGCTCGATGCCCGCGCCGCGGAGCAGGTCTGGGACGCAGCCAACCTGGAGACCACGGTTCGTCGGCTGCTGGCCGACCCCGTCGCCCGCCAGCGCCTGGGCATGGCAGCGCGTCAGCTGGTGCAGAAGCAGCAGGGTGCGACCGAACGTACCCTCGACCTCCTGGATCATTTCGTTCATGGCCTGACCCGGCGCGATATCGCCGCTGCGTGATTGTCCGCAGCAATCGTGTGAAACCAAGCGGCCGAGGGCGGCGTGGACGGGGATGGCGAACACTACCTGCTTTACGGCGTAGGAATGGAGGCTATACTATACTGCACGCGGGCCGATTTGGTACCTGGCGAGGTGGGCCAGACACTCTTGTCTGGCCGGCCAGACAAGAGTGTCTGGCCCACCGAACACGGCCATTCTCTACCGCGCGAAGTATAACTCAGGTTCATTGGCTCGACGGACGCCAAATATCGTGCCCTTCGGGACGAAGAACTGACGGACATCGAGGATGGTGGTACCTTATCCGTGAAATCGAAACTTCGCGTTTTGTTTTTGATCGCGGCGACCAGCATCGTCACGTTGGCGGATGCGCTTCCCGCGCCCGCGACCTGATGCCCACCGGACCCAGCGGCAGTTGCCGCTCGCGAGAAGCACAACCGGGAACGGGCCATCATCGACGATCAGCTGCGAGTCTACGCCGGCATCGGCATCGTCGTCGCGGTGGTGCTCGGACTCCTCAAGCTGCTTCTGGACTGGAACGTCCTGACACCCAAGCCCGCGGATGGTCCGACCGATTCGCCCTCGCCCGGATCGCTGGACGATTGGATTCGTCACCGAGCGCAGAATCCCGACCTCGGACAGAGATAGCCGCCTAGTACTACAGCGCTCCATTCCGTGAAAGGATCCGCGCAACGTCTGTAGCCGCAGGCTTCGGCCTGCGGAGTGGCGTCGCAGGCCGTACATTCACTCCGCAGGCTAAAGCCTGCGGCTACAGACGGTTCCGGTGAATCGTGCTTCCAAACCAGCGCTATAGTACTAGCCCATGCCCGATGAGCCTGTTGCCTTCTGGAATGGCTGTATCGTCCCGCAATCCAGGGCGCAACTGTCGCTTCACGATGCGGGCTTCGTCTACGGCGCCACCGTTGCCGACCTGTGCCGCACATTTCACCACAAGCTCTTCCGCCTTCCTGAACATATCGCCCGCTTTCGCCGCGGGTGCGATCGCATCGGCATCGACCTCACTCCGACGGACGAAGCGCTGATTCGTCATGCCGAGGAAGTAGCCACTCGGAATGCCGGCGCGATCTCCAGCGATCAGGAGCTGGCGCTGGTGATCGTCGCCACGCCCGGCCCCATCGGTTATTACCTCGGCGAGCCAGGCGGCGCCGGCGACGCTCCGCCAACGCTGGGCATCCACACCTTTCCGCTCCCTCTATCGCGCTACAAGCACTTCCTTCGCGATGGCGTATCGCTTGTCGTCCCTTTGACGCGCCATGTGCCGCGACGGACCATCGACCCGAGCTTCAAGCATCGCAGCCGGCTGCACTGGTGGCTGGCCGAGCAAGAAGTCCGGCAAATGGCACCCGGCAGCGTCGCGCTGCTCCTCGAAAGCCAGGGGCGCGTGACGGAGACGGCGATCGCCAACTTCCTCATCGTCCACAAGGGCATCGTGATCTCTCCGCCGCGCACGTCGATCCTGCGCGGCGTCAGCCTGCAAGTGATTGAAGAGCTCTGCTTCCAGGAAGGCGTGCCGTTTCAGGAACGGCCGTTGACGGTTGAACAGTGCCTGAGCGCCGACGAGGCGATGCTGTGCGGCACCGCGTTCTGCCTGGCGGGCGTCCGCGGCATCGACGGTCAGCCTATCCCGTGGCCCGGTCCCATTTTCGAGCGTCTGCTCGCCGCCTGGAGCCGGCAAGCTGGGCTGGATATTCGGGCGCAGATCTTGGCTCACGGGTAGACGTGGCTGCCGTTTTGCCTATCTTTATCCCCATAATCGTGGGTGAGTCATTACAAGAAGAGGCTCGGTTCCCCGAGCCGGACAAAGAACAACGGAGTGCTCTCCAGCCATGGCGAACACACACTTACGGCGGCCCTGGGGCCGACGGCTCGCAACGCTCTTCAGTCTCGCGCCGATGGTCCTGGCGGTTGCCGCGTTCCTGACGACGGCAGCGCCGGCCCGGGCAAGCGAAGCAGACCTGGCCATCCCGAACCTGGATGTCAATGTTTTCTTCGGCAACACCGTCAACGCCTGGTGGCTGCTGTTTTGTGGGGCGCTGGTCATCTGCGGCACCCTCGGCATCAGCCTTTATCTGCGAAAAGAGATCTACCAGCTGCCGGCGCACAAGTCGATGCTGGACATCTCCGAGGTCATCTTCCAGACCTGCAAGACCTACCTCATCCAGCAGGGCAAGTTCCTGCTGATGCTGTTCGTGTTGATTGCCGGAGCTCTGGCCTATTACTTGCTCGGCTTCAGTCACGACGCGGAAAACGTGCCCGCGGGCGGCCCCGCGCCCATTCCTCCGATTATGATGCTTATCTATGTGCTGATCTTTGCCATCGTGGGCATGGGCGGCTCGTACTGGGTGGCCTGGTACGGCATTCGCGTCAACACCTGGGCGAACTCGCGCACCGCGTTTGCATCCCTCAAGGGTGAACCGTGGGACGTGGTCAACATTCCGCTGCGTGCCGGCATGTCGATCGGCTTGTTTCTGATTTCGCTCGAGTTGGTGATGATGGTCATCATCTTGCTTTTTGTGCCGCGGCAGATCGTCGGTGTTTGCTTCCTCGGCTTCGCCATCGGCGAATCGCTCGGTGCCTCGGCATTGCGCATCGCCGGCGGTATCTTCACCAAGATCGCCGACATCGGTTCCGACTTGATGAAGATCGTCTTCAACGTCAAGGAAGACGACCCGCGCAACCCTGGCGTCATTGCCGACTGCACGGGCGACAATGCCGGCGATTCGGTCGGCCCGACGGCGGATGCCTTCGAGACCTATGGCGTCACCGGCGTGGCCTTGATTGCCTTCATCACCCTGGCCGTGCCCGACACCAACATCCAGGTGAAGCTGATCGTCTGGATTTTTGCCATGCGTTTCCTGATGGACTTCATGTCCGGTGCTTCCTACTTCATCAACCAGAAGATCTCCGAGAAGAAGTACCTGGGACTGAAGGAATTCGATTTCGAGCAGCCGTTGACTCGCCTGATCTGGATCGCGTCGATCCTGTCGATCAGCACGTCGTACTTCATGAGCTGGCTGCTGATCGGAGACTTGACCATCGGCGGCAAGGCGCTGCCCAGCCTCTGGTGGCAGCTGGCCACCATCATCAGTTGCGGCACGCTGGCCGCGGTGTTGATTCCCGAGTTCACCAAGGTCTTCACCAGCTCGCACTCCAAGCACGTGCACGAAATCGTGACGGCCAGCCGCGAAGGCGGCTCGTCGCTGACCATCCTTTCCGGCATCGTGGCCGGCAACTTCAGCGCCTTCTGGAACGGTATCCTCATTGCCGGACTCATGGCGGCGGCCTACTTCGTCAGCTTGCAAGGCCTCAACGACGTCACGCAGGCACGCTTGCAGACCCCCCATTCCACCACGCTCGAAACGCTTGACAAGGCAACCCAGCAGAAGATCTTCTCGGAACTCGAAAAGAACAACATGGATGTGGCCAAGTCGCCCACGCTGCAGGCCTTGCCGGACGTGATGAAGCGGACCCGCATTGAAGCGGAAATCCAGGCAACGTCCGGTCTCGTCGGCGTCGGTTCGATCTTCGCCTTTGGCCTGGTGGCCTTCGGCTTCCTGTGCATGGGGCCGGTGACCATTGCGGTCGACAGCTACGGTCCGGTGACCGACAACGCCCAGTCGATCTTCGAGCTAGCCCAGACCGAGCATATTCCCGGCATCAAGGACGAGATCAAGCGCGATTTCGGCTTCGAGCCGGACTTCGTTCAGGGCAAGCACTACCTTGAAGCCAACGACTCGGCGGGCAACACCTTCAAGGCGACCGCGAAGCCCGTGCTGATTGGCACGGCCGTGGTGGGCGCCACGACCATGATCTTCTCGATCATCCTGGTGCTGGCCAAGGAAAAGATGCTGCACCTGAGCCTGACCGACGCCCCGGTGATCCTTGGTTTCATTGCCGGCGGATCGGTCATCTACTGGTTCTGCGGCGCCTCCATGCAGGCCGTGACTACGGGCGCCTATCGCGCGGTTGAATACATCAAGAAGAACATGGACCTCAGCAAGAAAGAGGCGGACATCAACGACTCGCTGACGGTCGTCAAAATCTGCACGGAGTATGCGCAGAGCGGCATGTGGAATATCTTCATCGCCCTGATGACCGTCACCCTGGCCTTTGCCTTCTTCGATCCGAACTTTTTCGTCGCTTACCTGATCTCCATCGCGGCGTTCGGTCTGTTCCAGGCCATCTACATGGCCAACGCGGGCGGCGCCTGGGACAACGCCAAGAAGCTGGTCGAGGTGGACCTCAAGGAAAAGGGCACGCCGCTGCACTCGGCGACCGTCGTCGGCGACACGGTGGGCGATCCATTCAAAGACACCAGCTCGGTGGCATTGAACCCGATCATCAAGTTCTCGACACTCTTCGGTCTGCTCGCGGTAGAAATTGCGGTGGGAGTCAAGAAGGCCGCCAGCGCAGGCCACGGCACCGATTACACGGCCATCGTCGGCGTCGTCATGTTCGCCATCGCACTGTTCTTCGTCTGGCGGTCGTTCTACGCCATGCGGATTCCCAAGGTGCCGGAAGTCGAAGCCAAGCGGACGACGCCCACTCCTGAGGAACCGGTCGCCAGTCACTAGACGGCTCCCACGTGCAGGGCTATTCGCTTATCGCCGGGGAGCGCGTGATTTCGGTCCATGTTGTGAAATTGGCGAAAACAGGCGGTTGCCCATGTTCTCCAGTCGAGCCCACGAGGCGATAACCGAATAGCCCTGCTCCCACGTGGTGCGTCGAACCCGGGGCGATGACAGCTAGCAAGGCTCCTGGTATCCTTGTTGGTTGTCTTCGCCTCGTGGTTCATTTGGGGCGTTGAGAAATGGCGTCGGATCGTGCATGATGAGAGCGTTACGGCATCATGCCTGGCGCGTTCATATCCCGGAGCGGTTGTCATGCCTCCCGCTCGACTGTCCAATCCCAGCTCGAACATTCCGGTTCCGCGCTGGCCTCGTGATCCACTCGTCGCCATGGCTCAAAAGAAACGCGGCAAAGACCCGGCGAGCGTCTCGATGCGCCGCCTGGTGAAAAAGCTGGACAAGGCGAAGATCATGCACGCCATCATGGGTGGCATGGCGGTCTACGTACACGGCTACCGCCGTTTCACCGACGATGTCGACGTCCTAGTCACTGCCGATGGCCTGCAGACTTTCCGGGAGCGATTGGTTCCCAAGGACTACGAACCGGTGGCCGGACGAAGCCGACGCTTCGTGGATCGAGTCAACGGCGTCACGGTGGACTTGCTCCTCACTGGAGGAACACCTGGATTTGGTAAGCCAGGGCCCATCAGTTTCCCCGATCCGGCGGAAGTTCGGGAGAAAATCGACGATATCTATTTCATCAACCTGGCAACATTGATCTGTCTCAAGCTGGCGGCATTTCGCCCAAAGGACTACGCCGATGTGGTCGATCTCATCCGCGTCAACAATCTCGACGAATCGTTCTTAGACCGCCTTCATCCGACCTTGCATCACGATTATCTTGAAGCGTTGGCCCACCGCCGACGTGAGGACGAATCCGAGGCGCGGAACGGCTGATATTCGGTGCTTCTTTCGAGGCGGGCGACAAGGTCAGGGCGTGGTATCCTGTCTTGCAGACATCGCTCCGCGTTCTACTTTTCGAGGGGGCTCATTCGTGCCTCGTCCCACTACCCCGACCGCGCGTTCCGTGCAAGGCGGCGCTCCTATCAGTTTTCGTCAGCGACTGAAGGAGATCGACATGTTCTTTGAACAGCGGGACGAGGTTCATAAGACAATGCGTCGACTGGCACGGCGTCTGGAACGCGCGGGGATCCCTTATGCACTCGTGGGTGGGATGGCAGTGAACGCTCATGGGCATCAGCGCACCACTGGAGACGTAGATTTCCTCGTTACTGCTGCCGGACTGAAAGAGTTCAGTGAACGATTCGTTCCCAAGCACTACCAGCAGCTGGAAGGACGGCCCCGGCGCTTCAAGGATCGAGCGAATAACGTATCCGTCGACTTCCTTGTGGCAGGCATGTATCCGGGAAGCGGCAAGCCGGGGCCAATCTCGTATCCCGATCCCGAGCGGACGTCGCAACTCATCAAGAAACTCCGTGTTATCAACTTGCAGACTCTCATCACCCTGAAACTCTCGGCCAGGCGCCACCAGGATTTTGCAGACGTAGTTAGTCTAATTACTGCTCACGACCTTGCGGAGCCGTTTCTGGATCAATTGCATCCGGCCCTCCACCAAGACTTCATCGAGTGCCTGGAAGAAAAACGCCGTGAAGACGAATACGAGGCGAGGCAATGACTCCCGTTCTGGCTAACCTGCTCTACGAAACCGCCGCCGACGGCCGACATCTCTACCACGCGATGCCGCTCTTGCTGGGCGCGCTGTGCATCATCGCCATCGCCTATCGCTACTACAGCGCCTTTCTCGCTGCCAAGGTCGCGGCCCTGGACGACGCGCGGATCACGCCGGCCCACGTCCATAACGACGGGCAGAACTATCATCCGACCAAGAAGTGGGTCCTGTTCGGCCATCACTTCGCCGCCATCTCAGGCGCCGGGCCGCTGATTGGCCCGGTACTGGCAATCCAGTACGGCTACTTTCCAGGGCTGCTCTGGCTAGTGATCGGCGTCTGCCTGGCCGGGGCCGTGCAGGACATGCTGGTACTGGCCGCGTCGGTCCGGCGCGGCGGCAAGTCGCTCGCCGAGATTGCACGGGTGGAGCTCGGGCGCTGGGCAGCCGTCGTCGTCTCCGCGGCGATCCTCTTCATCGTCGTCATCGCCCTGGCCGGTCTGGGCTTCGTCGTCGTCAAGGCGCTGGGCGGAGAGGAAGTCGGCTTCGGCAAGGGCACGGACGTGGCCGTTCCGGCAGGCACCGTACTGGCCGATCCGCTGGTAGAGAAGGACCACAAGATCTACGCGTTCCCCGAAGGATGCAGCATCGTTTACCCGGCACCGGGTGCGGGCAAAGCCCGTCCCATCAGCAAGCGATCCGAGACGTTTCGCATCCAGGTGCCGGCAGCGGCGGACTTGACCGTTAACCCCCAGAACACGGTGGTACTCCCTGAAGGCGCCGCACTGGTCATCAAGGGCAGTTCGTGGGGCACGTTCACGATCTTTTGCACGATTCCGATTGCGCTCTTCGTCGGCCTGTACATGTACAAGATCCGCAAGGGCCGCGTGGTCGAGGCGTCGTTGATCGGCGCTGCCGGCGTGCTGGCTGCGACGGTCATCGGCAACTGGGTCCCCGATTCGCCGCTGGAGCCGTACTTCTCCCTGTCGCGCAAGGAGACGATCCTGGCCCTGACCGGCTATGGCTTCATCGCTTCGGTGCTGCCCGTTTGGCTCCTGCTTTGCCCGCGCGACTACCTGTCGAGCTTTCTGAAGATCGGCACCATTGGCCTGCTCATTCTGGGTGTCTTCGCGGCGAACCCGGTCCTGGAGTGTCCGCCGGTCAACACCACGTTTCAGGACGGTGGGCCGACGTTTTCAGGCGCGATCTTTCCGTTCGTCTTTATCTGCATCATGTGCGGGGCTATTTCCGGGTTTCACGCGCTGGTCGCGTCCGGCACCACGCCCAAGATGGTGGACAAGGAGTCGCAGGTCCGTGTCATCGGCTACGGCGCCATGTTGATGGAGGGCGTCGTCGGCATCGTGGCGTTGATCGCCGCCGCGTCGATGCCGCCCAAGCTCTACTACGACATCAACGTCGATCAAAAGAAAGTGCCGAAGTTCCAGGCCCAGCTCGACTCCCTCTACAAGGAACTGGGGAACGTCGAGGGGCCGGGCCACCTGCCCGTCGAAGATCGCCTGGGGCAAGTCGAAAGCCAGGTCCAGGAGCAGCTGCGCGGCCGCACCGGCGGCGCCGTCACCTTGGCCGTCAGCATGGCCGAGATCCTCAAATCGGCGATGCTGAACGTGCTCGGTGTTTTCGGAGTGAAGGGCGAGAATGTCAATGTGGACAGTATCATGAAGTACTGGTTCCACTTCGCCATCATGTTCGAAGCGCTGTTCATCCTGACGACAATCGACACCGGTACCCGCATCGCCCGCTTCCTCCTCCAGGAGGCGCTTGGCAAGGTCCATCCACGCTTCGAACAGACCGACTGGGTCCCCGGCGCCGTCCTGGCGACGCTCGTGGTCACCGTGGGGTGGGGGGCCTTGGTCTGGACAGGCGAGATCGATACGATCTGGCCGATGTTCGGTATCGCCAACCAACTCCTGGCCGTAGTGGCGTTGACCCTGGTGACAACCATGCTCGTCAACAGCGGCCGGGCGAAGTATGCACCAATCACGCTGCTTCCGATGCTGTTCGTCACGGCCACGACGTTGACCGCCGCTACCCAGATGATCGGTTACCGTTTCCCCGCCATGATCGCCGATGGGGACGAGTTCAAGGGCGTGATGAACATCTGCCTGACGGTTTTCGTCGTCGTTTGCGTCGGCCTGCTGCTGCTCATCGCCGTCAGCCGCTGGATTGCGGTCGTCACCGGCGCGGTGCCGGTCCGACCCGACGAGGTGCCGATCGAGAATGGCACCACTCCTGCCGAACCCAAACCAGGCGCCGAGGTGTCCGCGCCTTCGTAACTCATCTTCCCGGAGTCTCGCTCATGCGTACCAAGCTCTCGCTGTCTGCGATGGCGGCCGCGCTGGCTGTTTGCATGCTTTCCGCTCAGGGCGAGAAGGTGGAGTACGGCAAGCTGCCGTTGCCGGCTGACCTCGTCGCTCCCGATCTCAAACTCGCCAGTGCGGTGGTCACGTTTCTGGAAGGACCGGCGGTCGATGACCAGGGCAACCTCTTCTTCAGCGACATCACCGGCAACCGCATTTTGAAGATGACGCCCGCCGGCAAGACTTCAGTCTGGCGCGCCGACAGCGGGCGGACCAACGGCAACGCCTTCGATGCACTGGGCCGGCTCATCAGTTGCGAAGGCGGCGAACAGGGCCCGGGCCGACGCCGCATCGTCCGCACCGACATGAAGAGCGGCGAAGTCACCCCGCTGACCGAGAAGTACGAGGGCAAGCGTTACAACAGTCCCAATGACGTGTGTGTCGATGGCAAGGGCCGCATCTGGTTCACCGATCCACGCTACGGCGCCGATCGCGGCGACCTGGAGATGGACGTGGAAGGCGTTTACCGCATCGACGCCGACGGCAAGGTGACGCGCGTGCTGACGCAGAAGGAAGTCGATCGGCCCAACGGCATCGCTGTCTCGCCCGACAACAAGCTGCTGTACGTGATCGACAGCCATCCGAAGGTCGGCGGAAATCGCAAGATCTGGGCGTTCGAGATCGGCGACGGCGGTGCACTGGGGAACAAGAAGTTGGTCTACGATTTTGGCAAGGGCCGCGGCGGCGACGGCATGCGCGTGGACGTGAAAGGCAACCTCTGGGTCGCGGCCGGCATCAACGCGCCGCGCGGCAATGCAGGTGAATCGCTCGATGTTCCGGCCGGCATATACGTCATCTCGCCCCAGGGCAAGATGCTGGGCCGCATTCCGATTGCAGAGGACCTGATCACGAACTGTGCGTTCGGCGGTCCGGAGCTGAAGACCCTCTTCGTCACCGCGGGGAAGACGGTCTACAAGTTCCCCGTGAATGTTTCGGGTTACAGCGTTTTCCCGCCGTTGAAGCCGAAGGATTGACGCCCCACCGTTTGCGGCGCGGCACCGACAAGGTGCCGCGCCGCGAACGGCTCCGTTCATCGACCACAACCACAGGGCAAGCCACACTGGTGCGGTGGGGCGGGCGGTTGTCCCTGGCCGATGTAGCGGCCATCGCCGACATGCGCCTGCGGATAGCACTGGCAAAGGAAGAATCCGTACAGCGGTCCGCAGCAGCACGCGCACGAGTGGCAGCAGTTGCACGGGCTCTTCGTCTTGTTCGGGCAGTGGCACAGCCAGGCGAAGATTTTGTGCTTGCGCCCGCCACAGTCGTCGCCACATGAAACTCCGCATGAGGCTCCGCAGTCCGGCGACGAGCAGGCGGCCGGTTCCGACGTGACGACGACGGCGGACGGCGCCTCGGTCGATACGACTTCCTGGGCTCGGCCGTTCATGGCGCCCACCAAGCAGGTTAACGCTGCCAGCATCAGGGCCGTTCGTTTCATGTCTTGATTCCCCCGCGTCCTGTTCCTGAAGGGCACGCGACGCCGACCTCCCTGGCCAGCTCGTGCGGGTCACGCAAATCCCTCCCTTCAAGATTCGGCAGCCTATCCGGCGCGCACGAGCCAGACCGCAAGGCAATCAGCAACATCACCTCCTTCAAAGCCGGTAAAGCCGGCAGAGTTTCTCCGCTCTCCCAACGCAGGAAGCCTGCGCGTGCGGGGCGAGGAGCTTCGGGTCCGATTCGCCTACAATATCCTCGCTGGTCCGCCCACCTTGCGGCGCAGTCCTTGGCCGGGAGAATTTGGATGGTGCTTTCGCTGACTGCCGTGCGCGAGCAAATTGCCGAGGCGTTGCGTCCTGCCCATTTTTTCGCGGGGCGCCGCATCGGGCTCGAATGGGGGCACACTCCCAGGGAGACGGTCTCCTGGGAGATCTTCCAGGGCCGCCTGCTCGACGCCCGCCAGACCCGGCAACGCGAGTCATTCGAGAGCTGGAACGTCTACCTTCTGGATGCCGAGGGACGCTCCGGCGAGCCGCTGATCTCGGTGAAGCTCGACTCCCGAGGCGAATGCATTTACGTGACGCGTGCGGTGCATACCTATGGCTGGGAGGGCTATGATGCCGGCGACAACGTAATCCTGAGCCGCGAGACGCGCCGGTGGGTACGCGAGTTGGCCGCCATCATCGAGCTCGCCCAGGTCCAATCGGAGTCGCAACTGCGCAAGGCGGTTTCCCACGGCGTCTACCAGTCCGTGGTGGGCGTCAGTCGCTTGCCGCTCACATCGATCGAGGCGCCGCTGCCCGCATTCTCATTGGGTGAACTGGCGTACTTCCATCAAGCCGACGCCAGCGCGGCACCGATGCGGTCATACCGCGATTTGCTGGAACGGGCGCTCACGGCGGAGCGACCCTGGCAGGAGCAAGCGCGCGTCCTGGAAACACTATTGCGCTCGACGCAGGTGGAGGACCTGGAAGCCGCAACACGCCTGTTCGCCGCCTGCTGGCAGGCCACCGGGCACGCCGTCTCGGAAGCGCCGCGTCTGTTGCAGACTGTCTTCAACGGCGTGGCGCTCTCACCGTACACGGACTTTTCCGATCGGGCCTTTGCGTTTCTCGCTCTGCTGGAAGCGCACCACGGGCTGACAGCTGCCCAGCATGTCGATTTTCTTGGAGCGCTGGTGCGACAGCTCGGGCGGCATCTGACCGCGTACGATCTGGTCACATTTCACCATCGCGGCGCCAACTATCCGGATGCCCTGTTGCTGGACGCGGCGCTTCACACGCTATTCGACCAGGCCGAGCGCCATCCTCGCCTGTTCCTGCGTGGCACCGCCGACGAGCCAGCGAGCCGGCTGCGGCGTCGCGCTTTGCGACAGGGACACCTGCTGCGAGCCCGCTATCACGGACATTTGGTGCCGGACCTGCCAACCTCTCCCGGCGAAAACAGCCGCGTGTTGCCCCCACCGTTCGCTCGCGTGCCGGAAGAGCAGATCCTCGATCCGGAAAAACGGCAACGCTCGCTGTTCAGCGAAGATGTCTGGCACGAAAACCTGACACCAGTCGGCAAGCAATTGTTGGCCGAGGCGGTACTGGACCTGGAATATCCCACGGAGCTGCGCGAGCTTGGTCTGGCCTTGTTCCTGGATCGTCCGCTGGGCATCTTCAAGCGTCCCGGCGAGCCGGACCAGACACCGTTGCTTTCGTATGTCGCATTTAGCGTTTCAGTGGCCGAGAGGCGGCTTCCCTCGAATCAAGACCGCGAAGCCTTGAGTGCTCGTCTGCGGTCAATGGGTCAGGGCCTCCCGGTGGAGTCGCGCCGGCAGCCGGTGCGACCCGGCGTCGCTTCTCTGGCCGATGCACTCAAGGTGGCGCCCGATTTCGTCCTCCTGCACACGACGCGACGCTCCGCGCAGGACTTCTTCGCGTGTTTCGACCTCACGCCGCTCGCGCGGCAATGCTCGCTCGACTGGCTTGCCAAGCGCCCCGTGCTCATCGTGGGCGGGGCCTTCGTCGAGGGCAAGACAGCGGGCACGCTCTGCGTCTTCGACGATGCATTCCAGCTTCGGCTGGAGTTGGAGATCGACGTTCAGGCCGGATATGTGACGACGGAGCAGGGCGAATTTCCTGCCGGAGGATTACGCCTGCTCCGCGTTTGGAAGGATGGACAACCGTCGGATGTCGCGGATCAGAACATTCGCCTGCGGCCCCCCGATCAGATGGCGTCGCTGGACTCGAATCCCGGCAGCATCGGATGAGCCGCTGTTTGCCGCGCCCGGGAGGAGCCGACGGAAACCGAGCGCCGCACTCGCTTGCGACTCCGCGACGGACCGATCGATACCGTCAAGATGGGAGTGTCCTGACAAGCGGTATGGACCTCGATGTCCGCACCTGCCACGGCGGCCCGTGCCGCGGCCAGAGCCAGCTCGGGCCGGTTGCACTGCTGGCTCAGGTGGAGCTGAACGACGTGGCGGAGCCGTCCGGGCGCCGAGCGGCGCAGCACTTCGCGCAACAGATCCGCGGCCTGGACGTTCGAGAGATGGCCATGATCGCCCAGCACGCGGCGGATGAGCTGGAACGACCGACCGCTGGCGTATTGCATCTCCACATCGTGATTGAATTCCAGGGCCAACGCGTCCACGTCCGCCAGGGCGCCGGCCAACTCAGGGGTCCACGAACCCAGGTCGGCCGCATAGGCAAGTGCAGCGGGGTCGCCGAAAAGGCTGCCCGGCTGTTCCAGGCGGAAGCCGAACGTGGCACCACTGTCGTGCTTGAGTGCAAACGCCCGGCAACCGAGGCCCGGCGCCAGCACGAACTCCTCGTTCACCGCGAAAGTCCGCACAAGGTCGTCCGCTTCCAGTCCAGAGAACCCGTCGCCGTACGAACGCAAAGCGTCGTGGTGCTCCGTATGGCAGTAGAGCGGGATTCGTCGGCGTCGCAGGTGTGCCAGGGTACGGTCGCGCCAGTGATCGCCGTGCGTGTGTGTGAGCAGGACGGCCTGGACCTCTTGCCAGGACGCTCCGACCGCGGCGAGGCGAGCTGCCAGCTGGCGCGGTCCCAGACCGGCGTCAAGCAGCAGGCCAAAACCATCGACCTGGACCAAACTTGCATTGCCGCTGCTGCCGCTGGCCAGCACGGTAAAACGGATCGGCATTCGTGAACTCGTTGGCGGGTCAGGAGGCGACCTTTTGTTTTCGGCGAAAGAAGGCGTCGAGCGCCCAGGCGCCGCCACCCCCGGCGATCAGAGCGACACCGATGGCGATGAGCACGAAATTATACTCATAGCCGCCATTCATCATGGAGAAGCCCTTTTCGCCATGAACATTGACGATCGCGCCGACCATGACGACTACGATCCCCAGGGCGGCCAACCGGGTGAGCAAGCCAAGCGCAAGGGCCACGCCGCCGGCTAGCTCACCCCAGGCAACGGCTTGCTGCAATTCCCTTGGCGGCGGTTCGGGCATCTTGGCTGCCCAGGCGGCGCCCATCTCATTCCCCTCGGTCATCACCTTGCCCCAGCCGTGAAAGATGAACACTGCTGCCAGCGCCACGCGAAGCGCCAACGGCATGATCGTGTCTTGCAGAGCGGCCCGGGTCATTCCATGTCTCCTGTCCAATGGCTTTGAACGATTTCCAAGATAGAATCCTATCCGATGGGCCGCTTTCTGTCAGCCGGACCTCGAGCCGAGCGCACTCATGGACGCATCTTCCTTGAACCCCACCGGCCGCTTCACCGGGCTGGCCGACACGTATGCCCGGCATCGACCGGATTATCCCGATGAAGCCATTGCGTTCATCCTTCGGCATTGCGGGCTCGCGCCCGGTTCGCGCGTGATCGACGTGGGCAGCGGCACCGGGATCTCTTCCCGTCCGTTCGCCGCCCAAGGCATGAGCGTCATCGGCATCGAACCAAATCCCGACATGCGCCGCGCGGCCGAGGCGGAATCGACGCTTTCCGCATTGACGCCGTCCTATCGCAACGGCCGCGCCGAGTCCACCGGCTTGCCGGACGCCCACGCGGACCTGGTGCTGGCGGCCCAGGCGTTCCACTGGTTCGAAACGGATGCGGCACTCGCGGAGTTCCATCGCGTCTTGAAGCGCGGCGGCTGGGTGGCGCTCCTCTGGAATGAACGCGACGAAACCGACCCGTTCACGGTCGAGTACGGCACCGCCTTTCGCATAGCGCGCGAAGCCGCGGGCGTGGAGCAATCGCGTAAGCTCTCCGGCGACGGTCTGCTGGCCAGCCCGCTTTTTCAGCACGGCCAGCGTGTCGAGTTCGGCCATGCGCAGGCGCTGGACGAGGAAGGACTGCTCGGTCGCGCGTTCTCGGCATCCTACGCACCGCGCGAGCCGGAAGCGAAGGAACAGTTCACCGCCCTCCTCCGCGCGTGTTTCGCACGGTATCAGCAGGGTAGTGAAGTCATGCTGCGTTACCGGACTTCCGTGACCGTGGCGCAACGGAAGGATTCGTAGCCAATGCCGCCGACCGAGACCACCGCCAAGAAACGGCGGCTGCGGTCGGCAACGAATGGGCATTTACGGTATGTCGCCAGCGGCGGCGGACGATTCACTGCCGTAAAATGTCCCCATCAAGCTTTTGATCTTGCGAACAACGGACCGCGACGACCATGGACTCGCAATCACCGACCGGCGCTGTGGAATTGTTCGAGCGTGGCAAGGCCCTTACCGATGAGGGCGCTTACGCGGACGCCATCGTTGTGTTCACCCAGGCGCTGGCCTTGACCGCCGATGCGGAGATCCATCTGCACCGGGGACGGTGCCACGACCGCCTGGGCCAGCACGACCAGGCGATCGCGGACTTCACGGAGGCGATCCGGATTCGCCCGGACTACGCCCTGGCCTACCACTTCCGGGGCGTCTCTCACGGCAAGAAGGACGCCCCCGACAAAGCCTTGGCGGATTACGACGTCACGCTTCGCCTCGATCCGCGCAACGCCGGCTGCTTGAACAACCGCGGCACGCTGTTTCTGACCCGCGATGAGTTCGATCGAGCCCTGGCCGATCTCGATGCCTGCCTCGACATCAACCCTGAATTCGACCTGGCGCTCTTGAACCGCGCCAATGCGCATCTGCACCTGGGGAACTACGAACGAGCGTTCGCCGACTTCGATGCCTTTATCGCCCGTGAGCCGGAGAACGAGCACGGCTACCTGGCGCGAGGCCTGGCCCGCCAGCAGCGAGGCGACGATGAGCAGGCCATGGCCGACTACACCCGAGTCCTGGAACTGTCGCCGGACTCGACCACGGCACGGGCCAACCGGGCCGCGCTGCGTATTTCCAAGGGCGAGTGGGAGGCGGGCCTGGCGGACCTCGATGACTGGGTCCGACGCACGCCCCGCGACGCGGAGGCGTACTTTCACCGTGGCATGGCCTACGGCCGTCACAAGGACTTCACCAGGGCCCGCGACGACCTGTCGGAGGCTGTCCGGCTGGACCCCGACCACGCCGACGCCTACTTGCGGCGAGCCGTCATCTTCGCCCAGCTCCAGGACCATGCGCGGGCCTTCGCCGATCTCACCATTCGCTTGCGGTTTGTGCCGCCGGATCCCGCCGCCTACTTCTTGCGCGGCTTGCTCCGCTGCGAGCGAAAGAGTTGGGAGGCCGCGGTCAAGGACTTCTCGGAAGCACTCAAGGTCGTGGACCAACTCGGCGACACATCCCTTTCGGAGCGGGAACAGCGCAAACGGTTGCTCCGCGGCGATGCGGAGGGCCCGCTGCTGGACCGGGTGCGCATCCTGAATGCCCGGTCCATGGCCTACCTGGAGGAGAAAAAGGATGACGAGGGCCTGGCCGATCTGAACGAGGCCTTGCGCGAGCGCCCCGACGATCCCGAGACGCTCTACTACCGCGGCCGGTTCTTTGAAGGCCGGGGTTCGTACCGGGCGGCGATCAACGACTACCGCCGCGCGATTGAACTCCGGCCGGACCATGTGCCTTACCGCAACCAGATCGCCTGGCTGCTGGCGACCTGCCCGATTGCGGAGCACCGCAATGGCGCGGCGGCCGTCGAGCACGCCACCCGCGCGTGCGAACTGGACGGCTGGGCGAGCGGAAACTTGATGGATACGCTGGCCGGGGCCTACGCGGAATGCACGCGGTTCGCGGACGCTGTGTCCATGCAGCAACGGGCCCTGCAGCACGCTCCGGCAGAAACCCGGCAAGAGATGGAGGATCATCTGCGCAGTTATCAGGCTGGGAAGCCGGTGCGCAAAGCGCTACCCGAAGCACGAGGTTCCGCGGGCCGGGAAAAACAAGTCCCGTGGTGGAAGAAGAAACGCAAGAAATGAACCACGGATCGCACGGATAAAGAGCGCAGTGTTTAGCAGCCTGCTTTCTTGACTTATCCGTGCGATCCGTGGTTCATTTCTTCTCCGCCTTTTGGCGAGCGGTGGAAGGAAACATACCCTCGAGCCCGACGCGCAAGTTTTGAAGTTGCGCATTTGCGTGATCCGCTTGTTGAATTTTACGGCGTATTTCTTTACCCCGAAGGGGTTGCGTGA
>JAIEMG010000151.1 GCA_019752375.1 Gemmataceae bacterium | reverse complement strand
TGAACCACTGCCCTGACTCCCAATACCTAAACGCGCGCGGGGCGTGTAACCGCCCCGGTTTTGGTCACTCACCCGGGGCGTTTACACGCCCCGCTCGCCTTAAGTAAATGCCATTCACGACTGGCCTCCTTATTCTCCAGCGCGAATGGCCCAAGCCCTAACCTGGAAGAATTGAACCGCCGCCCCCTGTTCATGACTTCTTTCGGCGCGGCCGGCGGGGCTTCGGGGCGGGCAGGTTCGCTACCAGCTCCGGCCAGCTGCTGACGCGCACGACGCGGTCGCTCAGCTGTTCGAGCAATTCCAGCTCAGTGATCGATTCGAGTTGGGCGCGGGTGCTCTCTGGGGCAGGGCCACTGAAGAGATGTTCCCCCAGCCGCAGCAGAATTCGCCGGGCTTCCTCCAGTCGTCCCTGGATCACGCCTTTCGCAACGCCTTCCTCGACAATCGCCTGATACGTGACGGATTCTTTCATACCTCGGACTCCCTGTAACAACTGGTCGATCATCGCCCGCTCGTAACGCAACCCCAGCAGCACGTCCACTGCCGTCCACAATGTGCCCGCGAGCTTGCGATAGCGTGGCGCTTCCAGCGTCTCCTTCATGGCGTGGATGACCCCGGGCAGTTCCCCGGCGGTCACCGCGCTGATGGGAGCCAGCGGCAGTGTTCCTGGCCCGCCGGTCAAGAACGGCTCCGGCCGCAACTCCCAGATCCGGATGACCTGGTAGCGGAAGGTCAGGTACGGTTCAGCGGTGCCGGGTAAACGACGCTCGTAGACGCCGCTGATCGCCCGCAGGTTGGCCTGGGGCCGCAACAGCAGAACGACGCTCTGCACCGGCAGCCCGTGCCGCTCTTCCAGCAGCGCGTTGTAGCCGTGGACCCGGCGGGGCAGTATGGCGTCCGGTCCGGCCTGGAAATCGAAGTGCGCCACGACATCGGGGCCAGACAGCCGCAGCACCTTGTCGGTCGCAGCCGTGACGGTGGACACGTCGGCGTCGATCACCGCGATCCGTTCGGCGTGCAGCCCGATCAGTGCAGTCCAGTCGGCGGGCGACGCCTCCAGCATCGCCTTGAGCGTGGCATCGTACGGCTTGCTCATGGGGCAGGGTCTCGAACGGCAACGCTCACCGCGCTGACGCATTATAGCGTCTTTTTGCGCGAGCCAGGGAGCGAAACCTGGACTGCCATTCGGGCTCGATCCGGAAACGGCTCAGCGCGGGCAAGGGTTCGTGGAATGACAAATCTCTGGGGGACCGTATGTGAAGTACGGCGGATAGGGCGGCCAGCACGGCCGAGGCAGCGGCTTGCGACAGTAGTCATCCGGAGCGCCGCAACTCGGGAAGCAGTGGGGTTTCCACCAGTGGAGCAGGCCGCCGCCATCGGGATGCCAGCCGCCCACCGGGGCCAACCGCGATAGGAAACAGGTCTCCGGCGGCGGACAGGACGAAGGCTCGGCGGCTTGTCCCCCACCGGTCGCACTCAGGGCGAGCACGAACGCCGCCAGCCAGATCGAGTGTCGCACGGTCACTCTCCTGTCGGCCTGGGAGGCGGCAGTTGCTCCGAAGTGGAAGCCGGCGACGGAGCTATCGGTGCCGGTGACCCCGTGCCGCACTGCTCCTTCTGCATGCGAAGCTGCCAGCCGCCGCCCAGGGCGCGATAGACGTTGATCAGGTTGAGCGCGATGTTGCCCTGCGCGACGGCCAGTTGATCCTGCTGCTGCACCTGCGTGGTTTCCAGGTTGAAGACGGTATTGAATGGCACCGTGCCGGCCTTGAACTGCTTGACGCCCACCTGGGAAGCAGCCACGGCTGCCTTCACGCTGCGGGCCAGGTATTCGGCCTGCTCGCGTGAGCGCAGGAAGCCGCGCAGCGCGGTCTGCACCTGCTGGGCAGCGGTCAGCACCTGGTTCTGGTAAGTGGCAATCAGCTCCTGCGTTCTGGCCTGCTGCAAGTGAACATTGTTGGCGATCCGGCCATAGTTCAGGATATTCCACCTGAAGTTCGGCGTGATGCTTCCCATGAAGCTCTGCGATTCGAAGAGCTTGGAAAGGTCCTGCGCTTCGTAACCGAGAGTGCCGTTGACGAATATGGCCGGGTAAAGGTCTGCCTCGGCAACGCCGACCTGGGCGCTCTGGGCCGCTACCTGGCGTTCGGCACTGCGGACGTCGGGACGGCGACGCAGCAGGTCGGCCGGAATACCGGCTGCTACCCAGTTGGGAATGCTCGGCAGCGGTTCGGCGTTCAGGTCCGGACCCGGCCCAAGCTCGGCTTCCAGGTCGTGGGGCGGCATACCCAGCAGGATGCAGAGCACGTCGTTGGCCTGACCAAGCACGATCTGCAGGGCAGGGATCGTGGAGCGCGTTTGCTCGAGCACCGTCTTGGCCTGGTCCACGTCGAGCTCGGTGACCTTGTTGATGCCGACCTTGTATTGGTCCTCGACAAGGGCCAGGACGCCTTCCTGGATGTGGACGTTGTCGCGTGCAATCTTGATTCGCTGCTGGGCCACGCGGAATTGCACATAGTTAGTCGCCGCGTCGGCCAGCAACGTCACCAGGGCCGCGTCGTAATTTTCGACCGAAGAATCCAGCGTGGAGTTGGCAGACTCGACGGCACGGCGGAAGCGACCCTAGAAATCGAGCTCCCAGCTCAAATTGAAGCCGGCCGTCCAGTCGGAATAGGCATTGGTAAAGAAGCTGGGCGTCGGTGGAATGCCAAGCCGGTTCTCGATGGTCTGAACCGTGGGGCCGAGCGCTGCCGGGTTGTTCGGCATGTTTGGGCTGAGGTTGACCCGGCTGTACTGCCCGGTCGCTTGCTGAGACTGCGGCAGGATATTGCCCACAGCGATCGCCTGCTGTGCCCGGGCTTGCAGCACTCGGGTGCCGACCACACGAAGCGTCAAGTTCTGATCGTAGGCCGTGTCGATCAGGCCGTTGAGGGCGGGGTCATTGAAGACGCTCCACCACTCGTCCAGGTGATCGTGCACGACCTTGGGATCGTTGGCTTCGATCCAGTCCGCGGCGACCGGCGCCGGCGGCCGACAGTAGTTGGGACCGACCTTGAAGCCATTGCGAATGTAGTCCAGCGGTCCCGTGGCCACGCAGCCGCTGACCATGAGCATCGTGGCCAGCGCCAGCCCGCTGAGTCGATGACGGGTGAAACAGCCCATGCAAGATCCCAACGGGTGCTCGCTTGGCGACCGGAACAATCCGCACAGACCTTAATATCGACGGCACGGATGGCTCGACTGATGAAAACGGGCGGAATTGGTGACGATGCTGACTGGACGAGTGCCCGGGACCTGCGCAGGTTACCCAACCTGCGGCTAATCGGCGGCGAGGTGAGCGCCCTTCTCGGCCACCGAGCGCTTCGACGTGGCCGCCGCTGGATCATTGTCCTGGCTGCCGCTTTCGTGCTGCAATCGCTGGGCTTCGCGGCCTGGCTCGTCCTGGCGCCGGCACGACCGGTCGGGGCGTCCATCGATCCCATCCCCGTCCCACCACCGCCGCCGAAGCCGGAAGCTCCGCCGCGGGAGATCGTGGTGGCGCCTGGCGAGCAGAGCGCGTGCCGTTCGATCGCGGAGGCGATCCGCAAGGCGGAGCCCGGCATGTGCATTCGGGTCAAGCCCGGCGTCTACCGCGAGAGCTTGGTCCTCGACAAGCCACTGCACATCGTCGGCGACGGCCCGCGAGCGGAAATCGTCATCGAGAACATCGGCGGCAGCTGCCTGGTCGTGCAGACCGACAGCGCCCTTGTTCAAGGATTGACGCTGCGCAATCGTGCCGGCCAGGACCCGGACACAGGCTTCACGGTCCACATCCCGCGGGGCCGGTTGATCCTGGAAGACTGCGACATCACCTCCGACGCTCGGGCGGCCGTCGCCATCCAGGGCGCCACGGCGCGTCCGATCCTGCGTCGCTGCACCATCCGCGACGGCAAGCACACCGGCGTCCTTTTTTCAGACAAGGCGGAGGGCTTGCTCGAAGAATGCGACATCCAGGAGCATGCCGAGGCCTGCGTCCACATCCGCGGCGAAGCCAATCCGGTTCTGCGTCACTGCAGGATCCGTAACGGCAAGAAAGCCGGCGTCCACGTCACCGACCGGGGCGCTGGCATGCTGCTGCACTGCGACATTGCCGGCAATGAAGGTGAAGGCCTGGCCTGCGTCGAGCAGAGCACGCCGCTGTTGTCCCACTGCAAGATCCACGACGGCAAACGGCACGGCGTCGCCGTCTTTCGCAAGGGCCTGGGCACGATCGTCGATTGCGAAGTCTTTGGCAACACCCTCAGCGGCGTGACGATTCAGCAAGAAAGCAGCGCCACGGTCTGCCGCTGCAAGATTCACGACAACGAGGGCGACGGTGTCTGGATCGTGGACAAGAGCGAGGGCCTGGTCGCGGATTGCGACATTTACAACCACAAGCAGCAGAGCGTTGCGGTCGGCAAGGGCGCCAACCCGGTTGTCCGCAACTGCACGATCCGCGATGGCAAGAGCGTCGGCGTCTGGATCTACGAACAGGCCCGCGGCACGTTCGAGAAGTGCATCGTCTTTGGCCACGCGCAGACCAGCGTGCTGGTTCAGGAGCGCGGCAGCCCCGTGATCCGCGACTGCACCATCCGCGACGGCCAAGGCAATGGGATCAACGTCAAGAACGATAGCAGTGCCGAGGTGACCGGATGTGACATCTTCGGTCACAAACTGCCCAACATCGCTATCGGCAAGGGCGCGAACCCGGTGTTCCGGCGCTGCAAAGTCCGCGACGGCAAGGAGGAAGGCGTCTACGTGCTCGACGGAGGCCAGGGCGTCTTCGAAGAGTGCGAGATCACCGGCAACAATTCCGAAGGCATGGACGTCAAGGGCGGCAACGGCACCGTCGTTCGCCGCTGCAAGGTGCAGGGCAACCGCGTCGGCCTTATGCTCCGCGACAAGGCCCAAGTCGTCGTCGAGAGTTGTGACCTGACCGGCAACCGCAATGCACCCTGGCGCGTGGACGCGGACTGCCAGGTCCGCGGCGCCGGCAACACGCCACCGCAAACGACCGTCCGGCCTTGATCGCCCCATTGCTCGACGAGGATGCCCGCTCCTTGAGTGTGCGAATCGGGAGCAGGTTCGGTCAAGAGCACTCCTTAATACTCCAGCGCTCTATTCCGCGGAACGCTCCGCGCAACGTCTGTAGCCGCAGGCTTCAGCCTGCGGAGTGGCGTCGCCGGTGCGATACATTCACTCCGCAGGCTGAAGCCTGCGGCTACAAACGCTCATGCGTTTCCCCTTCTGCAGCCGCAGGCTGAAGCCTGCGGCTACAGACGTTGCGCGGAGCGTTCCGCGGAATGGAGCGCTGGAGTATCACAATCGTGTCCCACAAATCCCCCCTTGATCACGGACTGACTGCGGCCAGGATCTTCTTGACCAACTCCTGTTCGAATGCCTTCTCGTACTTCTGCCCGTCGCCGGTGCGGACGAAGACCAGGTCCATGCTCGGGACCACGTAGCCGTGGTTGTTGCGGGCGCCGGCGGTCTGCACCATGTCCTTCGGTGCTTCCTTGTGACGCGGGAAGACCCACCACTGAGCCCCGTACTCCGGCTTCACTTTCGTTCCGGCCCAGGCGAAGTCGTAGTAGCCGGCCGGCACCACTTGCTTGCCGTTCCAGTCGCCCTTGTGCAGCGCCAGATAGCAGAAGCGCGCGTGCTGGCGGGCGTTGGTCATCACGCCGCTGAAGCCCTGGCTGAACGGCCCGATCTTGCCGTCCTTGCCGCCGATCTGCTGCCATTCGATTTTTTCCATGCCGATCGGGTCGAAGACGCGCTCCTTCATGAAGGGATGCAGGTCCTTGCCCGCGGCGCGAAGGAAGACGAGCACGAGATGCGCGACGCCGGCGTTGGAATAGTTGAAGGTCTTGCCCGGGTCGCCCTTGAGCTTGGCGAACGGCGACTTCTCGGTCTTGCCCAGTGAAGTCTCGAACGGAGCGTCCATCGGCACCGGCTCGCTGCCGATGCCGCTGAGCATGTTCAGCAGCTCGCGCACGGTAATGTCGGCCTTGCGCTCGTCGGACAGCGGGAGCGACTCGGGGAGCCATTCCTTGTTGCAGACCTTGGTGTCGAGCGTCAGCTTCTTGCCGCCGGGCAGCTGACCCTTGTCGCTGTCGTCGAGCAGCAGGCCAAACGCAACCGAGGTGTAGGCCTTGGAGCTGGAATAGATGTTGAACGGCGTCTCGCGCTTGCAGTCCTTGTACCATTCGCCGACGACCTGTCCCTTGCGGATGACGAGCAGGCCGGTGGCGCCATCGGCCGCGGCATTGTATTCCCAGGCCGTCGCGAGCTTGTCCCAATCGACGCCGGCCGTTTCCTTGATCTTCGCCTTCTGGACGGCATCCGGCGCGCCGGTCTCGGGCAGGAGGCTGCGCCAGCCGCCCTTGGATTCCGGCGGCGGAAAGTAATCCGTCAGCTTGGACGCGTCGGCCGCCGCGGCCGGGCCTTCGATCAGCAACAGCAGGGCGGCCAGAAACGCGAGAAATGCACCTTCGAGCCAGAACCAGCGACGCATAAGCACCTCCGAATGTGCCAGCAGGAGCGGAAGTCGCAACAGTCGTAGACTAACCGTCGCTGGTCGGAGATGCAATCATCCCGCGTGTTCTCAGTCCACGACCGTTGTATGCAGCGCGGGCCGCCGGCCGATGGACGCGTCATCGAACGGCCTCCCCTCGGCGCTGTCCGTTGTCAGTCGCTCCGCCAGGATGTGCACGGCCGGTTGTGCCAAGCGACGTCCGCCGAAGTGCTTCGCCAGTCTTCCAACGGTGAGAAAGGCGACGGTTCCAATTGCCACACCCATGGCACCCATCAGCAAGTCGATCCACATGACTGGGACTCCTTTCCTGGTTCGAACGCGAGTGCAGACCTTCCCGCACCAGGGATTGCTCTGCCGCGGGCGGGACCTTACACGCGAAAGCCTTTTTCTGGAAGACAGACGCACATACCTGATCCACAAGGACTTCGGCGGACGATCGTCGGACGAGAATGGTCTGTCACATGGGGCAAGAGAGGGGGAACAAGAGGATGGAAGTGCTCATCCTGGTTGCTCATCCCAAGGTGCTCCGATGCTTGCCGCGCTCGCGATCCTGCTGCTGACCACGCCCATCGATCCGCCCGCGGAGCTTGGGCATTCTGAACCGCTCCGTGCGACGCTGCGAGCCCTGGCACTTCAAGCCGAGTTGCTCGATCCCCGCGAAGTCAGCTACGTCCTGGCTCGTCCGGAGGGATTTGCGGATGACGTGGCCCTGCTTCGGCAGCGCTGGCAGGAGTTGAACGATGCTCCCTCGGTGTATGACGCGGACCGGCTGCCGGATCGCTCCGCCTGTGCCGACCGGCTCAAGCTGAATTGCGAGTACCAGCGCCACCTGGAACGGCAGATCAATACCGAGCAGGTTCGCGAGGCGCTGGCCGAGACGATAAAGCTCTACCACCTCTGGGACGCGGCACGCGATGCGCGCTGCGAATACTACTACGTGACGGTGCGTCGCCAGGCCCTGAAGCAGATCCGCGAGCAGCTCGGCGAGGATGCTTACTACGCCGGCCAGCTGCCCGATCCGGTTCCGCTCCACCGGTTCCAGCGAACGGACTGACCCCGGTCAGGCGCACACGTCACTTCTCCATAACCGCGACGGTCGCCGGGCACTGCAAGGTGCCCGGCGACCGCTTGGTCATTACCCCGCTCGAACGCCCCGGCTTGCAACAAACCGCAGTCGGGTGGCACGAATGATGCACCTGGCCTATAATTCCTTGCAGAGGCTGCCGTCCGCCGCGTGCGGGGCATGAATTCAGCCTCGATTCCCTCGTCCCTGTCAATGGGAGATACGGGCTATGGACACTGGCAAGTTGATCGACAAGCTTAACGAAATCCTGCGCTGGGAGTGGACCGGCGTTGTTCAGTACACGCAGCACAGCTTTTTGGTGCAGGACCTCTGGCGCGAGGTCTACGCCCCCATGTTCGCCAAGGGGGCCGAAGAGTCGCTGGGCCATGCCCGCAAAATCGGCGAGAAGATCGTCGCGATGGGCGGCGTGCCGACCGTCGAACGCAGCGAAGTTCGGCAATCGACCGGGCTCGAAGAAATGCTCCAGTATGACCTGGAATTCGAGCGCGAGGCCGTCCGCCTGTACGGCCAGGCCATCGAGCTCTGTCCGGATAGCCACCCGACCCGCATCCTGCTCGAAGACATCATCCTCGACGAGCAGGAAGGCGTGGAACACCTGGAAAAGCTGCTGCGGACCCGCCACGGGACGGCAGCGGGCAAGCAGGGCGGAGCCGCCAGCCGGGTCGGTTGAGCCAAAGGCCGACCGCTCGACGCAGCGGATAAGGCACAAAAACAGAGGGAGAGAAGTCCGAATATTGGGCTTCGCTCCCTCTGGGTGTTCACGCTGCGCTGAGATTGTATCTCAGGCGGATTCGACACATGTGACGCCCGGGAAGAGGAGCGTCACCGCTTCCGCCCGCGGTTGCGAACGAGACCGAGACGCAGGACCGCACAGGTTTCTCAGCATGCGGAACTGTTCCGGTTCGAGATCGAGACTCTTCTGATCGTACCAGCCAATGCCGTCCGCCCAGTTTTGGTGGCGCATGGAGATGTGGCTGGTGCCATCAGCGGTCTGGACCATCACGACGAGAATGCGGTCTTCGTCCGTGGATCCGGGCAGGGTAGCAAGGGTACATTCGGAGTTCATGGCCGCAACTCTGCGGTAGGGGTGGTGGGAAGTGTAATTGAGACTCCTTCTCAATTACCACACCCGAATCCTATCGCTCGCCAGAGTCGGCGTCAATCACTTTTCATTCAAATCGCTCGCGAATGCCCCGGTTTATGGTCAGAGCGGGAAATAGTGCACCTGATCTTTGCAGTCCTCCGGTGCGAGGCAGTGGAGTGCCAGGAAGAGCTCTTCGATTGCTTGACCTTTCGGCATGTAATCGCTGACGAGAAAGACACCGGGCATCGGTTGGCCAGCACGGACACGGTCGTAGGCGAAGTCGGGAACTGTGTTGCGATCGTGAGTCAGGAGGATCCGTTCTTGTTCGGCTGCCCATGCCAGGATGATCGGATCGGGCGTCTCCGCAAGATTGACATCCTGAACGCGGACGACGTTCAACTCAGGTAGGCGACGGAGGAGACCGCGCAGGAGGTCCTCGTCGAAGTTCTCGTCAGCCACCAACTTGATCATGGAGCAACCCCTTGGCCCTGGCCCGTGCCATGATGGTATCGCGCAGGTTCGCGCGTGGCGGCTGCGAATCTTCAATCTTGCGGCGTGTCTCCGCCGCCGCCTCATCGCAGTGCCGCAGGTATGCTTCGATGGGCGCGGGGTTGGCCAGGTAATAGCTGACGACGGAGTAGACGTCCGGCAGTTTGAGCGTGCTGTAAGATTGCACAATCGCCTCCGGCGTCGCGCCGCGCTGAAACGCACGAATCACGAGTTCCAGAAGGACCCGGCTCTTGCCGACACGAAAAACGCCCGGAGGCTCTTCGTGTAAGGGGACCGCCACCGTGAGCGGCGCAAAATCAACGGTTGTCATGCGGCATCGTCCTTTTGGCTCCGGAACGCGGTCTCGCCAGCCGACAATGACCATTCTACTTTAAGACCTGCCTCATACCACTTTCTTACGAGACCAGTTCCCGCACCGGTTGAACGCCCGATTCCACCAGGTACTGTGGCCGTCCGGTCGGGTCGTTGACCGTTGCGGTGTTCACGTCGATCCCCAGGTTGTGGTAGAGCGTGGCGAAGACTTCCTGGAAGGTGACCGGCCGCTCGCGCGCCTCGCCGCCGAGGCGGTCGGTGGAGCCGATCACCTGGCCGGTGCGCATGCCGCCGCCCGCCAGCAGGGCGCAGGAGACGCGCGGCCAGTGGTCGCGGCCGGCGTTGCGGTTGATCTGCGGCGTGCGGCCGAACTCGCCCCAGGCGATGACCGTCACGTCGTCCGCCATGCCGCGCTCGTGCAGGTCCTCGACCAGGGCAGTCAGCGCCTTCTCGAAGATCGGGAAGTTCTCCTTCGCGCGTCGAAAGTTCTGATCGTGCCAGTCCCAGACCGCGTGATTGAGCGTCACGACGCGAGCGCCGGCCTCGACCAGGCGTCGGGCCAACAGGAGATTCTGCGGCACGCTCGGTAGCCGCAGCGAGTCGTTGCCCATGCCGTAGCGCTCGACCACGGCGGGCTTTTCCTTCTTCAGGTCCAACGCATCCACGAGTTTCGACGAGCTGAGGATGTTGAACGCCTGCTCCTTGAAGGAATCCATCCCCTGGCGGACGCCGCTGCCGTCCAGTTCGCTCCTCAGTTGATCGAAACTGCCCAGGAGCGCTCGCCGTTCGTTGAGGCGGTCGAGGGAGATGCCCTTGAGCACCATGTTCGCCTTGTCGCCGCCCTTGGGCTCGAACGGGGCGTAGGTGGTGCCAAGGAACCCCGGGCCCGGATTCGGCTCGTTCCACGGATACCACAAGCTCGTGTAAGGCGGACTATCGGCGTTGACTTTGCCCTGCAGCCTGGCAACTGCGGACCCGAACGCCGGGCGGCCCTGGCGCGGGTTTTCCCAGCCGGTGGTGCACTGAAACTGCGAATGGGCGCCCGTGCTCCCCACCATCGACCGGATGACGGCGTACTTGTCCATCTGGCGCGCGATGAGCGGCAGGTGTTCGCAGATCTGGATGCCGGTCACGTTGGTGGCAATCGGCTTGAACTCACCGCGGACCTCGGCCGGCGCGTCCATCTTGAGATCGTACATGTCCTGATGCGGTGGCCCGCCGGTCATGAAGATCATGATGACAGCCTTGTGCGATTGCCGCTTGCCTGCTTGCGCTTCGGCACGCAACAGGTCGGGCAGGGCCAGGCCGCCAAGCCCCAGGCCGCCGATCCGCAGAAAATCGCGTCGCGAGACGCCGTCACACAAGCGCTTGGACTTCGACTTGCCGAAGAGAGTGAGCATGGCGGGCACTCCAGGAGGAGAGAGGAAATCGGTGGGTGTTTCAGGCGGGTGGAGGCGTCGGCCTCCCTATGCTGGTGCATTAGACGCGAATCGGGCCGGAACTGCTGCTCGACCGCCGCGAGAGGACAATTAGGCGTGGTCTAATCATCGGTGGCAAGGCAACGGCGCACGATGCGGCAGAACTCATTGACGGGTGCGGCATGGTGAGCGCCTTTGCGCAACAGCAGTGCGACGGGCAAACCTTCGCGCTCGGGGTCGAAGACGCGGAGGTGCAGGTCCGGCAGGAAGCGGCGGGCATGCAATGTCGTATACAGCAGCGAAATGCCGATGCCGGCGGCCACATAGCTGCGGATCACGTCGAAATGGCTCGTCTCCACCACGGCCCGCGCCTGGTCGAGCAGGTGGTCGCGACGCAGGATGCGCTCCATCTCCTTGCGCGACAAGCTGCCTTCCTGCTGCATGACGAGCGGATATTTCACCACGTCGCGTGCCGTGACTTGCCGTTTACGCGCCAGCGGATGACCGACGGCAGTCACCAGCATGAACTTCATGTCGAAGAGATGCTCGAACTCGATCTCGTCTTGCTTGGATTCCTCGGGCAGATACGACTGGATTCCCAGGTCGGCCTGACCCCGTTCGACGAGTTGCAAGCCGTCCTCCAGTCGGACGCTCGGCCGCAATCGCACGGCCACGGTCGGGTGCAGGGCGGCAAACTCCTGGACTGGCGTGATCAGGTGATGGGCAAGCAGGTGCGGCGTCGAGGCGACCGTGAGACGGCGCGGCAAGTCGGCGCGTTGCGTGTCGAACAGCCGTTCCAGGGAGTCGATGCCGCTGACGTGCGGCTGAATGAGGTTCAGGAGCACGCGCCCTTCCGCCGTCAGCTCGACCTTGCGGCCCTTGCGAAGCAGGAGCGTGGCACCGAGCCGTCGTTCGAGCCCGCGCACCTGCTCCCAGACGGTCGGCGCCGACAGACCCAGCGCACGGGCGGCGGCGGTGAAGTTGCCTTCGGTGGCCGCGACGCAGAAGCTGCGCAGTTGCGGCAGCTGGATGTCCTTGTAGCGATAACGCCGCGCCATGATTGCAAGTTTCTCAGGAGCAGCGCACCGGCGACGGCCTGTGCGCTGCTCCGGGCGATGCCGATCACTTCCCCAGCTTCGTCACGATCTTGATGAACCGCTCGCGCATCGCCTTGTCGGCGAACAGCGCGGGATCGAGCAGCTTGCGGTCCTTGGCTTCCTCCACCTTCCAAATATCCTTGTCCAACCGCAGCACGCTGTCGACCTCGCCGTTGCGCTTCGACGAGGTCAGGATCAGGTCGATCTTGCCGTCGCCGTCGGTGTCGTAGAAGGCACGCAGCGCCGGCGCGCTCTGGAGCACGAAGCTGAATTTCCAGCCGTCGCGCTTCGTGGGATCAGCCAGGTCGGAGGGCTTGAAATTCTTGTCGCTGGCTTGCTTGAGGTCCATCATCACGCCGCTGATCGCCTTCTCGCGCTCGGAGCCGAAGACCAGCGTGTCCGGCGTGCCGTCTTCGTCCAGGTCAAGGACGGTACTGAAGACGCCAACGGGCCACGGATCGGGGACCATCACCAGCGGCGTCTTCGGTTTCATCTCCGCGAACGCCTTTACCTCGTCGAGATGGACGTGATAGGAGAACTTGGCGGTGCCGCGGTTCTCCGCCTTGGGCATGGCGAACGTGATGGCGATCAGCTTGCCCTTGGCGTCGAGCAGCGGGCCGCCGCTATCGCCGAAGTTGATGCCGACGTTGGAGACCAGCACTTTGCGCTGCGGCGCCTTGGCCAGCAGCATGCTCAGCCGTTCCTTGTCCTTGCCCGCCACGGCCAGGCCGGCGGTCACGATGTCGGTCATCTCCTTGGGCCAGTCGCCGGCGCCAGTGATCTCGCCGCTGCGCACGGTCCAGAGCACGCCAGACCCCGGATGGCCGATGGCCACGCAATCGCTGCCGGGCTTGCCGGCACCGCCTGCAAGGTCCACGGAGGGCAGCTTGTCCATGCCCTTGGGCTTGCGCGTCAGCTTGAGCAAGGCCAGGTCGCGCGTCTCGTCGGTCTTGTAGACGTGCGCGGGAATGCCTTCGTCGACCAGGCGCATGAAGTCGCCGTTCATGCGGCCGAAAAAGATCGTGGCGACCAACGCGCCGTTGGTCGGATCGATGGCCGCATCGCTGATGACGTGGTGGTTGGTCAGGATCCAGCCGTCCGGATCGAAAACGACGCCCGTACCGTGCCCGGCGCCAGCGCGGACCACGACCACGGCGGGTGCCACCTTGGGATAGACGTCGGCGCCGGCGCCGCGGATCTTCTCCTCGTCGGCCGCGGGCTTCCACGGGTCGAGCGCCGGCCGCAGAAACGCCTGGGAAATCTGCGTCGGCGTGGCGTTGATCTCCGCGCCAGGCGGCAGGAGGAACTTGTCGAGCAGCGTGAATTGCTTGTCGTTGTCCGCAGCGCCGGCAAAGCAAGCCGACAACACGGCGGCCGCAGTCAGGGCCAGAACGATGGATTTGAGCGGTTTCATGGGTCGATTCTCGATAAGGGAAATCAATGGGTCGATGCCCGATTCGTTGTGCGGCTGAAAAGCCAGAACAGAAACATGCCGGCCGCGACGCCGCCGCCGATGTACGTGTAGAGCTGCCAGGCCGGCGTCGGCGGCTGCAGGGCCGGTGCCGGCGTGCCGGCGCTGAGTGTCGGCCGCGAATCATCCGGAACGTCGGAGCCGCGTGCGCCTTGGGGGCCGGTCTGCCAGGAGATCAGCCGCAAGGAATGATCGTCCATGGTCGTGCGGGTCAGTCCGCGGGTCTGCCCCGCGCCGTACAGCCCGTGTTGCAACAATTGGGCCAGCGGCGTATCGATGGCCGGGGCCCGCTGCGTCGCGTCCACGGCACGCGCCTTTTCCAGGCTGGGCTGGGCCAGGCAGCCGAAGTTCAACGCTTGCTCGAACTGGGACTTGACGACGATGACGACCACGTGTTCCAGGCCCGTGGTCTTGTCGTTGACGCGGGCACGCGGCGAAAAGATCGTCGCGCCGGGGGCAATGCGGTTGTCGGTCGCGACGCCCGGTTCGGGAAAGTACGGAGCGATGCCATAACTGGCATCGACGAACAGCAGGCTCACGTCCACCGTGAACTTGCTCTTGTTCTGGATGCGGAAGCCAATCCAGTCTCCGGCTTCCAGGGTCAAGCCACGGCCGTCCCACGGGACCGCCCTGCCCTCACCGCGTTCGCCGGGAAAACGCCACAATTCGACGACGACGTCCGGACCGCCGTCGCCGCGCCTGCGTTCGCCGTCGACCGCCCCGGCCAAAGACACCAAGCTGCGGGCGCGGGCAATCGTGCCGAGGCTGTTCGTTAGATTCTTGCGCAATTGATCATCGATGGCAAAAGGACCGAAGACGATCGCATTGCCGTGCGTCTTCACTGCGCCCGTCGCGGGAACGAGGACGACCTTGCCGTCCTGCACACGCAACAGCCAGTCGGCATTGCCCGCATCCTTGACGATTTCCACCACCGAACCCGACGCGGTGGCCAGAGCCATGAGCTCCTCGGCAAGCTTGTCGTGGTCGCCATCCACCGCCACGCGCAGCTTCTGCGCGCCGTAGTCGGTGTAGACCACCTCGCAACGGCTGCCGCTCGGCAGTTCCTTCGGCGCCGGCATCTTGGCGTAGGCGACGGGCTTCACCGGACTGTCCAGCATCTTCGGCCGCTCGATCTTGACGTGGCCGATGGGCTTGTCGGCATCGGGTTGACCAGCGGGCGGATAGACAGCCAGGATGCTGCCGGCCGTCAGACCGTGAATGGCGCCGCCGCTGACTTTCCAGCCATCATCGTCCTTGCCGATCAGGAAGCGCGAGCGTCCCGGCCATTCCTTGGTGCCCAGGAACTCGCGGTCGCGGTCTTCGCCCTCGACCAGCGGCGTCGGAAAGGTGCGGTTCCAGGCGATGTACTGGCTCTGAATGCGCTGCACCAGCTCGACGTAGGTCAATGGCGTTGGCGATTGCGTGACCGTCTGCACGAGGGTGTAGGTGAGCAGGCCGTAGCGCTTGGCTTCGGGATCGCCCATCGGCATCTTGCGTTCGACCGTCGGTTCGGTGCGTTGGGCCGCATAGATGGCGACGAGCTTTGGCGTGTGCGTCACCATCTTGAACGGCACCTTGGCCTCGGGGCCGCCGCGGGTCCGGGCGCCATGCTTGGCCGCTGCTTCCTGGGCCTTGCGGATCGCACCCTTGGGCACCAGCTCGCTCACGGGCACCTCGCGCAACACCTCGGCATCGCTGCCGCGCACCATCGTGGCCGAGTGGCAGGCGTCGATGATGACCACCAGCGACGCGCCCTTCTGACGGATCGCTTCCAGCCACGCCTTCAAGTCCTTGTCGACGATGGCGTTCCGCACCGTCTGCTTGCCGTTGTCCCACGGACCGATGTCGGAGGGCAGGAAGACTTGATCGAGGCCGTCGGGTTCGTAATGCTCCGGATTGTCCGGCTCGCGCTGTGGTTGCTGGCTGCCGTGCCCGGACATGGTGATGACGACCAGGTCGCCCTTCTTGGCCTCTTTCGCCAGGCGCTGAAACTCCTTTTCGATGTTGGCGCGCGTCGGTCCGGCCCGCGCGACGGTTTCGTCTTCAGCCAGGATGACGACGTTGTCTTTCGAGAACTTGAAGCGATCGACCAGGAAGTCGCGCCAGAGGACGACGTCATTGGCCGGCCCATTGAGCTGATATGCATTGGCCAGGCTCGGATACCGCGAGCAGCCGACAAGCAGTGCATGCTTCGCCGACGCCGCTTCCTGGGCGGCCACCGGCCCAGCCAGGATGGCACCGAGGAACGCGACGATGGACAGGCGGCCGAACAGGTCCATGAAGAGACTCCTCAATGCCGCTCCGCGACAGGCCAGCCAACGCGGCTCCATTAAAACAGTCGTCCGACAGCTTCGCAACGTCTCCAACCGATTGGCGCCCCCGTCTCCGACGTGTGAGGATCACCCCGCCACCAATGGCGTGGACTGATACTCGCCCACACACTTCCTGCAGGTAATACGCGGGTGGCGAGCTGCCCATTACATCGATCCGGCGCCCCATCGAGTAGTCGCAGCCACTCGCAACTCCATACATCCATTCTTCCGCCCCCTGCTCGACAACCAGCGCTCAGGCGTCTACACTTGTGCCTGCTGTGGATTGCCGCTCCTCGCGTCAAAAGCGGCGGCGATCGGAGTCAGATCGCCGGCCCCGCCGCCGAGAGTTTCGAACGTGAGCAACCAGGATTCAATCTCCACGAAAGGCCTCCCATGCGACTCCGTGCTTGGTGTCCGTTTGCCGTTCTGATGATCTGTGCGATGACTCTCCTGCAACTGGCAGGCGCCGATGAAAAACCAGCCGTCGATAAACTGATCCTGGCGTTTCAGAAGGCCCCGCCGGCGCCAAAGGGCGCCCGAGCCGCGGACGTGCCGAAGCCGATGGTGATGGGGTTGAAGAATCCCGAGTCCGTCGTGGTTGCCCCTGACGGCAAGATCTACGTCACGGAAATCGGCGAGTTCGACAAGGATGGCGATGGCCGCGTCGTCCTCATTCAGAATGGCAAGGCGGTGCCGTTCACGACCGGTCTCGACGATCCGAAGGGAATGGCCGCGTACCTGGAGTGGCTGTTCGTCGCCGACAAGAACAAGGTCTGGCGCATCGACAAGTCCGGCAAGGCCGAGCTCTTCGCGCCGCCGAATGCGTTTCCGACCCCTCCGCAGTTCCTCAACGACATCGTCGTCGATCCCGAAAGCGGCATCCTCTACGTCAGCGATTTGGGCGACCGCAAGGGAGCGGGCGGGGCCATCTATCGCATCACGCCGAAGGGCCTGGTGGAGACGGTTGCCGATACGAAGCGCTGGCCCACCCTGAACACGCCAAACGGCCTGGCGATGGACGGAGCGGCCAACCTGCTGCTGGCGGATTTCGGCAGTGGCGAACTGCACCGCATCAAGCTGGCCGATGGCAGCCATGAAAAGCTGGCGGAGGGCATGGACGGCGCCGACGGCATCGCCTGGGACAACCACGGCCGGCTGTTCATCAGCAGCTGGAAGACCGGCAAGGTGTTTGGCATCGCCCGGCCCGGCGACAAGCCCGTGCTGGTGGCCGAGGGCTTCCAGTCGGCTGCCGATCACTGCCTCGACCGCAGCGGCAAATTTCTGCTCGTGCCCGACATGAAGGCCGGAACGCTGACCGCGGTGCCCGCGAAGATCCCCGGCGCCGAGGTGGACGACACGCCCCTGGCCCTGGAGCCGGCCGTCGCGTTTTCCGACGTCAAGTGGGCCGGCTGGACCGGCATGAACGAGAAGGGCGCGGTGGTGCCGTTCCGTCCGGTCATCCTGACCCACGCCGGCGACGCCAGCAAACGGGTCTTCGTCGGCACCCAGCAGGGCGTGCTCCATGTCATCCCCAACGATCCCAAGGCGGCCAAGTCGCAGGTGTTCATCGACCTGCAGGATCGCGTCGCTTACAACGACAACACCAATGAAGAAGGGTTCCTCGGCCTGGCCTTTCATCCCAACTTCAAGAAGAACGGCGAGTTCTTTGTCTTCTACACCACCAAGAAGGCGAAGTTGACCAACGTCGTCTCGCGCTTCAAGGTCAGCAAGGACGACCCGAACAAGGCCGATCCATCGTCCGAAGAGGTCCTGATGACGTTTGAGAAGCCGTACTGGAACCACGACGGCGGCACGATCGCGTTTGGCCCGGACGGTTACCTCTACATCTTCCACGGCGACGGTGGTGCGGCGAACGACCGCTTCGATAACGGCCAGGACCTGAGGAATCTCCTCGGCAAGGTGCTGCGGATCGACGTGGACAAGAAGGACGAAGGCAAGCCATATGCCGTGCCGAAGGACAACCCCTTCGTCGGCCAGAAGGACGCCGCCCCGGAGATCTGGGCATCCGGTCTCCGCAACGTCTGGCGGATGGCCTTCGACCGCAAGACCGGCCGCCTGTGGGCCGCGGACGTGGGACAGAACCTGTATGAAGAGATCAACCTGATCGAAAAGGGCGGCAACTACGGCTGGAATCGACGCGAAGGCTTGCATCCCTTCGGCGCCCGCGGCACCGGTCCAAGCAAGGAGTTCATCGAGCCGATCTGGGAATACCACCACGACATCGGCAAGTCGATCACCGGCGGCCACGTCTACCGCGGCAAGCGCCTGCCCGAGCTGGACGGCGCCTACCTCTACGGCGACTACGTTTCCGGCAAGCTGTGGGCGCTGTGGTACGACGACGCCAAGAAGCGCGTCATCGCCAACCGGCCAATCAAGGACCGCACCATGCCCGTTTACTCGTTCGGCGAGGATGAGGACGGCGAAGTCTACTTCCTGACCCAGACGAACTCCGGCCAGGGCATCTTCCGCTTCGAAAAAGCGGCCGAAAAGCGCTGATACATCATGGAAGTCTGTAGCCGCAGGTCTTCAGCCTGCGGAGTGGCGTCGCGGTGCGGCGGACGCACTCCGCAGGCTGAAGCCTGCGGCTACAAAACAAATGCCGATTCTTCACTCAGATCTGTAGGCGCAGGTCTTCAGCCTGCGGAGTGGCGTCGCGGTGCGGCGGACGTACTCCGCAGGCTGAAGCCCAATACCGTTCAATTAGGAGCAAGTGTTCAGTAACTGCCGGCCATGAAATAAGGACTTACGTCCGCGCCATGACCAGAATCGAGTGAACATTTGCTCCTAATTGAACGGTATTGGGCTGAAGCCTGCGGCTACAGACGATCACGCCAATTCTTCCAATTCACTCGAAAGGCTTACGAATCATGACCATTCGATCGACGCTCCTGCTCACGCTCGTTTTGCCCCTCGCGTCCGCGCCAGCGACTGCTCAGGCGCCGATCCCCTACGGCGCGCCCATCAACCTGGAGCAGGCACGCAAGCTCATTGCGGCTGCCGAGGCCGAAGCGGCCAAGCAGAAGTGGCCCGTGGCCATCGCCATCGTGGACGGGTCCGGTCATCTCGTGGCCTTCGCGCGGATGGACAACACGCAACTCGGCAGCATCGAGGTTGCCCTGGAGAAGGCGAAATGCGCCGCCTTGTTCCGGCGGCCTACAAAGCTGTTTGAGGAAGCGCTCGTTATGGGCGGCGCGAACCTGCGGGTCCTGAAGGCGCCCGGGATCATTCCCATCGAGGGCGGTCTGCCAATCATCCACGACGGCAAGGTCATCGGAGCAATCGGCGTCTCGGGAGTGAAAGCGAACGAGGATGGGCAAGTGGCGCAGGCAGGGATCGATGCATTCAAGAAGCCTTGAGGCTGTCGAACGCAGCGCCGATTTCCACCAGCGATGGTGAGCGCCGCTGAGCCGGCGCCAGCGATTCCGCCATCACCTGGGCCGCAGCCGCATTGGGTATTCCGCATCCAGATGCGGTTGAATCAGCGTAGTGTTGGATTGTCATCGAGACCCAGTTCCTTGAGCCCTGCTCGAGTCTCGTCCGCCTTGGACTGAGCCTGCTCGTGATCGATCGGGATCTCGATGGATACTTCGAGCTTAAGCTCCGGCAACGAAGCGAAGCGAGTCAGCACCTTGGTGTAGAAGTTCATCCACTTTTGCGGGGGAACGGTGCCGCGCCATTGGAGCACACGCTTGCCCGGTTTCTCAATGGGTTCGTCATCCTCTTCATCGGGCTCCCGCTGATCGGTCCTGACTCGAATCTCCGCAGCGGCTTCCCGATCACCCGCTGTGGCGCGAATGGTGTGCAAGCCTCCGGTCGTTCCGGCGGTATAAATGCCCTCCGGCGTAACGCTCCCGCTCGTCACGGACCAGGCGACAGCCGGGACCGTAAAAGTGTCGCCGTACTGGTCGAGGGCCGAGCAGGCAAATGCTGCTTGTTCGCCGGGCTTGAGGACGACGTGTTCGGGCCGGACCGTCAGGCTCGCCAGGCGCGCGGGTTCCAGCAGTTTCTGCGCTTCGTCGGCCTTCACGATGAACGCGTCATCCGAAATATCGACGTCCGAGTCAAAAAAGCTCTCCTTGAACCTCTCCAACTTCAAGCGGCCGTCCGCGTGCTTGCTCGCATAGCCGAGCAGCGCCTGCGTGACGCCGTCGCTGATGGTGCGCTTGATGGAGTCGGGATTCAGCAAACGGGAAAGTTGCGGTGACGAATAGAACGCGTCGCGCACTGCCTTCGTGGACCATTCGACTAGCGCCGGCGGCCAGTACTTGATCAGCTTGGCCGGGCTGATACCGTCGGTGATCTCCTCGCACCGTTGGAGTTCGCGGAGGATCAGCTCCACGATGCTGCCGGCCGAGCTGGACGTGATCTGGCCCAGGTCGATGGGCCGCAGCTTGTGGTCCTTCCCCAGCAGGTACACGTGGCGGTAGGTGCGGAAGATCGCCTCGTCCAGGTCATCCTTCGCGTTTTTCAGGTTCCGCGCAAGGAGGCCCTTCTGCCCTTCGTCGATCCGCTTTTTCGTGTCCTCATCGTCATTGATGTCCTCCCAGGCCAGGGCGTTGCGTGCCGCCTCGCGAACCGCCTGGCCGGCGTCCGGCACGCTGAATATCAGGGCGGACTTGTACGTCCGGCCGCTCGAGCCGCAATCACGGACAATCGACTCCATCATCTCCGTGGTCTTCTTCTCGCCGGCCTGTGCGTCCAGCGCCATGACGACGAGGGTCAGCATCGGCCGGCTCGGAACGTCGTTGCTGCGTGCCGGCCAATACTTGCGATCGATCTGCTTGGACGCCTCCACGGAGTGCTTGTCGAACAGCTTCTGTGTCTGCTGGCGGATGCGCTCGTCGATCACCTTGGGCTGCACCGCGCCGCGCCGGCTGACGAGGATCTGGTTCAGGTTGGGCGACAGACCGAAGCGGTAGCGATTACGGTCCCAGTTCAGGTAGTAGCAGGTGGTGGCGAGCCCTTCGAGCACGTTGTCGAGGTCGGCCAGGTTCATGTCGGGCCCGAAAACGTCCGTCTTGATTTCCGGCACGGTCGCGTCGGCCTTCGCCTGGCTCATGCCGCCGTTCGACTCGAAGAAGATCGTCGTCGCCACCTTCCGGTGCAACTGGGCCTTTTTCACGGCTTCGTCGGCTTCCTTGTCGAGACGCATGGCATGGGCATCGCCCTTGCCGATGATGTCCGTCGTGACCGGAATTTCCAGGCCGTCGCTGCCGAGCTGCTCGAAGAGCGCCGCCCGGAAAGTCGAATCCTGGAGCGGGGCAAGTCCGAGCGTGACGAGCGGCTCGCGGGTTGCCTTGCGGTGTTCCTCCTGGTGATTGCGGGCCACCCACAGGGCCAGCAGGCGCAACACGCCGCGCGTCCGCTGAAAGCGCGGCAGGCTCTGCCACTTGCGCTCGAACACGGAGAGCACGGACGGGTGAAACGGGTAAGTGGCCAGGTATCGCTCTCGCACCGTGTCGGCATCCACGTTGGTCAATTCCTGCGCGTGCTCGATCGCCCACTCGGCATAGGCGGCAGCGGTCTTGCGGCCCTCGTCGGGCATGCCGTGCCATTCGAACAGCCGGCGGCGAATGATCTCGGCCATCTCCGTGTCGGCGGACATCATGATCGCCTTGCCCACCCGATCGAGCATCTTCTTGAAACGGGCTTCGTCGGCGACGTCCTCGGCCGTGTATTCCAGGTCGGAAGACGGGATGGAGACGACGACGGCGACGTTGCGCTCACCCCGCGCCGTTTCCGCCAGCCCGTCGATGAAGTTGTAGAGCCGGTTCCCGTAGCCCTTCTTGCGGTAGGTGCTGGCGTAGCTGATGATCTCGTCCATCAGGATCAGGACCGGCCGGTCCTTGGGGAGCATTGCCCGGATGGCGTCCCCCTTCGGCTCGATGAACTCGCGTTCGTGCTGCTCGACCACGGCGAACGACGCCGCACCACCGAGCTGCCAGGCGATCTCGCCCCACGGCGTCCGCCGGACCGGTTCGTCACCGCCGCCGCGGCCCTGGAGGGAATCGAAGTCTTTGCCCATGAAAACCGCGACGGCAGCCTTGGGAACGGTGGGCACACCCGCCTTGGTCAGGACCTTGGCCACTCCCGCCCACGAGTTCGCGCGTTCGCCGTTGTTGCCCAGATGATACAGCGCGGTCAGCGCGTGCGATTTCCCGCCGCCAAACTGGGTGGCCATGTTGAACGCCGCCGAAGTCTCCACTGCGAGGCCGGACAGGCGCCGCACCACCTGCGCGGTCAAGTCGAGCAGGCTGCCGGTGACGAACGTGCGGTCAAAAAAGCGCGCCGGATCGGTGTAATCCCGCGGCGCCCGCCCGTCGCGAACCTGGTCGAGGTGGATGGCGAACTCCGAGGCGTCCAGTGGGCGGTTCTCGCGCAAGTCTTCGCGCAGCTCCACCACGTCGTACCAGTTCTTGAGGCGAGCCATGAGCACTACTCTCCAACTTGGGACAGGGCGTGATGACATTGCAATGCCCACGTAGGACGGATTTCCAATCCGTCCGTTGCGAACCACGTAGAACGGGGGCGCCTTGGATCGATCCGGACGGATTGGAAATCCGTCCTACAAACGGAAACTGAATCCGTGCTCCTTCACCTTCGTAGGACGGATTTCCAATCCGTCCTTGTCTGCCGGACGGATTGGAAATCCGTCCTACGAAACCTGTCGCTCAGATCTTCTCGAAGCGGCCGAGGTTGCTGTCCAGAAGCCAGAACTTAAAAGTATCCCCACGGAAAGGTCTCTCCCTCCCCGCGATTGCCCACGTAGGACGGATTTCCAATCCGTCCGCTGAAATTCGACCCAGACGAGGGCGCTTTGGGGCGACCCGGACGGATTGGAAATCCGTCCTACTAACCGTGATTCCACTGCGTGAACGTCCTCACCCCCATCCTTCGTAGGACGGATTTCCAATCCGTCCGCTGAAATTCGACCCAGACAAGGGCGCTTTGGGGCGACCCGGACGGATTGGAAATCCGTCCTACTAACCGTGATTCCACTGCGTGAACGTCCTCACC
>JAIEMG010000375.1 GCA_019752375.1 Gemmataceae bacterium | reverse complement strand
AGCACGGCGACGGCGTCATGGACATTGCCCTGGAAGTGGACGACGTGCGGACCGCTTACGAGACGGCCACGAAGCGAGGCGCCCAGGGCGTCCAGCCGCCGACACTGCTGGAAGACGAGCACGGCGTCTACGAATACGCCAGCATCATGGCCTACGGCGACACCACGCACAGCTTCATCAATCGCGACCGCTATCGTGGCATCTTCTCACCCGGCTTCCAGGCGCTGGCGCCAGAACGCTACAGCCCGCACACCTATCATCATGCCGGCCTCAAGGCGATCGACCACATCGTCGCCAACGTCGAGGAAGGCAAGATGAACGACCTGGTGAACTGGTATCAGAAGGTGCTTGGCTTCAATCAGCTGATGCACTTCGACGACAAGGACATCAGCACCGAATACTCGGCGCTCATGTCCAAGGTGATGCAGAACGGCACCGGCCGCATCAAGTTCCCGATCAACGAGCCCGCCAAGGGCCGCCGCCGCTCGCAGATCGAGGAGTACCTGCAGTTCTACCAGGGCCCCGGCGTCCAGCACATCGCCCTGGCCACGCGCGACATCATCGCCACGGTCCGCACCCTGAAGCGGAACGACGTGTCCTTCCTGCGCGTGCCGCAGACGTACTACGAGTTGTTGACCGACCGCGTCGGCAAGATCGACGAGGACATCGAGGACCTGGCCGAGCTCGGCATCCTGGTGGATCGCGACGAGGACGGCTACATGCTCCAGATCTTCACCAAGCCCGTCGGCGACCGGCCCACGTTGTTCTTCGAGATCATCGAACGCCACGGCTCGCGCAGCTTCGGTAAGGGCAATTTCAAGGCGCTGTTCGAAGCGATCGAACGCGAGCAGGAGACGCGAGGCACCCTCTAAAAAGATTCACCACAGAGGCACAGAGGACACAGAGAAATCACAAAGAAAGGATAGAATAAGAACAGAAAGCGCGTTGGAGTGCTTTCTGAGCTTCTGTCTTTCTTTGTGATTTCTCTGTGTCCTCTGTGCCTCTGTGGTGAATAGGCCTTTCTTGGGGTCTGTGATGTCACACTACATGAAACTTGGCTCCATTCCTCGCAAACGGCACATCGAGCATCGTCGCCCGGGCGGGTACCGCAACGAAGGCATCTACTACGAAGAAGTGGTGACGACCGCCGGCTTTGGCCGCGCCTACAGCATCTGCTACCACCTGCGGCCGCCGACGCGCGTGCGCAAGGTCGAAGCCGCGGGCCAGATGAAGATTGAAACGGTCACCGAACCGGTGCTGCGGCACTACCACCTCAAGACCGGCGCGCTGAAAGCGAACGGCGACCCGGTTTCCGGCCGCGTGCCGCTCCTGACCAACGCCGACGTGACGATGTGGCGCTGCCGGCCCACGGCTCCGCAGGCCGAACTCTATCGCAACGCGTCGGCCGACGAGGTGATCTTCGTCCATCGCGGCAAGGGCATCCTGCACACGATGTTCGGCGTGCTGCCGGTCAAGCCGTTCGATTACGTCGTGATTCCGCACTGCACGACCTATCGGCTGGAATTTGAGAAAGCTGAGCAACCGGACCTGCTGGTGATTGAATCGGCGGAGAACATTATGCCGCCGCCGCGTTACCTCAATCCCGACGGCCAGCTTCGCCTCGGCGCTCCCTTCAGCGAGCGCGACCTGCACGGCCCGCGCGAGCTGAACATCGTCGATCGTGAGGAAGACACGCCGGTGCTCATCAAGGACGGCGCACGCCTGAGCCGTTATGTCCTCGCCAGCCATCCGTTCGACGTGGTCGGCTGGGATGGCATGGCCTATCCGTTCACGTTCAACGCGGACGACTTCGAGCCGATCACCGGCAACATTCACCAGCCGCCGCCGATTCATCAGACGTTCGAAGCGAAGGGCTTCGTCATCTGCACGTTTGCGCCGCGGCTGCTCGACACGCATCCCGAAGCGATCAAGGTGCCGTACGCGCATTCGAACATTCAGGCCGACGAGGTGCTCTACTACGTCCGCGGCCGGTTCGGCAGTCGTCGCGGCGTGGAGGAGGCGTCGATCACCCTGCACCCGCGCGGCATCCCCCATGGCCCACATCCGGGAACGATCGTGGCCAGCAAGGACGTGACGCGCACCGACGAGCTGGCGGTCATGGTCGACACGATCAAGCCGCTGGATTTGACCAGGCAGGCGCTGGAGATGGACGATCCGAGTTATCCGTACAGCTGGCTGGAGTGATCTACTTGATTCGGCGAGCCGGGAGCGTGAGCGACCGGAGTTATTCAAACTTCTGAATGCTTGAAGAACTCCGGTCGCTTACGCTCCCGGCTCGCCAATACTCTTTAACGTCTTGAAGAACTCCGGTCGCTTACGCTCCCGGCTCGCCAGGCAGATTCGATTACTTTCGCTTCCCAACCAGTTCCTGGGCCTCGCGCAGAATGTCCGCCGCGGTCAGCCCGTACTTGGCAAGCAATCCTTCCGGCGTGCCCGACTCCGCAAATGTGTCGTTGACGCCGACGAAACGCATCGGCACCGGATGCTGCCGTGCGGCGGACATCGCCACGGCACTTCCCAGGCCGCCGTGCAGGAGATGCTCCTCGGCAACGACGATGCGTCCTGTCTCGCGTGCCGCTGCCAGGACGGCTGCGTCGTCCAGCGGCTTGACCGTGTGCATGTCCAGGACTCGGGCTTGTACGCCCTGGCTCGCCAGCTGGTCCGCGGCTTCCAGGGCGGGGGCAACCATCAAGCCGTTGGCGACGATCGTCAGGTCCTTGCCCTCGCGCACTTGGTTGGCCTTGCCGATCTTGAACGTGAAGCCGTTCTCGTAAATGATCGGTACGTTGGGCCGGCCGGCGCGAAGGTACGCCGGCGTCTTCGTTCGCGCCAGTGCCTGCACGGCCTGTTCCATCGACGGTTCATCGGCGGGGACCACGACCGTGAAGTTCGGCAGAGAGCAGGCGAGGCCCACGTCCTCGATGCCCATCTGCGAAGGGCCGTCTTCACCGATGCTGATGCCCGCGTGCGTGCCGACGACCTTCACGTCCAGGCAGGGAAACGCGACCGACATTCGCAGCTGATCGTAAGCGTTGCACATGACGAACGCGGCGAAGCTGGCCAGCCAGGCGCGCTTGCCCGAGCTGGCCATCCCCGCCGCGGCGCCGACCAGGTTCGACTCGGCGATGCCGACATTGAAGAATCGCTGCGGAAACTTCTTGGCGAAGTGCTCCGTGCGCGTCGAGTTGTGGACGTCGCCATCCAGCACGACGATGTCGGCATACTCCTGGCCGACTTTCGCCAGGGCCAGGCCGAAGGCTTCGCGAGTCGATTTACCGGTCTTCATTGCGGTACTTCCCGTGACGTGCAGGTCCTTACTTCGCGCGCTTGAACTTGGATACCTTGCCCTTGGCGTCCGTGGTTTCCATGCTGTCCTTCGTCACCTTGAACTTGAGCGTTTGCTTGATCGGTTTGGCGTCTTCCATCGGCGGCGTGATCTCCACGTCCAGGGTGTCGTCGCCGGCGAGCTTGTACTTGCCCTTGATCGTCAGCTTGCCGAGCGTGATGACCAGGGTGCCGTCCTTGTTGAACTCGATCTGGCCGGGATCTTTCTCGTCGGTGCTGTCCCACTTGCCAACGATCAATTCGGCTGGCTTGGCTTCCTTCTGAGCGGCGGCGAACGACACGCCGACGAACAGGATGGCGAGAACCGCTACCATGACCTTACGCATGAACATCTCCGCAGGTGAATCAACGGCGGGGCCAACCGCGACAGCGGATCGGCAAACCCGTGGCCGGCAATTGTGCGGCAGAGGTCGCGCGATGGCAAGCAAAACCCGGCCTGAACTCCGTGCCAAGGGAATCAGGTTTTCACGGACGTTTTGCCTTCGACCACCACTGCGGTTACAATCGGGGCATCGTGCTTCCCCTCCCGTGGCCGCCCCGGTGAACCCGTCAAGAACAGGACGTGCACCATGACTATCGCCTTTGCCTGTCCGACGTGCTCCAAGCCATTCCGCGTGCCGGACGACATGGCCGGCCGGCGCAGTCAGTGTCCGGCATGCCGCACCTCGCTGATGGTGCCGGGCGGCAATGGAGCCATCGCGCCGCAGCCGGCCATGGCGCCTGCGCCGATGGCCGCGCCGATGCCGTACGCGGCTGACGGCAGCGTCGCCACTCCGCGCCGGCGATTGAACCTGTCGAAGAAGATGCTCGTGATCGTCGGCGTCGCCGTCCTCAGCTTCGGCTTCCTGGCCGTGGCGGTGGGCGGCGGCCTGTGGTACTTCGTCTTCTCCGCCTCCGGGCCGGGCGACGAAATCAAGTACCTGCCGAACAACTGCCAGCTCATCGGCGCCGTCCGCGTCGAGCAGCTGATCGCCAGCGACGCCTACAAGGACATCAAGGGGGCCCTGCCGGATCGAGAAAAAGACTGGGAAAAGGATTTTGAGAAAGAGATGGGCGTGCCGGTTTCCAGCATTCAGCACGTGATGTTCGGCGGCACGCTCGGCGCCGGCGCACCCGACTTTGTCATGGTCATCCGCACCAACAAGGACATCACCGCCAGCGACATCATCGCCAACCGCAAGAACGCCAGCTTCAAGGAAGACAAGGTCGGCAACTACACCGTTCACGAGGGCTTTTCCGATGCGTTTTGCCTGCCGGAAAAGCGCATTGTCGTCCTGGCCAAGTCGAAGGAATCGCTCAAGAAGATCCTGGAACGCGACAAGAAGCCGGAGTTGTCCGAGGGTTTGCGCAACGCGATGAAGCACGCCGACTTCTCCAAGACAGTGGCGATTGCCGTCAACTTCAAGGACATCAAGAACAAGCTCGAAGAATTCGTGCCCGGCGGCAAGCGGACGCTAGATGACGTGGATCTGGATGACATTGAGGGCGTCGCGCTAGAAGCCAAGGTCGGCAAAGATATCGCCGTCACCAACGTCGCGCTGTGCAAGGACGAGAAGAGTGCCGAGGATGTGCGCAAGCTGGCCGATGGCATGCTGGTGATCTACAAGAAGATCAAGTCCGTCCCCGGCAGCAAGGAGTTCCGGGAGATCCTCGACACCTGGCAGGCCTCGGTGAGCAAGTCGAAGGTGTCCGGCACCATGACAGTCAAGACCGAACTGGTCGTCAAGATGATGAAGGCGGCTCAGGAAAAATCGAAAGGTACGGTGACCACCGGCGGCCCGGTCGTACAGCCCTGAGCCGACATGGTCGCGGATGAACGCGGATGAACGCGGATCAATGGAATTGGCTTGGTCCGCGTCCATCCGCGGTGCCGTTCATTCATACAATGCCGCTACGAGCAAACAGTCAATCCATCGCAAGAAGGAGATAACGGATGAGCACCGCGACCGCGACGGCCACGCAGAAACGCATGTACATCGACGGCAAATGGTGCGAAGCCGACGACGGCCGGACGCTCCGGGTCATCAATCCTGCCACGGAAGAGCTGATCGCCGAGATGGCGTACGGCAACCGCGCCATGGTTCGCCGCGCTCTGGAAGCCGCGCAAAAGGCCATGCCCACCTGGATGAAGCTGACCAGCTGGGACCGGGCCAAGATCCTCAAGAAAACCGCCGACCTGATGCGCGAACGCGCCGACGTCATCGCCCGCACCATGACCACCGAGCAGGGTAAGCCGTTGGCCGAGGCCAAGGGCGAGGTGATACATTCCGCGGACACGTTTGAATGGTTCGCCGAGGAAGGCAAGCGTGCCTACGGTCAGGTGATACCGCAGCGGGAGCAGGGCAAACGGCACGTCACGATCAAGCATCCGGTCGGCGTCGTCGGCGCCATCAGCCCGTGGAACTTTCCCATCCTGCTTCAAGCACGCAAGATCGCGCCGGCCCTGGCGGTGGGCTGCACCATCGTCTGCAAGCCGGCCGAGCAGACGCCGTTGAGCCTGGTCCACGTCTTTGAGTGCTTGGTGGAAGCCGGAGTGCCGGCCGGCGTCGCGAACCTGGTGCTGGGGCCCGCTCAGGAAGTCGGCGACGAGTTCCTGGAGAACCCGATCTGCCGCAAGATCAGCTTCACCGGCTCCACCGAGGTCGGCAAGCACCTGATGCGCGGGGCTGCCGACCAGGTCAAGCGCCTCAGCCTGGAACTGGGCGGGCATGCGCCGTTCATCGTCTTCCCGGATGCCGATCCGGAAGTGGGCGCCAAGATCGCGGTGATGGGTAAGTTCCGCAACAACGGCCAGGTCTGCATTTCGCCGAGCCGTTTCTTTGTCCACAAGGACGTGGAGAAGAAGTTCACCGAGGCAGCCGTCGAATTCACGCGTGCGCTCAAGCAGGGCAACGGCCTGGATGCGGGCACCGAGATCGGTCCCATGATCGACAAGCGGGCGCTGGACAAGACGAGCGGCCTGATCGACGACGCTCGCAAGCAGGGCGCATCGGTCCTCACGGGCGGCAAGCGCGGCGAGCGCTTCGCCAAGGGCCACTTCTTCGAGCCGACCGTGCTCAAGCAGGTGCCCGCGAACGCCAAGGTGCTGACCGAGGAGCCTTTCGCGCCAGTGATGCCACTCCTGGATTTCAGCAACGTCGACGACGTGATCCGGGTCGCCAACAGCACGCGTTACGGCCTGGCGGCATACGTTTTCACCAACGACCTGACGACAGCATGGAAGATGGCCGACGGTTTGGAAGCGGGCATCATCGCCATCAACGACCCGGTGCCCGCGACGCCTCAGTGCCCCTTCGGCGGCATGAAGGAAAGCGGCATGGGCCGCGAGTGCGGCCACGAAGGGCTGGAAGCGTATCTGGAGACCAAGTTCGTCAGCATGAAGCTGCGGGATTCTTGAGCAGGCGCTAGTGTTTCCCTGGGACTCAAGTGAGGCAAAGCCATGAACCGGACCAGGAGCGTGGTCAATCCGCCGGTTCCGCCGGAGGAGGTGGCGCGGCGGATTGCAGAGTGGCGGCGGATTGCTTACGAACACCGCGGCCAAGCGATCATTGTGTATCCGCCTGAGCAACGTGTCTGTCCATGGTCAGGCTGTGGCAGGGTCATGGGCGGCATCGATTTTCGGCTCGATCAGCAAGGGGAACCTGCGCGGGTGGAGGATTGGATGGTCGCCTGGTGGCAGGGAGACGGCCTGGTTGGTCGCTGCCCAGGTTGCGGACAGTACGTTCAGTTTGGCTGTTCGACGAAACGTGCCGTCACGGATTCCGCCGCTTACGCCGAGGCACTGCTTCCGGATGATTGGTTCGAGAGAGCTATCGTTGCTCCCAGAACCTCCGAATGACGCTCCCTCATCGGTTCGCCGCATGCCACACGCGCGTTTCGAAGTTCTGCTGTGTCCATGGCTGGGGTGCAACTTCCAGGTGTGGTTCATTGACTTTCGGCTAGAGTTACAAGGCTCGCAGCCCTACCGGGACGGCATCATCGCATGGGAGAATGGCCCAGGATTGTTTGGCCCATGTCCCGGATGCGGGCAGAAAGTCCTACTCAGCCAGCAAGGCAAGTCGTGCGTTTCCGATGGCCTCGTTCCAGAAGGGGCTTACGCGCTCCCCGACGCTTGGTTTGCACGAGCAATTCTCTTGGACGAAAATGGGAACGAGATATCCTTGTCGTCTTGAGGTGTCGCACTTTGACCACTTTCGACTACGCCGCCCCGAAGACCATCGCCGAGGCCGCCGCTCTCCTGGCCGAGAAGGGGGACCGTGCTCGCATCCTTGCCGGCGGCACCGACATCATCGTTCAAGTACGCGAAGGTCGTCGCGATCTCGACCTGCTCGTGGACGTGAAGTCCATTCCCGAAGTCAACGAGCTAGTCTACGATCCCACGCAGGGTTTGCGCCTGGGTGCCTCGACGCCGTGTTATCGCATCTACGAAAACGCGACCATCGCGCGAGCTTACCCTGGGCTGATCGACGCGGTCTCCCTGGTCGGCGGCATCCAGATTCAGAGCCGGGCCAGCGTGGGCGGCAACCTGTGCAACGCCTCACCGGCCGCGGACACGATTCCGGCACTGATTGCCTATGAAGCCGTCTGCGTCATTGCCGGACCACAAGGCACGCGCGAACTGCCGGTCGAGAAGTTCTGTACCGCACCGGGCCGGACGGCACTGGGCAATGGGGAGTTCCTGGTCAGCCTGAAGCTGCCGCCGCCGAAGCCTCATTCTGGCGCACACTACTTGCGTTTCATTCCGCGCAATGAGATGGACATTGCCGTGGTCGGCAGCGGCGTTGCCGTGACGCTTGATGCCGGCAAAGCGCGCTGCATTGCCGCCCGCGTCGCCCTGGCTGCGGTGGCACCGACCCCGTTGCTGGTGCCGGAGGCAGGCGCCGCGCTGGTGGACGGTCCTGTGACCGACGCACTGATCGACAAGGCGGCGGCACTGGCGCAAGCAGCGGCTCGGCCGATCAGCGACATGCGCGGCGAGGCGGAGTACCGTAGGCATCTCGTGGGTGTTTTGACCCGCCGCGCCCTGCGGGGGGCATTCGCTCGCGCCAAGGAGAATTGATCCGTGACGAAGAAAGCTCACGTCACTGCAACGCTGAATGGCAAGCCGACCGAGTTCCTCTGCGAGCCGCGGCAGAGCCTCCTGGAAGTGCTGCGCGACGAGTTGAGGTTGACCGGATCGAAGGAAGGTTGCAATAACGGCAATTGCGGTGCGTGTAATGTGATGCTGGATGGCCGGCTGGTCAACTCGTGCCTGGTGCTGGGCGTCGAAGTGCAAGGACGCAAGGTCACCACCATCGAGGGGCTGGCGACGGCCCAGGGTCTGCATCCGCTTCAGCAGAAGTTCCTGGAAAACGCGGCACTACAGTGCGGCATCTGCACGCCGGGTTTCCTCATGGCAGCCAAGGCACTGCTGGAGAAGAACCCCAATCCAACCGAGCATGACGTGCGCCACTGGCTGGCCGGCAATCTGTGCCGTTGCACCGGCTACGACAAGATCATTCGCGCCGTGCTGGACACCGCGTCGCTTGTCCCCGCGAGTGTCTGAGAGTAACGGGATCAGGCATTCCCGCTTTCTTCCGGAGACAGGAGGTCTCCCTGGCCATGTCATGGACTGAAATCGCGGCCCCCGTTCTTCTGGTCAAGGTGGCGCTGCATGTCGTCCAGTTCGCGACGTGCGGCGCCGTTGCGGTCCTCCTCTGGCGCGGCCGCATCAACGCACGCTGGGCCTGGGTGATGACATTCGCGGGCTTCGGCATCTTCGTCCTCGACCAGTGCGCCCATCCGCCGGGCGGCTGCGATACGAAGCACTTCTACACTGCCGGCTGTGATGTGCGCGATGGCGAGGATCCCTATCGCAACGTCACCTGCCTCAACCCGCCGACCGCGCTGCCGCTCTACGGTCTGCTCGCCCGACTGTCATTTGAAGAGGCCGTGACGGTTTCGGCCGTGTTCAACGTGCTCGCGCTCGCCGTGCTGCTCGTGCTGGCCCAGGCAGCGCTGCGCAGCTCTGATGATGAGTGGCGCCTGCCCCTGCACGTACTGGGTTTGCTGACGGCAACCTTGGCACTATCCGTGTCCTGTCGTTACGGCATGGACGTTGGCCAAGTGTCTGTCCTGGTGACGCTCGCATTGCTGCTGGCGCTGATTGCACAACGCCGCTGGCCGTGGCTCGCAGGGACGGCGCTGGCGGTGGCGACGATCAAGCCCGCCACCATGCTTCCGTTCCTACTGCTCTTTCACCGTCGCACCGATCGCAAGGCTTGGCTGGGCTTGATCGTGGTCGCGGCTGCCTTGACGCTGCTCGCCACGCCCATTGGCGAACTGCCGACGCGCCTGGGCGAGTGCCTGGCCAACATCAATCACATGTCGAATCCGGGTGGCATGAACAACTACGTCCATCCGATCAACGCCGACCTGATCGGCCTCGATCGCGCCTTGCACTTCGCCGGCGTTGGCGACCGGACTACCGTTCGCGTGACGCAGTACGCCATCCTTCTCGCACTGGGCGCCTGGGTCGCCTGGCGCGTGCTGGGGCCGAACGCGCTGCCGCGCGCCGCGGCCTGTTCGCTGGTCGCCTTCTACGCCGCGCTGTTCCTCTACCATCGCCTGTACGACTTGCCGTTGCTGGTCATTCCGCTGGTTTACGGCGTCGGCCGCGTATGCACCACCGAAGGCTTGGCACGCCGCTTGTACGCCGGTTCGTCGCTCGCGATCCTGGCAGTGCTGTACCTGCGGCTGGAGACGGTCAAGCACCTCTCGGCACTGCCCGACGGCGGCGGCCGATTGCTGGCGGCACTCGTCATTCCTTACGGCGTCTGGTGCGTGCTTGCCGGCATGGCCTGCCTGGCTGTGGCCGAGCGCTGTCGACCACAAAAGGCGCCCGTCGTCGCGTCCGCACCGCTGCCAATGGCTGCGTGATGCGTCGGCAAGCTCGCTCCGACCCTGGCAAGGCAGGCCGCGCAGGCTTATCATAGGGGAAGGAAAGGGGCACCCATGGCTCTGCACCCCGCGCTTGCCCGGTCGTTCAGCTTTGATGAGCGACTCAGAGAAATCGATATGTTCTTCCAGGGCACTGACCGCGTCCATCAGACGATGCAACGCGTTGCGGAGAAGCTGGAGGAAGCGAACATTCCCTACGCCATTGTTGGCGGCATGGCCGTCAATGCGCACGGGCACAAACGCACCACCGGGGACGTGGACTTTCTGGTCACCGGTGAGGGGCTTACTGCCTTCGCACGCCTGTACGTCGGCCCGGACTTTGATCGCGTGCCACGTCATCCAAGGCGCTTCGTGGACCGAAACAACGGCGTGCACGTTGATTTTCTGGTCACCGGCTTGTTCCCCGGTTCCGGCAAACCAGGACCGATCGCCTACCCGGACCCGGCGGACGTCAGCGAGCGGATCGAGAATCGCCGTGTCGTCACGCTGACGACGCTCGTCCAATTGAAGCTTGCGGCGCGACGCTACCAGGACTTCGCGGACGTGGTCAACTTGATTCGCGCCCAGAACCTGGATGAATCCTTCGCAACCAGGCTGCACCCGGCAGTCCACGGCGATTACATCGAGTGCCTCGAAGAGAAGCGCCGCGATGACGAGTACGAGTTGCGCCAGGATCAGGCATTCGAGCAGATTTACCCCACGGACGAGGGGTCGGAGCCACCAAAGAGCTGAATCTCCCGGTGCCGTCCATTTCCAGAGGCCTAGCTTGTCCAAAGGCTTGCGAACATGAACGACATCATGACCATTGCCGAGATCGAGGCCCAGTTTCCATCAGAGTGGATCCTGCTCGACGACCCCCAGGTTGACGAACAGCAGCGCGTGCAGAGTGGCCGATTGCTCCATCACAGCCCGGACCGCGACGAAGTCTATCGCAAGGCCCTCGAACTGCGCCCCAAATTTTGCGCCTTTATCTGTACCAAGAAACTGCAACCCGGTACGGGCTACGCACTATGAGCGTGAGCTTTCAGCCCGACCAGGGCGCAATTGTTGTACCGTCCGTGCTGCAAGGCCCGAGCTACGCGGTGGCACTTCAAGTCTCTCTGGACACCGGCGCCAGCATGACGATGCTCAACATTGCCCACTTGCTGCTGGCAGGCTACGATCCGGCGCTTGCAACCACACGGTTCCAGATCACAACGGCAATCGGCATCGTGTCCGTCCCTCAGATTGTGGTGGCTCGGTTGACGGCCCTTGGGCAATCGCGCAGCAACTTTCCGGTGCTTGCCCACACGCTGCCAGCCGATGCCAATGTTGACGGCCTCCTCGGCCTGGACTTCTTCCAAGGACACGTTCTGACCATCGATTTCCGAAACAGCCAGATCGATCTTCACTGACGAACGAGAGCTTCCATGAGTACCCCAACCACCGGCTTTCAAGTGATCGGCACGCGTCCCATCCGCCACGACGGCGTCGATAAGGTCACCGGACGCGCGCTGTACGGCGCTGATCTTCAAATGGCCGGCCTGCTGCATGGCCGAGTCCTGCGCAGCCCGATTGCGCATGGCCGCATCGTGAAGATCGACGCCTCGCGCGCCCTGGCGCTGCCCGGAGTCGAAGCGGTCGCCACGTCGGCCGACCTGCCTGAGGCCAGCAATCGCATCGCCGAACTGGGCGAAGGGGCGATCAACCTCTCGCACCTGAGCAGTAATTGCCTGGCGCGCGGCAAGGTCCTTTACAAGGGGCAGGCCGTCGCTGCCGTCGCTGCCACGACGGCGCATATTGCCGAAGAGGCGCTCAAGCTCATCCAGGTCGAATACGATCCGTTGTCGTCGGTCCTGGACGTACGCGAAGCGATGCAGGACTCGGCACCCAAGCTGCACGACGACCTCATCACCGAATCGCTCGGCAAGCCGACGGGCAAGGTGTCCAACGTCGCCAAGCATTTCCAGTTCAAGCTCGGCGACGTGGAGAAGGGCTTCAAGGACGCAGCCGTCGTCGTCGAGCGCGAATTCACCACGGCAACGGTGCATCAGGGCTACATCGAGCCGCACAACGCCACCGCGATCTGGAATGCCGACGGCACTGTGACCATCTGGTGCAGCACGCAGGGCGCGTTCAGCGTCCGTGCCCAGTGTGCCGAGTTGCTGGGGCTGCCGGTGTCACGCATCAAGGTCGTGCCGATGGAGATTGGCGGCGGCTTTGGCGGTAAGATTCGCGTCTATCTCGAACCGGTGGCCGCGGTCCTGGCGAAGAAATCCGGCAAGCCGGTCAAGCTGACCATGAGCCGTGCCGACGTCTTCGAAGGCACTGGACCGACGCCGGGGTCGTACATCAAGGTCAAGATGGGCGCCGACAAGAACGGCCGCATCACCGCGGGCTATGCGTATCTCGCTTACGAAGCCGGCGCTTTTCCCGGATCGCCCGTCGGTCCCGGCGCCATGTGCATCTTCGCCTGCTACGACATTCCCAACGTCCTCATCGACGCCTTTGACGTGGTCGTCAACAAGCCGGCGACTTCAGCCTATCGCGCTCCGGGAGCGACCAACGCGGCCTTTGCGTCGGAGACGGTCGTCGATGAGATCTGCGAGAAGCTGAAGCTCGACCCGCTCGACTTCCGCATCGCCAACGGTGCGAAGGAAGGCACGCGCCGCGCCGACGGTCCGGTCTATCCGCGCGTCGGCATGATCGAGACGGTGCAGGCCGCGCGTAAGTCGGATCATTACAGCTCCACGCTGCCGGGCAAGCATCGTGGCCGCGGCGTTGCGTCGGGCTTCTGGTTCAATTGCGGGCTCAAGTCCAGCGCCAGTGCCAGCGTCAATGCCGACGGCAGCGTCAGCCTGGTCGAAGGTTCCACAGATATCGGCGGCAGTCGCACCGGCATCGCCATGCAGCTGGCCGAAGCGCTGGGCATCCGCGCCGAGGACGTGCGGCCCGTCGTCGGCGATACCGACATGGTCGGCTACACCGACGTAACCGGCGGCAGTCGCGTCACCTTTGCCACCGGCTGGGCGGCGTATGAGGCAGCCCAGGACATCAAACGACAAATGATCGCCCGCGCCGCCCAGATCTGGGAGACGAAGCCGGAGGACGTCGCCTACGAAGGCGGCATTATTCAGAGCAAGACCGACCGGGCCAAGCGGTTCACCTTCGCGGAGCTGGCCGGCAAGTTGCACGCGTCGGGCGGCACCATCGTCGGCCGGGCCAGCGTCGATCCGCAGGCCGTCGGCGGCGGTTTCGCCACGCACATTGCCGACGTGGAGGTGGACGTCGAGACCGGCAAGGTGACGGTCCTGCGCTATACGGCCGTGCAGGACGTGGGCCGTGCCATCCATCCCAGCTACGTCGAAGGCCAGATGCAGGGTGGTGCCGTGCAAGGCATTGGCTGGGCGCTGAACGAGGAGTACGTCTACAACGCCAAGGGCGAGATGACCAACGCCAGCTTCCTCGACTACCGCATGCCGACCAGCCTGGACCTGCCAATGATCGAGACGCTGATCGTCGAAGTGCCGAACCCGGGCCATCCCTATGGCGTCCGCGGCGTCGGCGAGGTACCGATCGTGCCGCCACCCGCCGCGATCGCCAATGCGATCTTCCGTGCCATCGGCGTACGCATGCAGGAGCTGCCCATGTCGCCGCCGCGCGTGTTGAAGGTCCTGCTGGCCAAGCAGAAGTGACACCATGCCCACCGTGTGGATCCCTTCCCTGCTGCGCGACCTGACCGGCGGACGCGAAACCGTGTCGGTGACCGGCGCCACGGTGCGAGAAGTCATCGCATCGCTGGAACAAGCTCATCCGGGCGTTCGTGCTCGTTTGTGCGATGGCGACAGTCTGCGCTCAGGGATCGCGGTCGCCGTGGACGCAGTGCTGGTGCGGCGCGGTCTGTCCGAAGCGGTGGGCGAACATTGTGAAGTTCACTTCGTGCCCGCCATCGCCGGCGGGTGACTTGCCTTGCCGGCCTTCCTTCAGCCCGATACAGTACAGGTTTCACAGCTCCGCACGTCCGATGGAGTGGCCATGCCCGAAGTGCTTGACTGGCAAAGCGCTGCCGATCCGCGTGCGGTGCTCCAGCGTGCCAGCGAGGCCCTGCGTCGAGGCGCCCTGGTCGCTTTCCCGACGGACACGCGTTACGAAGTGGCCGCCAGCGTTCTGTGTCCCGACGCGGTCGAACGCCTTCGGCAGCTGCACGGAGCGGCGAACGGGGAACCGGTGCTTGCCCTGGCGCTGTCCAGTGGGGCGCAGGCCCTTGACTGGGCGCCCCACATCAGCCAGCTTGGCCGGCGTCTCACGCGCCGCTGCTGGCCGGGACCGGTCACACTGATTTTTGGCGACGGCGTTGCCCAAGGCCTGGCGAGCCGGTTGCCGGATGCCGTTCGACAGCTCGTCTGTCCGGACGGCGTCGTCAGCCTGCGGGTTCCAGGGCATGACGCATTGTGGCAGGTGCTGCGGATGATGCCGGACCCGGTTGTGCTGAGCCGGATCGGCATCGACGCGGCCGAAACGGCCGAACAGGTCGCCCAGTCCGTCGGCGATCAAGTGGCCCTGGTTGTGGATGGCGGCCCCAGTCGTGACAGCACGGCCCCGTCCGTCGTAAAGGTCGAAGGCGACCGTTGGACCCTCGTTCGGGAGGGCGCGGTTTCCGCCCAGGAGATCGGCCAGCAGACCACTTGCCTGATCTTGTTCGTCTGCACGGGCAACACGTGCCGCAGTCCGATGGCAGAGGCGTTGTGCGGCAAGCTGCTGGCGGAGCGGCTGGGTTGTACGCTCGAAGAGTTGCCGCGACGGGGCTTTTTGGTGCTGTCGGCCGGTGTATCCGCCGTACCGGGCGACCGGGCAGCGCCGGAAGCCGTCGAGGCGGTCAAGGAACTGGGTGCGGAGCTGAACGGGCATGCCAGCCGGCCGTTGAGCCCCGACTTGGTCGTCCAGGCCGATTATCTCATCACGATGACGCGCGGCCACGCGGCGGCGGTGCTCGAGCGCTTCGGCAAGCATGGCCCACGCCCACGACTGTTGTGCGAAAGTGGCGACGTGTCCGATCCGATCGGCCGGGACCAGGAGGTCTATCGCCAGTGTGCCCGCCAAATCCTTCAGCATCTGGAAAAGCTCCTTCCGGAGCTGCGCTGAGCATGAAGATTGCCGTCGCCAGCGACCATCGCGGCTTCGAGGTGAAGCGGCGCATCGTCACCCTGCTGCAAAAACTGGGACACCCCGTCAGCGACCTCGGCCCCGACAGCCGCGACAGCGTCGATTACCCCGATTTCGCCTTTCAAGTCGCGCATGCCATCAGCACCGGGCAGGCGGACCGCGGCATCCTGATTTGCGGCACCGGCATCGGCATGGCGATCGCCGCCAACAAAGTGAGCGGCGTCCGTGCGGCCCCCTGTCACGACAGCGTCACCGCCGAGATGAGCCGCCGGCACAACGATGCCAACGTCCTGTGCCTGTCCGCCGACCTGCTGGGCGAGGAGTTGATCGAGCGCATGGTGGTCATCTGGCTGGCCACCGATTTCGAAGGCGGCCGACACGCGCGACGCGTCGAGAAGATCACCAAGCACGAGAAGGGTGCTGGGAAAAATGACGAATCAATAACCAATCATGCCAATCACTTAGGATCCGCGCAAGAATAACTTGTGCAATTCCTGTAGGACGGATTTCCAATCCGTCCGGTTTTCTCTGGACGGATTGGAAATCCGTCCTACGTGCAATTGTTCAACTTATTGTTACGCGGCTCCTTAAGCGATCACCTCCGTGGCACGAACTGTCCGTGCAGTTTGGCGATTGCACGGACAGAAATGCCCGTGCCACGACATATGTAGTCGCCTGTTGCCGACCTATCCCCAATGACCAATGGTCGAGACGCCGCTCCCCATCGTTGGAGCTTCGTCATTGCTCATCGATTCGTCATTCGGATTTCGTCATTCGTCATTCCCGCGGGGCGAGGTTGCCCGCAATCACTTCCAGCGGATGTCTGGCCCGGCGGTTGGCGAGGTCCTTGATCTGGTGTCGACACGAGGTTCCCGGCGCGACTACGATTGCCTCGGGTTCCGCTCGCAATGCCGGAAGCACCGACAACTCGGCGATCTTCACGCTCAGGTCGTAGTGCTCCTTCTCGAAGCCGAACGAACCCGCCATGCCGCAGCAGCCGGTGTCGAGCACCTTCACATCGAGGCCCGGTACCAGTCGCAGTGCAGACGCCGTTCCCTGCACGCCGCGCAGCGCCTTCTGATGGCAGTGGCCGTGGACCACGCACTTGCGCGCCTGAGGACGCAGATTCAGCTCGCAGCGGCCGTCGCGTACCTGCTTCGCCAGCCAGCCATCGGCCAGGTCGGCGGCCGCGGCAATCCGCTTCGTTTCCGCACTTGGCACCAGCTCGGGCCACTCGTCGGCGAGCGTCAGCAGGCAGCTCGGTTCCAGGCCGATCAGCGGCGTGCCGTCGGCCACGCGTCGGGCCAGGCCCAGCACCTGGCTCTGAATCAGCTCGCGCGCCGGCTTGAGGAAACCCTTGCTGATCATGGGCCGGCCGCAGCAGACGAGGTCGGCCAGCTCGACGCGATAGCCGGCATGCTCGAGCACCGCGACGGCGGCCTGGCCGATCTCCGGCTCGTTGTAGGTGCTGAAGCAGTCGTCCAGGAGAAGCACCCGGCCGCGCAGCCCGGCGCCGGATTCGGGACGGTGCCGGGCAAACCAGCGCCGGAAGTGATCGGCATGCAGCCGCGGCATGGAACGACGGCGATCGATCCCTGTCGCCTTCTCCATGAGCCAGCGGACGAGGCGGTTCTCCTGCATCCAGTTGACAAGCGGCGCCGCGGGCGCTCCCAGACGGTTGAGCAGGTGGACGCGGGCCATCATCGTCTGGCCCGGCGGCCGCAATCGGCCCGCGTAGTACGCCTGGAGGAACTCCGCCTTCAACTTCGCCATGTCCACGTTGCTGGGGCACTCGCTTTTGCACGCCTTGCACATCAAGCATAAGTCGAGGATATCGTAGACCCAGCGGCTGCGCAATGCCTTGATCGGCTCCTCACCCGCCAGCGCCAGTCGTAACGCATTGGCCCGGCCGCGCGTGCTGTCCTTCTCGTCCAGCGTGGCGCGGAACGAAGGGCACATCGTCCCACCCTGCTGCTTGCGACAAACGCCGGAGCCGTTGCACAACTCGATGGAACGGAGGAACCCTTCCTGGCGGGAATAGTCGAAGAGCGTGGACGGCTCCCGGGGATGATACTCGGGACCATAACGGAGGTTTTCGGTCATGCGCGGCGCATCGACGACCTTGCCCGGATTGAGCAGGTTATGCGGGTCGAAGGCGTGTTTCACCTGGCGAAACGCCTCGTAGACGACGGGGCCGAACATCTTCTTGTTCCACTCGCTGCGGACCAGGCCATCCCCGTGCTCGCCGCTGAGGGAACCGCCAAACTCCAGTACCAGGTCCGTCACTTCTTCGGTGATGCGGCGCATCCGCGCCACTTCGACCTGGTCCTTGAGGTTCAGCACGGGCCGGATGTGCAGGCAGCCGACGCTGGCGTGGCCGTAGAAAGCCCCGTCGGTGCCATGCCGGCGGAGCAGTTCGCGGAAGCGTCCAACAAACTCCGGCAGCCGCGCCGGAGCAACGGCCGTGTCTTCGACGAACGTCACCGGTTTGCGGTCGCCCGGCATGCCGTAGAGCAACGGCATCGCGGCTCGGCGCAGGTTCCACAGCGGGTCGCGCACCTCCGGGTCCACCGCCCGCACGACGGCCTGCACGCCGTTGACGCCTTGCAGACGCTGTTCGAGACGTTCCAGACGATCCGTTACCTCTGCATTGTCGTCGCTGGAGAATTCGACCATCAACAGTGCCGCCGGCCGACCGCGCACCGCGGCCATGTGGTCCTTGAGCGACAGGTTGTCGCGAGCCAGGTCGATCAGCATCTGATCGAGCAATTCGACCGCGGACGGCTGAAACTCCAGGCAGACGGCCAGGGCATCCATGGCGGCTGCGAGCGACTCGAAATGCGGGACCAGCAAGCCGCGCACGCGCGGCCGTGGGATCAGGGCGAGCTCGGCCTCCGCGATGAACGCCAGCGTGCCCTCGCTGCCGATCACCAGTTGATGCAGCCCCTTGGACGCAGTTTCGGCACTGGACATGACGTCGAGGTTGTAGCCGCTGACACGGCGCAAGATCTTCGGGAACCGCTTCTGAATCTCGACCGAGCTGGCAGCGACGATTTGCCGCACCCCGCGGTAGATGGCGCCTTCCAGGTTCTTCCGCGTTGCTCGACATTCCCAGTCCGCGGCGCTCAGTGGCCCGAAGTTTGCACGGCTACCATCGGAGAGCACGACATGCAATCGGCGCACGTGGTCGATCGTCTTGCCGTAGATGATCGAGCGGGCCCCGGCACTGTTGTTGCCGATCATGCCGCCGAGGTTAGCCCGGCTGGACGTGGCCACTTCGGGACCGAACTGAAGGCGGTGCGGTGCCGCGGCACGATTGAGTTGATCGAGCACCACGCCGGGCTGCACTCGCGCCACCTTGGCCACGGGATCGAGGTCGAGGATGGCATGCAGGTACTTGCTGCAATCGACCACGATGCCGGGCCCGATCGACTGCCCCGACAGGCTGGTGCCGCCGCCGCGTGCCGTGATCGGAATGCGCATCTCGCCCGCGACCAGGACGATGGTGGTCAGGTCTTCGATACTGCGCGGAATGACGACGCCGAGCGGCTCGATCTGATAGATGCTGGCATCGGTGCTGTAGAGATGGCGCGACGGGGCGTCGAAACGCACTTCCCCCTGGATATGCTTTCGCAGATGGCGCGCCAGCGCGTCGCGCTTGAGTTCGGTGAAGTCATCCATGCGACTCATTGTACGGCTGGCCTCGATCCGCGGCGGGAACTTCGGCCAATCCGACAAAGCTTGCACGACCGGCACAGATTGAACCGCATGGCCTGAAATCGTGCCGAACCGCGCCCCGAACTCGTGGTTCGCGCGGTTGGCGTCGCTTATAAGGAAAGTTGCTCGTTCCGTGCAGATTCGGATCGGTCGGAAAGTTCTGCCGACAGAGACGCCAAGAGGACACAACCATGGTCAGCGCGATCTTGACAGCGGCACTTTCCTCCATGGTGACGGCGCCGGGCCAGGCGCTGCCGACGCTGCAGCCGCCCGTCGTGGCGGCGAAACCGGATGTCGTGTTGGTCTGGAACGAGACGGCCCTGAACGCGATCCGCGCGGAGAACACCGCACCGCCGATGGCTGCTCGCAACCTGGCGATCGTTCATGCGGCGATGTTCGACGCCGTCAACGCCATCTATCGCACGCATCATGCGTACTACGTCAGCGTCGAGCCGCCGCCGCTGGGCACGTCGCCGCAGGCCGCTGCCGCGGTCGCGGCGCATCGCACGCTCGTGACACTCTATCCGAAGCGAGTCAATCACTTCGACCTGACGCTGGACGATTGCCTCGCCGCCATCCCGGAAGGCCGCGGCAAACGCGACGGCATCACGCTGGGGCAGTACGTCGGCGAGAAATTGCTCGCCTGGCGCGCCAAGGACGGAGCGACGACCCAGGTGCGTTACAACGCCGGCGGCGGTCCCGGCGTCTGGGAGCCGACGCCTCCGGGCTTCAAGCCGGCGCTGCTGCCGCAATGGCCCTCGTGTACTTGCTTTGCTCTCCCCAATGGCGCCCGGTTCCGTCCCGCGGGGCCGCCGGCCTTGACCAGCGGCGCGTACACGGCCAGCTACCTGGAAGTGAAAGCCCTGGGTGGCGCCCGCAGCAAGGAGCGAACGAGCGACCAAACCGAGATTGCTTACTTCTGGGCTGACGGAGACGGCACTGCCACGCCGCCGGGCCACTGGAACCAGATCGCTCAGAACGCGGCACGGACGAAGGGCACCTCATTCTCGGAGAACGCTCGCTTGTTCGCGCTGCTCAACATCGCACTGGCCGACGCCGGCATCGCATGCTGGGAATGCAAGTACAAGTTCAACTTCTGGCGGCCGATCCAGGGCATCCGCCAGGCCGACCTGGTGGACAACCCCGACACGCCGCCGGACCGCGACTGGTCGCCGCTGCTGGTAACGCCGCCGTTTCCGACCTACACATCCGGCCACAGCACGTTCAGCGGTGCAGGCGCTGCGGTGCTGGCCAACTTCTTCGGCAGCGACGAACTGCGATTGAGCATTCAATCCGACGGCCTGCCGCGCGTGACGCGCAGCTTCGATCGTTTCTCCGCGGCTGCCGCGGAGGCGGGCAAAAGCCGCATCTACGGCGGCATCCACTGGGAGTTCGACAACGCCGACGGCCTGGCGAGCGGCAAGGGCATCGGCGATTATGTGAGCCGCTATTTCCTGCGGCCGCGGGGCGAGTCGGGGGTGGAGGAGAGTCGGTCGTCCATGATGCAACGGTGAGAGAGTACCGGCGAAGCACGTACCGCGGCCAATGGCTATAATGGTTTTGCTTGGGCACCAGACGGCAGTGCAGGACACTGGCACCGCCTGGGCCGCTGGCAACACAGCCCATAGGCGGAGGAGCGTCATGCTGCAGATCCACAGCGCCAACCTTCCTGAAGACCAGCAGCAACGACTGCACGCCGACTTTCTGGCCAATGAACAAGCTTATCTGAGCATGCGCGATCAGTTGCTAGCCCAGTACTCCAGGCAGTGGGTGGCCATTGATGCGGGGCAGGTTGTCGCCTCCGGCCCCAGGTTGATGGATGTGATCGACCGGACGACCGGTTGTGGCGGACATCCTTACATCGCCCTGGTTGGGGCCGAGGATGCGGTCGTCTTCCGCGTCCGCCGCGCGGTGTTCGCTTACGACCAGTCGTATCAGCCATTTGCCGTCCCGCGCGTCATCGCTACCTTTTGGAATCACGCCGAAACGCTTTCCCAGCAACATCCTGACGTCATCCTGGATACTGGCGCGGACGTGTCCGTGCTTCCCGATACCGATTGCGCGACCATCGATCTCTTCAACTCGCCATACCTGACGGGCATGTCGGGCGGTGTGATCGGGGCCGCGACGACGGCGTTGTTCTATCGAAGCAAGGTCGAAATTGATGGGCGTCGTTACTCGGCCTTGATCCAGCCCATCTCCGCCGGCCTGGAACGCATCGTGGGTCGCGACGTCCTCAATCAACAGCGCGTGCTTTTCGACGGCCCTGTAGGACAGGTCGTCGTCGACCCGTAATATCGGCTGCGGAGTTGTGAGGATGGAAACATGCCGCGTAAGAAGCTAGGCCCCGACCGGCCGGCAGCGGATGTGAACAAGGACCTCGCTGATAAGTTGGCGGCCGAGCTGAAGAGCAGCCGCGACTTCGGCCAGCCGGTGATCTATGAGCATACGTTTCGCACGGGGAAGGCGACCGTCACCGTTGTCTGGGACGCCTGGGATAGCATCCCGTTGCAGCAACGATCGGCGACGATCTTGCGAGCCTACGAGACTGCAGAGGAACCCGAGTCCCGCGAGCGCATTGCCCTGGCCAGCGGACTGACGGTCCCCGAGGCGCATGCCGCGGGTATGTTGCCGTACCAGATCATCACGGCCTTGCGGAAAAGCGACCCCATGACTCCCGAAGCGGTTCGTCAGGCGATGCTGGACGAGGGCGGCTCGCTCCTTTATCACTGGAATCCGGAGAGAGTGCAATTGCGCTTTGCCACACCGGAAGAGGCCGAGGCTGCCCGCCAACGCTTGATCCAGCGCTTGCCGAAGAGTGACGAGGTCTGGATTGTCGATCGTGAGATAACGGCGCAAGACCTCGCGACGGCGCAAGACTAAACGTGGCGACCGACGTGGTACTGTCAGAGATTGGCGGAGGTTCCCGTGTTGCCAAGAGTATAACTACAGCATGAAATCTACAAAGACTGCGCCCGCGCTCGACCGGCTCGTGGGTCCACTCGGCGACTGTCTGAACCCAGAGTCCGCACGCCGCTTGCTGGCATTGAAGGCAGATGCGAAGCTGCAAGCGCGGGTGGACTACCTGGCAGGGCGGTGCAACGACGGGCTGCTCACTCCGGAAGAACGCGCCGAATACAGCAACTACGTTTCCTTCGGGACCTTCGTAGCCATCCTGAAGTCCAAAGCGCGCCAGCGGCTCGCTCAATCCTCTGGTGGATGATGAACGCCACCCTCCGGGCCTTTGTCCGGGAGCGGGCAGGCCATCGCTGCGAGTACTGCCGGCTCCACGAGAATGACGCCGATTTCTTGTCGTTCCACGTCGAACATGTCGTCGCCAAACAGCACGGCGGCACGGACGATCCGGAGTTGCTTTGTCTTGCCTGCGCCGAATGCAATTGGGCCAAGGGGCCGAACCTGGCGGGACTCTTCGGCGGCAAGCTCTATCGCCTGTTCAATCCACGAAAACAGAGCTGGAGACGACACTTCTCCTGGGAGCACACGCTACTGATCGGCAAGTCCTTTTCCGGCAAGGTCACGGTGCAGGTCTTGAACATCAATGCACCGTCGCGGGTAATGCTGCGGGAGAACCTCCTGTTTGAAGGTCGATTTCCGCCGGAAGAGTCTTGATTCAGCGATTGACGAGCAGTGAAGAGGTGTGGATTGCCGATCGCGAGATTGCGGCATTGACGAGCAGTGAAGAGGTGTGGATTGCCGATCGCGAGATTGCGGCATTGACGAGCAGTGAAGAGGTGTGGATTGCCGATCGCGAGATTGCGGCATTGACGAGCAGTGAAGAGGTGTGGATTG
>JAIEMG010000291.1 GCA_019752375.1 Gemmataceae bacterium | reverse complement strand
CCCGCTTCTCGCCGTGCATGGCTTGCGCGACTCGACGCCGCCCGCGTAGCGTCGAGTTCCGAGAAGCTGGAGCTTCTTGGCCGTGCGTTCCCAAGCCCGAGCTTGGGTACGAGGGAATCGCGCGTCGGGCTCGCGGGACGATGCTCGCGCATCGGACTCACGCGGCGCGTGCGCTCCTTGCTCCCTGGCTCGTGTGCTTCGCATGATTGGCAGAGGCTCGCGACCCGCCCGTGGTCGTTGTAGAATACTCCGGTGTGCAGAGCGACTCACCCCACCGGAGGTTCGTGGCCGTGGATATTCCCCTTGTCGCCCCCCTTCGCCAGACTTTGCCTCAGCCGGTTGTTGCCGACGTCGCGGCTGAAGTGCGCCGACAATGGCAGACTTCCCGGCTGGCGCAGCGCGTGAAGCGTGGCGATCGCGTCCTGGTCGCCGTCGGCAGCCGCGGCATCGCCAACGTGGCGACCATGACCCGCGCGACGCTGGACGTCTTGCGCGATCTCGGCGCCCGCCCCGCGGTCGTCGCGGCGATGGGTAGCCACGGCGGCGCCACGGCGGAAGGCCAGCGCGAGCTGCTCGCCAGTTACGGCGTCAGCGAGGAAAACCTGCGCGTGCCGGTTCTCACCGACATGACCGCGGAACGCATCGGCACCAATAGCTGGGGCGAGCCGGTCTACTGGGACAAGAATGCGCTGGGAGCCGATGCCGTCGTCACCATCTCGCGCGTCAAGCTGCACACCGATTTCCGCAGCGCCTACGAGAGCGGCATCGTCAAGATGCTGGTCATCGGCCTGGGCAAGCGCGACGGCGCCTCGCAGCATCATCGCTGGGGTGTGCGCGGTCTGCGCGACATGATGCCCGAGACCGTCAAGGTCGTCCTGGAAAAGACGCCGTTCATCGCTGGCCTGGCAGTGCTCGAAAACGCCCGCGAGGAGACAGCCCGGCTCCAGGTCGTCGATCGCGACGATCTCATGCAGCAAGAACCGCTGCTGCTGGAGGAGGCGAAGGCCATCATGGGCCGGCTGCCCTTCGACGAGCTCGACATGCTCATCATCGGCGAGATCGGCAAGAACTACTCGGGCGCGGGCATCGACCCGAACGTCGTCGGCCGTCTGTTGATGGAGGGCCAACCGGAGCCGGCAGCTCCGCGCATCACGCGTATCTGCTGTTTGGACCTGTCGCCGGAGAGCCACGGCAACGGCACCGGCGTCGGTATCGCGGACCTCACCACCGATCGCCTGCTCCAGGGCATCGATCCGGTGCCGTTCCGCATGAACAACCTGACCGCGTGCTTCCTGTGGCGTTCCAAGCTGCCGATCGCCTTCCCGACCGACCGCGAATGCATCGACACCGGCATCGCCACCTGCTGGCAACCGAGCCGCGAGAAGGTGCGCCTGGCAATCATCCCCAACACGCTGGAGCTGGAACACCTCTGGGTATCGCAGCCCTTGCTGGAGCAGGCCCGCGGCAACAAGCACCTGGAGATCGCTGGCGACTTGGGACCGATGCCCTTCGATGCCGTGGGCAACCTGGAGCAGGAACGATTGTTTCCGCACAGCGTGCGCAGCAAGCGGAGCAAGTAGTCATGGCCGGTTTCTTCTACAAGCTGGGTCAAATGGTCGGGCCGAAAGTGCGGAAGGCCAACTGGGTCGTCACGTCGCTCACCGGCACCGAGGCAGAGGTGACGCAGGCCGAGTATCGCGTCGGCGTCGATCTCGCCAAGGGGTTCCTCGAGCAGACGCCGGTCATCGCCGACCCCGCGGTGACGCAGATCATGGATGAAGTCGGCGGCCGATTGGCGAACTGCGTCAAGGATCGGCAACGGCGTTTCCGGTTCTATGCGGTGCAATCGCGCGAGCTGAACGCCTTCGCTTTGCCCGGCGGTTTCATCTTCATCCAGCGGCCCTTGCTGGAATTCTGCGGCTGGGACCGCGATGAGATCGCCTTCGTCCTGGGCCACGAGATGGGACACGTCATCAAACGGCACGCCATCCATCGGCTGATGGCCAGCTCGGTGATCCAGACCGGCGTGACGCGCTTGCCGATCGGCGGCGTGCTGGGAGCGCCGGTGCGCAACCTGGCCGCGACGCTGCTGAATCAGGGTTACTCGCAAGATCAGGAGCTGGAAGCCGACGCCCTGGGTGTGCGCCTGACGCTGGCCGCGGGCTACGATGCCGGTGCCGGTCGACGTCTGCTCGCACGCATGCAGACGATGCCGGGCGAAGCGTGGGTGCTGACCAGCTATTTCTCATCCCATCCACCGGTGGATGTGCGCGTGAATCACATGGCACGCGTGGAACGCGGTGGGTGATCAATCTGGACGATGAAACGGGAGCGGCAATCCCATTGCCGGCTTCAGCCGGATGTTAGGTGGTTCAGCATCATTTGCCCGCCGGATTGCCATTTTGCCCACCGGATTACCATTTTGTCTGCCGGTAGGGACCGCCGACGTTGGGCGTCTGAATGACGCCGGCTGCCACGGCATTGACCGCGATGCCGCGCCGCGCCAGTTCCTTGGCCCGGCTCTTGGTCAGCGGTTTCTCTCTACGGACTCTGCGAGCAGCGCCAAGAACTGGTTGAGAAGCGACAGGATCGACTGATCACGACTCTTCAGAACCGTATCGAACAGGCGCTTGGCCTGTGCCTGAAACATCTCCAATCGATCGGAAGGCGGCGCGGTTGGGAGCAGGTCTGCGATAGTTGCACTAAGCGCGCTCGCCAATCGAACCACGAGGTCAATGCCAGGAGCAGCCTGGGCGGACTCCAGCCGGGAGATGTAGGTCTCTGTGACCAGCGCCTCCCGCGCGAGGTCTCGCTGGGTTTTGCCTGCGGACCGGCGCAATTCTCGCAGCCGCTCGGCAAAGAGCTGGACTGATTCCTCATGTTTTATGCGGCCTTTCTTGCGCCTGACCATGCTTTCCCCCCACGAAGCATCGCCCGAACGGGGAGGTAGGCAAGAGGCACATATTAAGAACTTGACTTGCAGAATTATGCAAGTAGGCTGAGGACAATACAACTTGGAGCTCGGAGGATTGCCATGCACCGGAGATTCGCGTTCCGCATTCGGACGAAGAGCGGCGGCATCGTCGGCAACATCGTGATCGAGGCCAAGGATCAGTACGAGGCCGAACACAAGCTCCGCAAGCGTTATCCCGACTGCGAGATTCTGAACTGCGAAGTGACGTGACCGAGTTGGTCGGCCGGAGTCCCTGAGTAGCGCATCTCTGCTTGCGCGATGCCGCAGTGGTCCGAGAAACCAACTGCATCTCAAACTTGCACTCTTTCAGGTGGATTTCCATGTCGTCGAAACGCCCCGGCGGTGAAATGGCGAAGCGCCCCTTGCACTTCATCTGGCTCGTGGATTGTTCCGGCTCGATGCAAGGCGACAAAATCCAATCGGTCAACTTTGGCATCAGGGAAGCCATTACCCCCATGAGGGACGCCGCCAACGAGAACCCTACTGCTCAGCTACTCGTGCGTGCGATCACCTTCGCCTCGGGCGCTCAGTGGATCATCTCTCAGCCGACCGACATTAACAGCTTCACGTGGACCGAAGTGGCGGCGGATGGTGTGACGGACATGGGGCAGGCCTTGGAGATGGTCGCCCAGGTGCTGAAAATGGAGGTCATGGGCGACCGGGCGTTGCCGCCCGTGTTGGCGTTGATTTCCGACGGCATCCCGACCGACAACTTTGGCGCTGGCTTGAAGAAACTGATGGCTGAACCCTGGGGCAAGAAGGCCGTTCGCGTGGCTATTGCCATCGGTCAAGACGCCGACCACGAACCGCTCCAGAAGTTCATCGGCAACTCCGAGATCAAGCCGATACAGGTCGACAACCCCCAGGCACTGGTCAGGTCGATCAAATGGCTCTCCACCACCGCAGTGAAGGCAGTTTCAATGCCGGTCAGCCAGGTCAAGGGCAAGCCGGACAGCAGCAGCAATGTTCCCATGCCGGCCCCGCCGCAGCTCGGGCCATCCTCTGCAAGTGATCCGTGGTGAAATAACGAGCACCAACCCGCGGCGAGGGAAGACGTCATGCTAGACGACCACGCCGACCGACCCCAGGTGACCTGGGAAGTGTTCGGCCGCTCTGTTCGGGGTGCGTCGCACCGCCGTTCGGGGGTGCCCAACCAGGACGCCTACCGTTGGGAAGGCTCCTCCGAGAGGAGAGGTGCCAGCGTCCTCTTGGCCGTCGCCGACGGCCACGGCAGCAAAAAGAGCTTTCGCAGCGAACAGGGGGCGCGTTTCGCCGTCCGCATCGCCGCCGAGTTGCTCCGCGAGTTTCAGGACCGGCTCGTGGCGGCTTGTAGTCTTTCCGAGGTGGAGCGGACTGCCAAAATCGACTTGCCGAAAGCGGTTGTGCGGCGCTGGCGCCAGGCCGTCGAGGAACACCATCGAGCCAACCCACCCACCGCCGCCGAGTTGGACGCCTTCCGTACGGACGCCGATTTCCTCAAAGTCGGCTCGGACCTGCTTGACTTGATGCGCCGACAGACCCCGGATTTCGTCAAGCAAGAGCTGGAAGGCTGGTTAAGTGAGGCATCCGCGACGGCAAGCGGTGACGACGTGACGGTCGGATTGATTTACAGGCTTGACGCCATCTGTCCGCAGCCGGCCTCTTCCACACCGGCGCAATCGCCGTCCATACCGCTTGCTGAATTCAGGACGGAGCAGGCCGACAAGCCTGCCGGGTGGTGGCCGTTCTCGCGACGAAAAGGGAGCGAGAAACAGTAGTCCGCACGCCGGACGGCTTCGAGGATGGAGAAGCGAAAGCGGAGACGCGAATGAACGAACTGCTGAAACCGGGTCAGGACATCCGCACCAATAGCGGGACCATGTGCCGGGTGGACAAATTCCTCGGGGGAGGCGGCCAAGGCGAGGTATACCGTGCAACCTGGTCGGGTCAACCCTACGCCTTGAAATGGTACTTCGCCCAAACCGCGACGCCGAAACAGTTCCAGGCCCTGCAAGCACTGGTTGACAAGGGCAGCCCTTCGCCCCAGTTCTTGTGGCCGATGGAGTTGTGCTCTCGGGGGGGCGCCCCTGGGTATGGCTATCTGATACGCTTGCGCGAACCGCGGTACAAAGGCATCGTCGACTTGATGGTGCGGCGGGCGGAGCCGACTTTCCGCGCTCTTGCCTCCGCCGGACTACAACTAGCCGACTGCTACTTGCAGCTACATGCCCGCGGCCTCTGCTACTGTGATATCAGTTACGGCAACGTCTTCTTCGACCCTCAGACCGGCGACGTTCTCATCTGCGACAACGACAACGTGATCGTCAACGGTCAAACACCGGAGATTGCCGGCACCCTGGGGTTTATGGCCCCAGAAATTGTCACCGGCTCCGCCCTTCCCAGCATCGAGACCGACAAGTACTCGCTCGCCGTGCTGCTCTTCCTGATGTTCACCCTCAACCATCCGCTGGAGGGGAAAAAGGAGAGCGCGTTCAAGGCGCTCGATGTGCCGGCAAAAAAGGTGCTGTACGGGGCCGAGGCAGTGTTCATTTTCGACCCCAAGGACGACTCTAACCGCCCGGACCGCCACCACGCCGTCGTCAACAACTTCTGGCCGATCTACCCGCAGTTCCTCCGCGACCTGTTCATCAAGGCATTCACCGCAGGGTTGAAGGACGCCAAACATGGCCGAGTAACGGAGAACGAGTGGAAGACAGCGATGACCCGGCTGCGCGATTCCATCGTCTACTGTCCACGCTGCACCGCCGAGAACTTTTACGATGCCGACGCGATCAAGACGTCCGGCGGCAAGGAGCTTCCGTGCTGGTCGTGCAAAGGGGCCATGGCCTTGCCCTTCCGCATCCGCATCGCCCGGACCGTGACCATGCTGAACCACGATACCAAACTGTTTCCGCATCATATCGACGAGCAGAAGTTGTTCGATTTCTCGAAGCCTGCGGCTGAGGTGAGCCGGCACCCGAAGGATCCGTCGCAGTGGGGTCTGAAGAACCTTACCGGCGAGAAGTGGACGATGACCGTAATGGACGGGGCCATGAAGGACATCGAGCCGGGCCGGAGTGTGCCGCTGGCACCTGGCGTTAAAATCAACTTCGGCAAGACAGTGGGCGAGATCGCGTATTGATCGAATTAGCGGGCATGAGATGGGGTTGCGGGATATGAACGAGGTGGCCCGTCAGACGTTGGCCCGGATCGTCACCCAATATGGCCAAGAGGTCGCCGCCGACCCGCGCCGCTGTGAGGGACTCTTGCGTGACCTGTGCGGTGACGCCCGCCGTGAAATCAGTCTGCTGGTCACCGCTGTCAAGGAAAGGATCGTCTTCGACCTCCAGACCGGGGCCGGCGTCCCGGCCGAAGTGCTGGTCAGCCGCGCGATCAAGAAGATGCACAACAACGCCGGCATCGCCGAAGACCTGGCACGCTGGGCCGTTGAATCGTGGGCGCTCGCTCTCGGCGTCGTCGCCCCCGAAACTCTAAGCCGTTTGAGTCAGCGGACTAAACCCTCATCCACCGCGTCCCCGTCGGGGAAAGGTTGGTATAAGTCCCGCAATGGAAGCCCACAGCAAGGACCTTTCTCGTCCATCGAGATACAGCGGCAGGCGGCGAGCCGCGAACTCCTCCAGACCGATTGGCTGTGGAAAGATGGCATGGCGAAATGGATAACCGCCGGTTCAATTAAGGTTCTGTTCCCGGATTCCGCACCGGCGCCGTCTACCCAGACCGGCACGCAGTCGTTGGGGCCGCCAGCGCCATCTCCGCCTCTAATGCCCCAACAGGGGCTGCCGAACCCTCAACGCAACCACGCCCGCAAGAAGATCACGGCACCCGCTATATCCATGCTGATCATTGCAGCCCTAGGGGTGTTGTATAACGGATTCGGCACCGTTGGCATTCTGTCTACCGCTGTGAAAACTGAGAACACCAGCTCGGATAGTTCTGCCATGGTCGTCGTTGTGCTCTTCTATCTCAGCGGTCTGGTCGCCGACATGGTGGGTATTCTAGGCGCCATCCGCATCCTACAGTTGAGGAACTATCCACTGGCGGTCGCGGGAAGTATCGCAGTGATGTACGGGGCGTGCGTGTGTCTGTGCAGCGGCATACCGATCGGCATTTGGTCGCTGGTAATGCTGAACAAGCCAGAGGTTCAGTCCTCTTTCCAATGAGGGCCGCCGCGCGCTCGCCGTGGCAAGAAGAACTGTGAGAATAAAGCCGAACGTGGTGATCATCCTGGCTCGTTGTTGCCGTTCATGGCAGCCGTTCGGGCTTCCTTTCGAGGAACAGGGGCGCGGCCAATGGCTGACCGACTGGGCCTCTCCGGTGAAGGAGCAATCGGCCAAGCGCAAGGGGCTCGACCGAGGCGAGGTCGCAGGAGCGTTGGGCTTTGCACTGCTCTGCGGAACCGAAGCTGGCATGGGGGTAGAAAAGGGACATTGCGCCAGGCGAAGCCTGGGGAAGGAGGATGAGATGTAACGAGTACAACTCGGAAACCTTCCGTTGGAACCCTGCGGGTGCCAATCCCGCCCGGTAGAGCTGGCCAGCAGCCGGAAGCGAGTCTTGCGTCCTGTCCGGGCGACCGGCGGGGCGAAGCGTAGACAGCCAGAGGGAAAGCCTGGACATCGAGCCTCGAAAGTTTTCTCGTCGGGAGCCTTCGCCGTTGTCCCACCGAAGGCCGCGTCGGCGTGCCGTATGGCCTGGCATGTCGGTCCCACCGGGGTCAAAGCCCCAAGCAAACCATCACGAGGGTTCCCCAGGAACCTGGGAGGTCTGCTGTCTCCTGCGTGATCCCATGAGTCGGTCCGGGAGCGCCGAAGCCAAAGGCCCCAGGCCCTCCGGAAGTGCGTCTTGAACCGGAGGGAGCGAAGGACAAGACGCGACGTGGGTATCGCTTGCGGGCGAACCTTCCCGAGGGAGCCCGTGAAGGGAAGGAGGGCACCTGGTCATCGACCGCTGGAGGGAAACATGGCGGGGGCATCGGACCTCGATCTCGTGTCAACGCGACAACAGCGGATCGCGGAACTGGCAAAGCAGGCTCCCCAGATGGGATCATGCTCATCGGAAGTACCTGTTAGTACAGCGGGTGCAGGACGGCGCCACCGGGTGCCTCGTCCGGCAGCGAGATGGTGACCGGAGGAGCCGGATGCCTTATATATATTGGGCACGTCCGGATCTGTGGGAGGCGCGGCGCGCGAGCACCGCGCCGACCCGGCTCGCGATGTGCCTTTTCTCCTGCCCGCAAACTCTGCGCGGGCGCGGGCAGAGCCGGATGCGCTGTCTCAGGCAGCTTCCGCTGTCCGAGCCTCCCGCAGGGCCTCCGCGATCGGACCCAGCCGCGTTGTGCCCAAGGTCCCTTCCCAGCGGGGAGCCTGCGCTAGCAAGGTGGCGAACGCCAACTGCACCACCAGCACTGCGCCCACAAAACCATGAAACCGTCGCGCGCCCGTCACGTTGCCATCGTCCGCTCCCCAAAAAATCTTCAAGCGTACGTTGACCCGCTCCACGGCGGTTCGTCCCTTGTACAGCCGCTCGAACTGCTTCGTCGCTCGGGGAATCGGTGGGAAGCGCCGCAGATCCAGCTCGCAGGGGATGCGTGCCGACAGGCCCGCGGCCCGCGGGCCGTTGCATTTTTCCTCGCTGGGACAATCCCAGCCCTCGTGCCGCGCCGGGCAGCGATATTTCACGCACGCGCGATCGTGCTCATAACCGAGGTAGGCCATCCGATGGCGCACGGGCGGGTCGCTGACCGTGTCGTAGCAATAAACCGTGCCCGCTTCATCATGGACCAGGTGCAACGGATATATAACGACCGCCAGGCAGGACCTTCTCCTGGTCGCCTTCCTTGGGCCACAACGTCCGATTCTGGATGACGGGTTTGACGCCGTGCCGGTGCAGCGCCGCATGGACTTTCTCATCGTCGGCCGCCTTGTCGTAGGCCAGCGTCTCCAGGCGGCCCTCGGGCAGATGGGCCTGCGCTTGCTCCACGAGGGCTTCGACGCGCTCATTGTCGCCGGCCTTGGTGTCGGTGACGTGATAGGCCAAAGCCACCTCGTGACGGACATCGACCAGCAGGGTGCAGTTTGTAACCAAACCACTCGACGACTTTCTCGACACGGCCTTCGTCATCCTTGTATTCTTTGCGGCCGCCACTGGGCTGGGGCCAGCCCTGCGCCGCCTCGGTCGCCACGGCCTTGGGGTCGGTCTTGGGGCGGGCGTTCAGCGCCGTGGCGTCGCCGGCGGTGTGTCGGCCAAGGTCGGGGACCGCCTGGCCCAGGCGCCGCGCCAGGTGGTCGAAGACCGCGCGCAGGGCCGTCCGATGCAGTTCGGTGCCGAGCACGTCGAGGAAGCGCGAGATATTCCAGCCGTTGGGAATCTGGTCCTCGGCGGTGATGTCCAGCAGCTGGCACAGGGCCGGGTTGCGGTGCAGTTCCGCCAGGCAGGCGTTGAAGGACGTATGCCGTAAGGCGATGGTCAACAGCACGACCCGCCAGAGCCGTTCGACGGGGTAGTCATCGCGGCCGTGGCCACGAGCGGCGCGGAGGCCGGCGAGCAAGGGCTGGTCGGGGAGGGTGTCGAGGAAGTCGCGGATGGTAACCAGGGTGGGGCAGTCGTCGAGACACCCCCAGGCGAACAAGGGTTGGGCAGCGTGGATGCGCATGGGAAACCTCCGGGGAAAAACCAGCCTGAGATTACCAGCGCAAGGCTTCCCCCTGCCAAGTCAGCCGTGGGGGAAAAATCGTGAAAACGGCGGGTGCGGTGGGGGCCGACCGCGAAAAAACCGTGCGACGAACATTGGCCCAATGTCTGTTAGCTGGTACACTGGCGGCGGTCAGCGAGATCGCACATGGACATCCGGTATTTTTTGGATGCCGACACGGGGCAGCCTCACATCCACGGCCACGGGATCACCGAGGCCGAAGTCGAGGAGGTTCTTCGAGGCCCTGGCGAGGATCTGCCTGGCGCCCGCGACTCCCGCATGAAGCTCGGTCAGACGATCGCGGGCCGCTACCTCCAGGTGATCTACGTGCCCGACGACGACCCCCGGAGCGTCTTCGTGCTCACAGCTTACGAGCTCCGGGGGAAGGCCAAACATGCGTTCCGGCGCCGCCGCCGGAGGAGGGGCCGATGAGCGAGCCGCAAAAGTTGCCCGCCGGGTGGGACGACGCCCGGATCCGAGACGTCGTCGCCCACTACGAGGGCCAGACCGAGGATGAACAGGCTGCCGAGATCGAGGCCGCGCTGGGCGCCGAGGGCGTGACGATGGTCGCTGTCCCGGTCGAGTTGGCCGACGAAGTCCGCGCCCTGATCGCCAGCCGTCGAAGTGCCTGACGGCGGGCTGGAGCGGGTGCCGCTCCTGAGGAACTGCCGGGGTCGTATGACAGCGTCTCCTCTCACTCCGCTTTGAGAACGATCACGCACGGATCGAAGTCTTCGGCCTTGGAATTCAAGCCGGGCGTCGGCAAGAGCTTCTGCGTCTGGCGGTCGTAGAGGTAGATGTCGCGCTCGCCCTCGCCGCCGAGGCGTTCGGAGACGAACGCAATGAAGCGGCCATCCGGACTCAGTGCGGGCGATTGGTCCTGTGCATTCGAGTTCAGTCCCGGCAATGGCAGCAGCTTCTTGGCAGCGCGATCGAACAGGTAGACGTCGCGCCCGCCACTTCCGGGACGGTCGGAGACAAAAGCGACCAGGTTGCCATCGCCACTGATCGACGGCTCGATGTCCAGGTTCTTCGAGTTCAGCTCCGGCAACGGCAACAGCTTGCCTTCGGTGCGATCGTAGAGATAGATATCGGTCAGGCCGACGCCGCCTTTGCGATTGGACGCGAAAGCGATGAAGCGTCCGTCGCCGCTGAGACTCGGCATGCGATCATTGAAGTTGGCCGTGTTCAGGTTCGGCAAGTCAATGTGCTTCTTGGCCTCACGGTCGTAGAGGAAGACGTTCCAGCCGGGACCGACGGCCTTGGGACGGTTCCACGCGGCGAACGCGATCAGGTTGCCGTTGGCGGAGAGCGACGGTCCCATCTGGGCATTGGGCGAGTCGTTGATCGTCCCCGCATCGGCCAGTTTCTGTTCCTTGCGATCCCAGAGCTGGACCTGACCGGTCTGGTTCTCCAGTTCGAACGTGAAGGCGCAGAACCGGCCATCGTGGCTCAGCGACGGATGGCCTTCCGCGCTGGCGACGCCGCGCGGCGTGGCGACGGACCCGACAATCTTGCCCTGGCTGACGCCATCATGCTCGTAGAAGAAGATGTTCGGATGCTTGGGCCGCTCGCGGTAGGAGGCGAAGGCAATCAGGATCTTGACCTTCGGCTGCTCGGCGACAGGCTCGGCGGCGAGGGGCTTGGTGGAGAGAAGAATTGCGAGCAAGGTGAAGCGGCGAAGCATGCGCAAGTCCTCGAAATGGAACGCGGAGCTAGCGCCACGCGGACTGCGTGCGCAGATTGCGCGGATCAAACAGAAACACTGGCAGGGGAAGAAATGAACCACGGATCGCACGGATAACACGGATAAATCAAAAGAGCTTTGTTGGAAACACCGCATTCCCTATCCGTGTGATCCGTGCGATCCGTGGTTCATTTCTTCCCCCTGGTTTTATCACACCACTTCACTCACCGGCGTGGCGTCGCCGATGAACGGCTTGACGCGTGGGTCGGTCGTGGTATCGACGCCCAACAGGCGATACAGGGTGGCGGCCAGTTCGGGCACGCTGACCGGCCGTTCCACCGGGTAGCCGCCGTGGCGATCGCTGGCGCCGATGACGGCACCCGAACGCACACCGCCGCCGGCCAAGAGGACGGAGAAGCACTGCGGCCAGTGGTCGCGGCCGCCGTACTTGTTGATCTGCGGTGAGCGTCCGAATTCGCCGGTCACCACCACGAGCGTCGAGGACAGCAGCCCGCGCTGGCTCAGGTCCTCCAGCAACGTGGACAAGCCCTGATCGAGCCGCGGACACAGAGGCGATTCCATGCGCTGGATGCCCGGCAAGTCGGCGCCATGGACGTCCCAGCCGTGCCAGGCGGGTTCGCTGTACCAGTTCACCTGCACGAAGCGCGTGCCGGCTTCGACCAACCGCCGCGCCATCAGGCAGGACTGGCCAAACACGCTGCCGCCGTACTGACTGCGCAGCGCTTCCTTCTCCTTCGCGAGGTCGAAGGCGTTGCGTACCTTGTCGGAAGTGAGCATGTCGACGGCGCGCTGATAGTTCACGTCCATCTTGCCGACCACGTCGGTCTCGTGCCATTGGGCGCGGGTCTTGTCGATGGCGCCCAGCAACTCGCCGCGCTGTTTGAAGCGATCCGGCGACACATCCGCCGACAGGCCGAACTGCGGCAACGGCGCCTGCTTGCCCGATGGGTCGGCAACCAGTACCGCGTTGTAAGCCGGGCCAAGGTTGCCCGCACCCGGCAAGTAGCCCGAAGGTCCGACGTGAACGAAGCCCGGCATGCCTGATTTCGGCGATCCCTTGAGGCGCGACAGCACTGCACCATAGGAAGCGTTGTGTCCGCTCATCCCGGACAGCATCGCCATGCCGGAATGGTCGCCGGCCTTGCTGGTCATGGAGCGGATCAGCGTGCACCGGTTCATGTGCCGGGCCATCTGCGGCAGCAGCTCGCTGATCTGGGTGCCGGGCATGCTGGTCGGGATCGTGTCGTACGGGCCGCGGATGTTGACCGGCGCATTCGGCTTGGGGTCAAACGTCTCGAAGTGGCTCGGCCCGCCGCTGAGGAAGATGAAGATGCACGACGGTTCGCGTCCGCCGGCACCGCCACCGTAGGGGTTCGCCTGCACTTCCTGGCTGCGCCACCAGTCGGCCACCGAGAGGCCAAGCACACCCAGTCCGCCGACCTGGAGCAGGGCACGACGGCTCATGCCGTGGCCGTTCTGGAACATGCCGGCGCCGATGTTGAGCATGGATCGTCTCCTGGAGCGAGGCGTTAGGCAGGGTGGGATGTTGGGCTAATCCTAACGAGAAGCAAGCGTCATGTGCGTTTCAATTCTTGAAACACGGAGTTTTACAGGCGAATACTGATCGCGGAGTAACTTACAGAGGCTGAACCTCGTGACCCGGCTCTGCCCGGTCACGCACCGCCGACGCGGCTCTGCCTCGCGTCCCGCGCGGACTCGGGATTCTAATCCTGCAAGTGGCAGATTCGCCAGGCAGAGAGCCTGTGAATCAATTGAAAACGGGCTGTCGCGTGCCGTGTTAGCGGAAGTCGCCAGACTTCCGTGCGACAGGATTCCGTTCGGAACTCTGGCGAGTTCCGCTACATGAGGCGCGCCGTGTAGCGCTCAGACGTCCACTTTAAGGGCCGTGTCTCTACTGGCTGCGTTCTGTTCCACCAAGCGGGAGCTGCGCGGCCGTGCGTACCCAAGCCGGAGCTTGGGTACGAGGATGGCTCGGTCCGCACAGCGGACCCTACTTCTTCAAGTGCCGGTCCAGGAACTCGAACGTCCCCTTGCCGTTGATCTCGTGCCCGCCGTTGAACCATTCGATCGTCGTGCGGTCCGGCAGTCCCATCTTGACGTACATGCGCTGCACCTTGGCGAACTCGTAGGCCACCCACTCGTCGATGCCGACGCCGTCGTCGTGGCCGCGTTCCACCATGAACGGACGCGGGGCAATCAGGGCGGCCATCTCTGCGTAATTGAAGGTGTTGCCCAGGTCGAACTCCGGCATTTCGTATTCGCCGGTGAACATGTAGCTGCCGCGGAAATCGACGGATGCATTCTTCCAGATCCATTCATTGAAGTCGCCGGAGCAGATCGACAGCTTGTAACGCGGCAACAGGGCCGGCACGCGCATCGCCGTCTTGCCGCCGTAGGACAGGCCATAGAAGCCGATCCGCTCTCCATCGACGAACGGCAGCCCGGCCAGCCACTCGAGCGTTCGCTCGTGCTGCCGAATGATGAACGAGAAGAGCGATAATTTCAGCGGGTTTGCTTTGCGCTGCAGGACGCGAAAGTTATCGCGGCCGATGTAGCAGTTCTGCGGCGCGAAGACGACATAGCCGCGATCGGCCAGGGTGGCGCCGTACGAGTTGTACGCCCGCGTCTTTTCCTTTGGATTGCACACGTCGACGGGCCGGCCTTCCAGACCGTGCTGGCAGACGACCACGGGGCGCTTCTCTCCCCCCTTGATGTCCTTGGGAATGAGCAGGATGCCGTAGGCGAACACGTCCGGATAGAGGTCGAGGACAACTTCGTAGCCCTTCCACTTGGGTTCATCGTAAATCTGTCGCGTGCGGGGATTGGCGGGCTCGGTCGGCACCGGCAGCTTGCCGATGACCTCTTCCCAAAGGTGGTTGCGCAGCGTTTCCGCTGCCTTTTCGCGCTTCTCGGACGACTTCGGATCGAGCTTTGACCAGGCAAACTCCTGCCGGCGCATCTCGGAATCGCGCATCAGCTTTTGCGTGAAGGCCACCAGCTGATCGAACTGCCGCTTCTGCCGTGGCGCGGAATCGTAGTCGCCACGGGAATCCTTGGGGGCGGCACCGGAGGCACGAAGCCGGGTATCGTCGTCATGGACAGTGCGCGTCAGATGCTTGAGGAACTGCTCCTGCATCCACGGATCGCTGTAGAGCTTTTCGCTGCGCTCGGTGCGATCGCTGGCGAAGATGGCGATCGAGTGCTTGCGCAGGCCGAAGATGTCATCGATGCGATTGTACTCGCGCAGGTTGGCCTTGAAGTTCGGCGCCGACAGGCGGCCGGGAGCGGCGCCGGCGCGGCCTTTTTGCGGCATCGGCGGACCGGCGACTTCGACCCGGGCGTTGTCTTCGATCAGCAGGTGACGCTGCTGCTTCGTTCGGTCCTTGCCGATGAAACGCGGCAAGTACAGATGCACCGCCACCTCGGCATCGCCGAACTCCCGGACTATGTTCCAGACGTTGCGATAGATCGGCTCTTCCCAGACACGCTCGCGCGGCCCGTAGTAGCCGCCAACCAGCGTGGTGTCGATGCGCGTGTCCAGCGCACCGCTGTAGAACGCGAGTAGGCCGCCTTCGCCGTGACCGATGGCGCCGATCGGTGCGTGGTCTTTTTCCTTGGCAAACCAGTCCACGCCGGCGAGCACCTTCTGGATTTCATAGCCGATCACGTGCCGGCCCATCTCGAAAGCCATGCGATAGATGAACTCGCGATGCGGTTGATTGGTCATGCGGCCGAGCTTCTCGTTGCCGGACCAGGTGTCCTTGCGGTCGATGAGCGTCGGCACCAGCACGCGACAGCCGTTCTCGGCGAGCCGGCGAGCATACTGCGATTCCTTTGGCACGGCGGCCGCCAGGCCGACGAGCATCTCCGGCGTCCAGTCGGCATCCGGAATGGCGATGACGTTGGCCCGCGGCTTGCCCTTGGGCTCCAGCAGCAAGCCCTCGGCATCGACGCCTTCCAGCACCGGCCAGCGCACGGCGTAGACCTTGTAGCCATCGCCCTCACCGACCAGCGGGGAAGTGCTGAGGGTGGCAACGAACTCCGGGTCCATGAACGGCACTCGCGGATCGACCACGCCGAGGGCCTTGCGCAGCCGGGCGCGGTTAGGCTCGACCGATTTCTCGTATGCGTCGGGCGATGCGTAATCCGGGTTCCACAGGTCCTTGCGTTTTTCATGAGCTTCTTCCAGCTCGCGCATCAGGTACTTGTCGATGCCGGCCACCATCTGGGCCGCCAGGTCGCCTTCGAGCGTCAGCGGTTTGGTGTCGGGTAGCGGGTCCGCGGCAGCAGGTGCGGCCAGCAGCAACGACAAGGCGAGAGCCGGGAGGAGCGATCGCATGGGAACCTCGTCGGTCGGAAACGAGCAAGCCCGACCGGGATGGTCGGGCCTGGGAGGGAATTAGAGCACGGGAGCCCTTGGCCCCTTGTCGGATGAAAACCCAGGCGGCATCCCTGGCGCGAGGGTGGCTCGCGACGATCGGCTGAAGCTGGACAGGGCCGCCGCCACCGATGCCGGCGTGCGATAGCGCTCATCGGGGTTCTTGGCCAACATCTTCAGCAAGATCTGGGGCACCGCGGGCGGCACCTCGGGACGCTTTTCTTGAACGGGCGGCACGGGGGCTTCGCGATGCTTCAGCAGCTTCTGCAGCAGCGACCCGCCCGGGAATGGCGGCTGTCCGGTCAGCAGGTAGAAGAACGAACAGCCCAGGCTGTAGATATCCGCACGGATGTCGACCTTGCTGGCGTCGATGGCCTGTTCCGGCGCGAGGTAATCGGCGGTGCCGATAGTCTCTTCGCGCATCAGGGTGTTGGCGGCTTCCTGCTTGCCTGCCGCGGCCGGCACGCGCATGTCCGCCAGTCCCCAGTCGAGGATCTTGACGACCGATCCCAGCTGTGCGGTACGCTTGGGGTCGCTCGATGGAGCCGGCTGGCCAGGCACGAGCTGTGGGTTGCCGGTCGTGATCAGGAACAGGTTGGCCGGCTTGATGTCCCGATGCACCAGGCAACGCTCGTGCGCGTGCTGGAGTCCCAGTGCCGCTTGCCGGATGTAATCGCAGGCCTGAACGATCGGCAAGGGGCCGGACAGACGCACCAGCTTGCCCAGATCGATGCCCTCGATAAATTCCATCGCCAGGAAGTGGGTGCCGCCGATGCAGTCGGCTTCCAGCGTCTGAACGATGTTCGGATGCTGCAGCTGCGCGATGGTCTTGGTTTCTTGCTGGAACTGGCGCACCGCCTCGGGGTGCGACATCAGTTCCTTGCGAACGCACTTGAGCGCGACGATGCAGTTCTTCTTGGTGTGCCAGGCGCGAAAGACCTGGGCGATGCCGCCCTCGCCGAGCACGTCGAGCAGCCGATAGGCGCCGAGCACCAGGTCCTTGCCGTGACCCTGAAAGATCTGGTTGACCTGGTACACCGTCAGCCAGCCGCGCTGCACCAACTCCTTTGCCAGGGCGCGCGCATCGCGGATGCGTCCCAGCAGTTCCTTGGTTACCGTGTTCATCTGGTCCGGCGTGAGCAGCCGGTTGGTAATCAAGGTATCCACGAATGTGGAGAGGGAGTCCACGGACATCAGCGCGACCCTGTGAAATAAGGTCCGAACGACAATGCTGCAAAGTGCAGGTTCGCGAGCACGGCCCGACAGGTGGGCATGGGCCGCATTAACGGTTGATGATACACTGCTTATCCTAGTCGAGGGAATTTCCTTTTGCAAACTTTTGGCGGTTTCGGCGGATCGAGCCCTCGTGACCGCAATTGACGAAGAGCTTGTGGCGGCGTGACTGGCGAGGGCGACTGTCGGTTAGGGTACCCAGACCGTGCGAATTTTCCTGACCGGAGCCACCGGCTTCATCGGCGGGCACATCCTGCGTTCGCTGTCGGATCGCGGCCATCAAGTCACCTGCCTGGCCCGCGGAAACAGCGCGGCCCAGCTTCGTTCGCTGGCATTGACCAGCGTGCAGATCGTCGAAGGCGAGTTCACGGCGCCGGCCGATTATGTCAAGCACGTCGCCGGGCATGACGTCGTCATCAATGCGGTCGGCATCATCCGTGAAACTTCCTCGGCCACGTTCGATTCGGTCCACACGCGGGCCCCCATTGTCCTGTTCGATGCAGCGCTTGCAGCCGGCGTGCGCAAGTGCATCCAGATCAGTGCCCTGGGTGCCGACGACGCGGCCCAAAGTCGCTATCACCTGTCCAAGCGCGCGGCCGATCGGCACCTGGCTTCGCTCCAGGTGCCCTGGGTCGTGCTGCGTCCGTCGCTGGTCTATGGCCCGGGCGACCATTCGATGACGTTCTTCGAGTCCCTGGCCGCCTTGCCGATTGCACCGGTGCCGGGTGACGGCCAGTACCCGCTGCAGCCGATCCACATGGATGACCTGGTGCGCGCCGTGGTCCTGGCCGTCGAACGCGAGGAGCTGGCCGGCGTCGCCGTGGATGTCGGCGGCGCGGAGCCGATGACCTTTGACCGCATTCTGGACGTCCTGGCCATGAAGCTGGGCAAGCGGCGGACGCGGAAGTTGCACATCCCCATCTCCGTCATGGAGCTGACGGCGCGCGGCACCGACGCCCTGGGCCGAGGACCAATCAGCGGAGACGAGCTATCAATGCTCCGGCGCGGCAACGTCGCCGACAACCGGCCGTTCATCGAGTGCTTCGGCTTCGCACCGGTTGCGTTCGGGGTCGGCATCGCCCGCAAACCGTTCACCGAAGCCGACCGCTGGCACGCGCGGATCGCCAACCTGCGCTTGCCGTTGCGCTGGTCGATTGCATTCGTCTGGCTGGCCACCGGCATCGTGTCCGCGTTCTTCTCGACGGCGGAGGGCTTCGAGCTGCTGCGGCAGGTCGGCATCACGGGACCGCTGGCGAACTTGGCGCTCTATGGCACCGCCTATTTCGAGATCGCAATCGGCCTGGCGACGGCGCTGGGCTGGCGCGTGCGGCGGATGGCCCTGATCCAACTGGTGCTGATGTTCGGCTTCATGCTGATCCTGACGTTCGGCATCCCGGCGCTCTGGCTGCACCCGTTCGGTCCGCTCACGAAGAACATCCCGCTGATCGTGGCAACGCTGGTGATGATGGCGCTGGAGGAATAGCCGCGTGCTGTTTGCGATCAAGAACCGCTTGTGGCCATCGCTGGCGCTGCTCATCGTCTTCGTGACCGGCGCCAGTTGGGCGCGAAACGTCCTGGGACTCTCGTGGGACCTCGACTGGCTCCCCGGTTTCGAATTCAGCTTGCTGCTGAGCACCATCGCGCTGATCTCCAGCGATGGCGGCGTCCACGGCCTGCTCGCACTGGCGCTGGGCGAGCCTTACCGCCGTCGCTACCGCGCCCTGGCGGAATTCTTTTTGCCGCAGCGCTGGCCCCAGATCCTGGCCGGCGGGTTGCTGGCCGGCGGCGAGGAACTGGTCTTCCGCGGCGTGCTGCTGGAATGGCTGCGTTCGCGCGAGGGATTGTCCGCCACGGCTGCCGTTGCGATCGCGGCAGTTGTGTTCGGGCTGGCGCACACGATTCCGCAGCGCCTGCTCTGGCCGTTCACCTTTTGGGCGATGTGGGAAGGCGCCCTGCTTGGCATCGTCTACGTGTGGACGGAATCGCTGCTGCTCGTCATGGTGCTCCACGTGCTGCACGATGTGGGTGGGTTCAGTCTGTTTGCGATGCAGCGAAGGCTGTGGGCGCGGGAGGGGATGACTTCCTGAGCCACTGCGTGTCCGGTGGGCCAGACACTCTTGTCTGGCCGGCCAGACAAGAGTGTCTGGCCCACCTTGCCAGGTACCGACGCCTCCAGGCAATCCTGGAGGCGTCGGTGTTTGTGCCCTGCAATGCTTATACCGCACACGACGGGATACCTGTCGGGGGACTTTCCACTCAGCCCTGCGAGCAAATGCAGACGGCAATCCGGGGGTTGGTCGTTCGCTTGCTGCACTCGTTGATGGCCCGTTGCTTGGCGAAGGCGGTCGAAGCGCCGTCCCCGTAAGAGTAGCCGGTGCCCCAGCAGCTCTTGTCATCGCCCACGGCGATGGCACAGAAGCCGTTGTTCACCCAGGTGACGATGCGTGCGTCGCTGACCGGGCAGTTGTTCAGGGCGGCCTTCTCGGCGGACCAGCGGCTGCCGTAGTTGTAAGCGTAACCGACCTTGCCCGTGCTGGGCGAGTAGGCAATGGCCGCGTAGGTGTCGCCGGTCAGGTAGATCACGTCGGGCCGGGCCTGCGGAATCGGGCCCAGGACGGTCGCGGAACCCACGGCCACGAGGAGGAGGACGTTGCGGAGTGCGTTCATGGTGAGGTCCTTTCAGCGTTTGGGGTTGTGGTGTGTGTCCGTCATTCCAAACGCAGATACGAACCTCCTCGGACGGCCTTACAGGCTTTTCGCGAGAATTATGGACGGGCCCACATGTACGAAGGTGATGGCGCTCGGCTCATCGCGCACGTTCGGGTCTTGGATTTTGAGGATTCAGTGAGTGGCAGCGCAAGCCACCCCTGTAATTATCGTTCGCTGGTGAACGAAACGATGTCCTGACAGCTGGAAACCGAAGCAGATTCCCGTCGGTTTTCCGCCGTTGTCATAAATTTCGCGCCACGGTGGGAAGTGTGGTGGATTCCGGGACCGATTTCTGATCCCGGAATAAATTCTGAGGAATCGGTCGGTCGGTTTGTGTCACTCGTCTGTTTAATGTGGGGACTCTCCATCGGTCGCCCGTCCGCGTGCTTGGAATGGGGCAACGATGCGTCCGGCTACGATTTAACCAACCCTAGGTTAGCGGCTCAGGGCGAACGCACTTTGAGAGCAGGGCTTCTCTCGCCCCAAGGCCATGATTTCAGGAGTTCGCTGCGATGATCCTCCCTCTCTGGCTGCACCGTTGGATCCGTCCGGCTCAATTGCACCCGCACAAAGCTCGTCGCCAACCGGCGGCTCGCTCCCGAAAGGGGTCGTTCCAGCCTCAGGTGGAACTTCTGGAAGACCGGGCGGTCCCTGCCGGATTCACCTGGACAGTCAACACCGCGTCGGACCTCGAAACTCTCTCCCCGGGCAGTTACTACCCCTTCGGAACGGGCGGCTTTCCGCTCTCCCTGCGCGACGCCATCCAGTCGGCGATGCTCTATCCGCTGCCCACGGGCGCGGTGCCGACCATTAATTTCGACATCGGCGATGGTCTGCAGGTCATCAAGCTCGATCCCCTGAACGGGCAGCCCAGCCACCCCGGCGAACTGCCTGAAATCTTCAAGAAGCTGCTGATCGATGGTTCGGCGCCGCCGAATCACATTACTCCCGGCAGCGAACAGATCGTTCAGATCGACGGCAACTCCGGCGCGGTCGACAACGGATTCACGATCGACAACCTCGGTAGTGGAACGACGATCCAGAATCTTTATGTCATGCATTTTGGCGTGAATGGTATCTACATCATTAACTCGGGCGACACGACTCAGGGTGGCAATTACATCTACAACAACGTCATCTCGGCCAACGGCAATGACGGGATCAAGATTGAAAAGGTTGCCGTGGCCGACGCTGGCGACGACAACGTGATTAGAGGCAACATTATCGGCCTGGACCCGACCGGGACGACGCCGATGCCCAATGGCTTTTACGGTATCGAGATCAACGGAGGACTGCGGAACATCATCGGTGCGGGGACATCGCCGACCTTTCCGGCCAATAACATTGTTGGCATTGTCGTCACTCCCGAGAGCAACGCTTCGGGAATCGCCGTTTCCACAGGTACTTCGGGGCCGACCGTTTCCATCGGCACTCGGTACGTTGGGAACGTCATTTCCGGGAACGCCGCCGGTGGGATTCTTCTCATTGGTGGGGCGGATAATAACGTCATTCAGGGCAACTCGATCGGCACCCAGCGGGACGGCTTGGTTCTGCCCAACGGTGGCGATGGCATTACGATTTTAGGCTCCAACGACAACACGATCGGCGGCGTCAGTTCCGGCATTGGCGACACGGACGTGGGCAACACCATCTGGTACAATTCTGGCTACGGTGTGCATGTCATCGGGGGCGCGGGGAACTACATCCAGCGGAATACGTTCTGGCAAAACGGATTCGAGAAAGCAATCGAGGTCGATGGCACCGGTAATACTCTGCCACCGGTTAATCCGCCGCCTCCGGGCACCACCACCCCGCCTCCGGCCACGCTGACCGCGAACCTCGTCGGGGCGACCTATTTCCCTGCGACCACTATTTTGCGTGTGGGAGGTGAAATTACTGGAGGCGATATCCTCGCCAACACGAATATCTTAGTTCAATACTTCTCCACGCCGGATTCGAGTCTCTCGGGCGTCGGCGATATTTACGAGGGCCAACGCTTTCTCCAGACCCGCGCGTTCAAGACCAACGCCGCCGGTTACGCGGATATTTCGACCAGCATCAGCGTCCTTAATCCCGGCACGCACATCACCGTGAATATCACGCCTGTGGACGGGGCGTTGGCGAACACCACGGCGGAAATGTCCCTGCCCGCGACCGTCAGTTATGGCCCTCTGGGTAGTTCCGACCAGCTCGGAGTTTTCCGCAACGGAAACTGGTTCCTGAGCTACGGCCTGGCGGGAACGGTCAATGCAATCGTGCCGTTCGGTGCCGCAGGCGATGTCCCCGTGACCGGCAGCTGGGATGCCAGCGGCTTTTCCAAGATCGGCATCTTCCGCAATGGCACCTGGTACCTCAGCCTGGACAACAAGGGTTGGGGCGCGCCCGGCGCTCAGATTCAGGTGTTCAATTACGGCGCGGCGGGAGACATTCCGATCGTGGGCGACTGGGACGGAGACGGAACGACCAACATTGGAGTGTTCCGACCCGGCACCGGCATGTTCTACTTGAGCGTGAAGGGCCCGGCCGACCTCAATGGCAACCACGATTTCAACGCCGGTACGAGCAAGATCGCTCAGTTCGGCGGCCTGGGCGACATCCCCGTGGTTGGCGACTGGAACGCAACCCAATCGGCGAAGTTCGGGGTGTTCCGTCCGAGCACGGGGCAGTGGTTCCTCAGCTACAACCTGGCTTCGTACTCGGCGCCGCAGTCGGTCTTCCACATCATCAACAATTACGGCGCGATTGGCGACAAGCCCGTGGTCGGCGACTGGCTAACGACCTGGAGCACCGCGACGCTGGATGCCGGTTACACCGGTTCGGGCTTCACCAAGGTCGGCTTGTTCCGTCCCTCCAGCGGAACTTGGTTCCTCAACAACGACAACCAGGATTATGGAACTGGTGCAACTACCACGCAGATCAATTATGGTGCAAACAAGGACGTGCCGCTGATTGGACGATGGGATATCAGTCAGTTCTTCAGCCAGATCGGGCTGTTCCGGGCCGGTGACTGGTTCTTGAACAAGAACAACACCAACTTCGGCACCCCCGGCAATACCATTCAGGTCCTGTACGGAATCCCTGGAGACGTGCCCCTCGTGGGCGACTGGGTCTAAATCCGCTTGGGCCTCTGTCCGAAATTTGTGGCGAGCCGGGAGCGTGAGCGACCGGAGTTGTTTAATACCATTTAGAACTACGGTCGCACAAGCTCCCCGCGCGCCCGCGGTTTTAGGGGTTTTATAAAAAGCAAATCAGACAAGCGTTGTTG
>JAIEMG010000073.1 GCA_019752375.1 Gemmataceae bacterium | reverse complement strand
CGACGCTTGCTCGGCGCCGGCCCGTCGCAGCCCAGCCGGCGCGCCACACGCGTGCCTGCGCGACCCAGCGCGTCGCGTAAGCAGCGGAGATAGCCGCGAAAGCCACAGAAGTCCTTGAGGCCAAGATAATCCGCAATCATGGGCTGGTATCCGTTACGTTGATTGGGCGGTCACTGCGTCCATCGCGACGCCCCGACGTTCGGTTCCCCGACGCTCCTCGCCGGGGTGATGCATGCGTTCGACCGGCGCTCCGCCGCGCCGGCCCGTTCCTTGCTTCGTCCCTATCCGTGGCACGGACATTCCTGTCCGTACTCGCTTCCCGGCCGGACAGGAGTGTCCGGCCCACGGGTACTCTTCCTTCCCCGTGTCTTCCTCGTTCCCGAGCTCCGGCTGCCAAGCTCCTCGTTGCCAAGTCAAGGCTTGGGAACGCCGTCTCGCGAAGCTCCGGCTTCGCCGACGTGCGGCCCGCGGTGGGGGGTGCCGTCCCGAGAAGCCAGAGCTTTTCGGTCGCACAAACCCAAGCCCGAGCTTGGGTACGAGAGTTTGTTCTTGGCCGGGCATTCCCAAGCCGGAGAGCCTGAGAACGAATCGCCAAACGGGCTGTCGCGCACCGTGTAGCGGAAGTCGCCAGACTTCCGTGCGACAGGTTCCGGCTCGGAACTCTGGCGAGTTCCGCTACGTGAAACCGTGTAGCGGAAGTCGCCAGACTTCCGTGCGACAGGATCCGGTTCGGAACTCTGGCGAGTTCCGCTACGTACCCAAGCCGGAACTTGGGGACGAGGAAGCAACCGGAGCAACCGTCGGTTTGCCCAGCAAAATCAGAGAGAGAGTAGAGAGAGTGTGTGTGTACAACCCCGAAGACGTCGGGTTCGGCGAGGGGAGAACCGCGATGCGGGTGGACAGCCTGTCCGCGAGCCGGGTCGTTAGCGACCGGACGTGTGCGCGGGCAATCAGGAACAGGCGAACGCGACATCGGTGTCGAACTCGGGCCCTTGGCTCGTGCAGGGGGGCACTCGGGTGCGCGGACGAACGCCTGCGTGGGAGAACCGAGCACCAAGGATCGGGAGAGTTTCCACGGGTGGGCGTGAGAAGTCAATTACAATGCGCAACTTTGCAGACTTTGGGTGTGGCAAATTTTCGGGGCCCCTTCAACGCCTCTTGCGCTTCCAATGGGACCGATCGGCGTCCGCCTTTATCGCCGCAGGCTTCATGAAGCCTGCGGCGACAGGAGGGGACCAAGCTTCGGCCTTGGGCGCCGCGGCAGCGGGCACCCGGGAAAGACTGTCGAGATTTCGTTTCCCAGGCTGCCCGGAACGCCGCTCCGGGAGCGAACCGGCGCCACTTTTCCTTTGCCCTTCCCCAAGCGCGGCGATACGTTCGCTCAGTGCCCGACGCTCGCACCCGTGAAATCCTGGCATGGGCTCACCCAATCACCCAGAGCCGAGTCCCCCTCCACGCGCCGACGAGGTCGCCGGCCTGCGCCGTCGGCTCGCGCAACAGGACCGTGAAATCCAGGCGTTACGCGGCGCCATCGAACGCTTGCAAGTCGGCATCGAAACCGCGGGTGTCGTCCTCTGGGATTGGAACGTGCAGACAGGCCAGGTGGCCTATCCGTATGTTCCGAAGGCGCGTGCCGAATTCACGCCCGTCATCCGCGCCCGGAACCTCGAAGAGTTTCTCCAGGTCATTCATCCCGACGACCGCGCCGGGGTCGCCGAGTCCGTTCGCGCTGCCCTGGTGGGAGGCACCGATCTCGACATCGAATTCCGCGCCGTGGCTCCCGATGGCGCCGTCGTTTGGCGTACCGGGAAAGCCCACGTCGTTCGCGACGCGGCCGGCAAGCCGCTGCAACTTCTCGGCATCGGGATGGACATCACCAAACGCAAGCAGGCGGAGGAGGCGCAGCGATCCAGCGACGATCGCTTCCGGCAACTCACGGAAAACATCGACGCGGTCTTCTGGATGACCGACTGGTCCGCCACCGCGTCCATTTACGTCAGTCCGGCTTACGAGAGGATCTGGGGCCGCACTGTTGAGAGCCTCTACCAGGCTCCGCATTCGTTCCTTGAAGCCGTCCATCCGGATGAACGGGAACGCGTCCGCGAGGCGATCGTGGGACGCAAGGAGGCGAGCTTCAGCCTGGAGTATCGCATCGTGCGCCCTGACGGCGCGATTCGCTGGATCCACGACCGGGGCTTCCCGATCCGCGACGCGGCCGGACGCGTCTACCGCGTCGCCGGTATTGCCACCGATATCACCGACCGGAAGGCAACCGAAGAAGCGTTGCAGGTCGCCCGCAATCAACTGGAGATGGAAGTCGTCCGCCGCACTTCCGACTTGCGGCGGGCCGAGGAGAAGTACCGCACCATCTTCGAGAACTCGACCGAGGGCATTTACCAGACCACGCCCGAGGGCCTGTACCTCAACGCCAATCCCGCCCTCGCGCAGATCGACGGCTATGCCAGTGCAGCGGAGCTGATGGAGAGCGTCACGGACATCGGCGCGCATCTGTACGTCGATCCAGCGCGCCGCACGGAGTTCACGCATCAGCTCCAGACCCAGGGCTTCGTCAAGGACTTCGAGTCGCAGATTCGCCGCAAGGACGGCCGCGTCATCTGGGTGACCGAGAACGCCCGCGCCGTGCGCGACGCCCAGGGCCAAATCCTCTACTTCGAAGGCACCGTTCAGGACGTGACCGACCGCAAGCATCTTGAAGCCCAGCTGCGGCAAGCACAGAAGATGGAGGCCATCGGCCGACTGGCCGGCGGCGTGGCGCACGACTTCAATAACTTGCTCACCGGCATCATCGGTTATGCCGACTTGCTGATGACCGACCGGACCGCCGATGATCCGATCTACGATCACCTCGATCAGATCAAGAAGGCCGGTGAACGGGCCGCGGCGTTGACCAGTCAACTGCTCGCCTTTAGCCGCCGGCAAATCTTGGCGCCGCGAGTGCTCGATCTCAACAACGTCGTTCGCGACATGGAGAAGATCCTCCGCCGCCTGCTTGGCGAGGACGTGGAGTTGGTGACTGAGCTGGAGCCGGCCCTGGGCCGTGTGAGCGCCGATCCCGGCCAGGTCGAGCAAGTGATTCTCAATTTGGCGATCAACGCGCGCGACGCCATGCCGGAAGGCGGCGAGCTCATCGTGTCCACCGCCAATGTGGAAGTGGACGACGCCCTGGCTCGCGCCCATCCGCCGCTGCGCGTCGGTCCGCACGTGCGCTTGACGGTCCGCGACAACGGCTGCGGGATGGACGAGCAGACCAAGGCGCATCTGTTCGAGCCCTTCTTCACGACCAAGGAAGTCGGCAAGGGCACCGGGCTGGGCCTCGCCACCATCTACGGCATCGTCAAGCAGAGCGAGGGGCACATTGCCGTCGCCAGCGAGCGCGGGCACGGCACGACGTTTCAGATTTATCTGCCCCGGTTGCCCGAAGCGCCGCGCCAGGGCCGCCGCACCTGGCCGTCGTTCCAGCTGCCCACCGGCACCGAGACGATCTTGCTCGTCGAAGACGAGGAACTGGTCCGCAACCTGGCGCACACCGTATTGGCGGCGAATGGCTACACGGTCCTGGTGGCAAGCGATGGTGCCGAGGCGCTGCGCTTGAGCGATCAACTCCACGCCCCGATTCACCTGCTGGTGGCCGACATCGTCATGCCAAGGATGAGCGGCCGACAACTGGCCGAAGTGTTATTGCGACGCCGGCCCGAGTTGAGAGTGCTCTACCTGTCTGGGTACACCGACGACGCAGTGATCCGCCACGGAGTCCGCGAGGCGCAGGCCGCGTTTCTTCAGAAACCGTTCACCCCGGATGTCCTGGCCCAGAAGGTGCGTGCGGTACTCGATCAACGATCGACCGCGATGGAACCGCCTTGATCCGCCCCTGCTTCACCCATCTGCAAATGCCAGCGTTGAGCCCGAGCGTACCGGACGGAATCGAATGGTGGTCCGGCTGCTGAGATTTTGAATCCCATCCGAAATCCGCGCGCGCTTTCGCTCGAGCTCTCCGTTCCCTCTTACGCAAGGACGAAAGGTCAGATTCCGGGCGCGCCGCCGCCCCGAGGGAAGGAGCCACCCATGCTTGTCCTGACGCGAAGAACCAATGAGAGCATTCAAATTGGCCACGACATTGTGCTGACCGTTGTGTCCATTGATCGGGGCCGGATCCGCCTGGGCATTGAAGCACCCCCACAGGTGCCGATTGCTCGGCAGGAACTGGCCGCACGACTGCGGTCACCCCGCATTCAGCGGCGCGTGGCCATCCACGACTCATAGGTGGTTTTCGGTCCCGTTCCATCACTGGGAAGCCACCCGGCTACCGCACCACTCCGGATTGGGCAAACATGCGGAGTGATGTATGGGGCCGGGTGCTTTTTCATGACGCGCCCGAGAACGCCCATGCCCCTTCCTGGCGTCTGGCATTCCATTTGCACTCTCCGACTAGCTCTTCTGTGGCCACCGGTAAGGGACCGGCGCATGAAGGTGTCTGGGAGCATGGACGTCCATGAGCATGACTTCGGCTGAATCGAGTGTGGCGCTGCCCCTGGCGCTATCCACGGGTCCCCTCGTCCTTCCCACCCCCGACGGTAAAGAGCCGATTCGAGTCGAACTCCATGGTCTGGACGCACTTGAGTCGCACGCTCGCGAGTTGGCGCGTCATGGACAGGCCGACCGCGGCGGCCGTGCGGCGGGGCCGGTTCTGCGTCGCTTGACCGAGAACGGGCGCATCCTCGCCTACGCCCACGACCGCATCAACGCCGTCGTGGCGAGCAGCCAGGTTCTGACTCCGGATGCCGAGTGGCTGCTCGACAACTACTATGTGGTGGAAGAGGTCTTCCGAGAAGTGCGGCACGACTTGCCGCGCAGTTACTATCGCGAGCTGCCCAAACTGACCAACGGGTCTCTCGCAGGTTATCCGCGCGTCTATGCCCTGGCCTTGAGCCTGGTGGCCTGCACCGACAGCAGTCTGGATGAGGCCCACATCACGCGTTTCGTCCAGGCCTACCAGACCGTCACGCCGCTCACCATTGGCGAGCTGTGGGCGGTGCCGACCATGCTCCGCCTCGTGCTGCTGGAAAATCTGCGCCGCCTGGCGGAGCAGATGCTCGACGCCTGGGACGAACGGCGCCGGGCCGAGGCCTGGATCGGCCCTTCGCCCGAACCATTTGCGGGTCGACAGGGCCCGCGGAACGTGCGCCTCATTGACGCGTTTGTCGTGCGCAGCCTGGAGGTCCTGCGCACCAACGCCGCACCCCAGGCCCTGGAGCAGGCCGAAGCGTACTTCCGGACGCAAGGCCTGGACGTGGCCGAAGTCATCCACCGCGAACACCAGCGCCAGGCGGTCAATCAGGTGTCGGTCGGCAACTGCGTGACCAGCCTGCGGCTGCTCGCGGCTCTGGATTGGGGCGTCTTCTTCGAGACGACCAGCGTGGTGGAAGCGGTGCTGCGCCAGGACCCCGCCGGCGTCTACGAACAGCAGGACTTTCCCACCCGCGACCGCTATCGTCGTATGGTCGAGAAGCTGGCGCGGCGATCGCACGCGCCGGAACCTGCCGTGGCGAACCGAGCCCTGGAGCGAGCGCGTCAGGCAGCCGTGTTGGGCGCCCCGCCAGTGGCTCGGCATATCGGCCATCATCTCATCGGCGCTGGGTTTGACGCTTTGGCAGCGGAACTGGGCTATCGTCCGGCCTGGCGCGACGCCATCCTGAACGCCGTTTATCGGCATCCGACGGCATTTTACTTCGGCTTGCTCGCGGCCGGCACCACGGGCTTGCTGGCATTCTTTGGCATGACCACGGCACGGTTCGTGGACGCCAGTCCCTGGACCTGGCTGGCCCTTGTCCTGGCCGCACTGTGGCCCGCGAGCGAAATCGCGGTTGGCGTGGTGAACTATGGGCTAACGCTCTTCCTGCCGCCGCGCACGCTGCCCAAGCTGGCGTTCAAAAAGGGAATCGCGGCGGACTGCGCCACGTTCGTGGTCATGCCAAGCATGCTGGCCCGCCCGCAAAGTGCGGCCGCGCTGCTCGAACGGCTCGAGGTCCACTACCTGGCGAACCCCGATCCCCAACTGCGCTTCGCCCTGCTGACGGACTTCTCCGATGCGCCGGCGGAACACATGCCCGAAGACGAGAGCTACGTCCGCGCCGCTCTCGAGGGCGTCGCGGCGCTGAATGAGCGCTACGCCATGGACGGCCCCCCCCGGTTCTTCCTGTTCCACCGGCGCCGGCTGTGGAATGCCGCCGAGGGGTGCTGGATGGGCTGGGAGCGGAAACGCGGCAAGCTGGCGGAGTTCAATCGCCTGCTGCGCGGCGATCGCGGCACCAGTCACTCGGTGGTCAGCCAGGATCCGGCCGAATTGCCGACCATCCGCTACGTGATCACACTCGATCTCGACACCCAGTTGCCGCGTGACGCCGCTCGCCGGTTGATTGGCACGCTGGCGCATCCACTGAACCAGGCACAATTCGATCCGCACCTGGGCCGCGTCGTGGAAGGCTACGCAGTATTGCAACCGCGCGTCAGTATCCACTTGGCGGCGTCGCTCCGCACGCGTTTCACGCGCATCTGGGCGGCATCCGCCGGAATCGATCCGTATTCCACGGCGGTTTCCGATGTTTATCAGGACCTCTTCGGCGCCGGCACGTTCACGGGGAAAGGCATCTACGACGTGGACGCGTTCGAGTCGGCCACCGGGCAGACATTCCCGGAGAACCAGGTCCTCAGCCATGACTTGATTGAGGGAAATTACGCGCGTTGCGGACTGGTGACCGATATCGAGCTGTTCGACGACTTCCCCGCTCGCTACCACGCTTATGCACGGCGCGAACACCGCTGGATTCGGGGCGACTGGCAACTGCTGCCATGGCTGGGCCGGCGGGTGCCCGCACCAGACCGGCCCGGGCCGGGGGCCCATGTCGACTCTCGTCCCAATCCGCTTCCGGCCCTCGAACGCTGGAAGGTGCTGGACAACCTGCGCCGCAGCTTGATGCCGCCCATGGTCGTGCTTTGGCTGGTGCTGAGCTGGACCGTGCTGCCACTGCCGCTTGGGATCGCCACGGCAGTCGCCGTCCTGGTCTTGACTCTACCGCTCGCATTGCAGACCTTCGGGACCCTTGTCAGCGTGGCGCGCGGTTGGTCGCTCAAGCCTGTGGCGGAATATTTCGCAAATGCCGCTTCAACGGCCGCCCAGGTGATCCTGAGTACGGCATTCCTGCTCAATCAGGCGTACCTCGGGGTGGACGCCATTACCCGAACACTCAATCGACTCATCGTCACCCGCCGCAAGCGCCTGGAATGGGAGACCGCTGCATCCGCCGAGCGCCGGCTGGGCGCAACACTGAGCCACTTCTACCGCGATATGTGGGTGTCGGTCGGACTGGCCGTGTTGCTCACTGCCCTTGTGGGGCTGGTCCGGCCGGATGCGCTGCTGCTGGCTGGGCCCTTCCTGCTCATCTGGTTCCTCGCGCCTCTGATCGCCTGGTGGGTCAGTCAGGCGCCGGCTCCAAAGACGGTCCCGCTCTCGGCCCCCGAGCGCCGCGAGCTGGGCCGCATCGCCCGCAAGACCTGGAGCTTTTTCGAGACGTTCGTCGGCGCGGAAGACCACTGGCTGCCGCCGGACAACTACCAGGAAGAGCCGCGCGGCCGGGTGGCACACCGCACCTCGCCAACGAATCAGGGCCTGTTGTTGCTCTCGACGCTTTCCGCCCACGATTTCGGCTACCTGTCGTTGAGCACCCTTGCTGACCGCCTGGAAAAGACTTTCGATACATTGGATCGGCTCGAGCGCTATCGCGGGCACTTCTACAACTGGTACGACACGCTGACGCTCCAGCCATTGCCTCCGGCCTACGTTTCGACCGTGGATAGCGGGAACCTGCTTGGCTGCCTCCTTGCCCTCAAGCAGGGCTTGCTCGAAAAGACGCGCGAGCCGATCATCGGTTGGTCATTCCGGACCGGCTTGATGGACACGCTGGATGTCCTTTCCGAAGCGCTGCGTGCCATGCGCCCACCCGCCGATCCCGAGGCCGCTGCGTGCGATCGGGCCCTGGAAGCTGAGATTCAAGGGCTGAACGAACAATTCGCGACACCTTCGGACCTGCCGAGCTGGCAACCGCTGCTGGAACGCCTGAGCCACAGCGCCGAACGCATCGTCGACCGTGCCCGCCAACTCACGCAATTGCTGCAACCCGGGCCAGAGCTGGAGCAATGGGCGCAGCGTCTGGTCGATCAGCTGCAAGAACGGCGCGTCGAGCTGGCCGAGCTGGCCCCCTGGCTCGGTTTGCTGAATGAACCGTCGTCGGCTCGTTGCGACGAACTTCTGACCCAGGATCCGCGCTCGCGCGAACGCTGGGAAGCCGTGCATCGGGCCTTGCGGACGGTCTTCGTGCTTGCCGAATTTGAGGCGAAGAAAGAGGTCCTGGCGGGCGAGCTGGAAGCCCTGCGGAAACAACCCGGCCTCGAAGCGAAGGAGGCCGCGTGGCTTCGTCGCGTGCAGGAGGCCGTCCAGGTGTCGTCCGTGGGTCGGCTCCAAACACGCTGCCAGGCGCTGGCCCAGCGCGCCGAAGCACTCGCCGGGGCGATGAACTTCCGCTTTCTCTACAAGCCTGCCTCCCACCTGTTCGCGATTGGCTACCACGTGCCGAACGAACGGCTCGACAGTTCTTCCTACGACCTGCTTGCCTCGGAAGCCCGTCTGGCCAGCTTTTTGGCCATTGCGCGTGGCGACGCGCCGCGCGAGCACTGGTTTCATCTGGGCCGTGCCCTGACGCGTGTCGGAAATCAGCTGTGCCTGCTCTCCTGGGGCGGCACGATGTTCGAGTATCTGATGCCGCAACTGCTCCTGCGCGGCTATCCCGGCACGCTCGTGGCGGAAAGTACCACCGCCTCCGTGGCGCGGCAGTTGACATATGGTCGCGAGCGCGGCGTCCCCTGGGGCGTATCCGAATCGGCGTACAGCAGTCAATACGCCAGCTTCGACTACCAATACCAGTCATTCGGCGTGCCGGGTTTGGGGCTGAAACGCGGCCTGGCACAGGAACTCGTCATTGCGCCGTACGCAACGGCCCTGGCGGTGATGGTTCGCCCGCACGATGCACTGAAAAACCTGCGCCGGCTGGCCCTGGAAGGCGGCGAAGGGCGCTACGGATTCTACGAAGCAATCGACTATACGCGCAGCCGACTGCCGGAAGGACGCCGCTCCCTGGTCGTGCGCTGCTTCATGGCGCATCACCAGGGGATGAGTCTGGTGGCGCTGGCCAACTGCTTGCTCGACAACCCGATGCCGCGCCGCCTGCACGCCGAGCCGATGGCTCGTGCCACGGAATTGTTGCTCCAGGAACGCGTTCCGGCCGGCGTCACGCCGGTGGAAACACCTCGGCACGACACGCTGCCTCAAGCCCATGGGCGAGAAGGAACCCATCTGCTGAGCCGCCGGTTGACCACGCCGCTGACACCGCGGCCACGGACACACTTGCTGTCCAACGGTAACTACTCGCTGATGATCACCAACGCCGGCTCCGGCTTCTCGCGGTGCGGCACTCTCGATGTGACGCGCTGGCGCGAAGACCCGACGCGCGACCACTGGGGCCAGTTCTGCTATGTCCGCGACCTGACCGCCGGCCTGCTCTGGTCGGCCGGATATCAGCCGGTCTGCAGCACGCCGGAAAACTATGAAGTCGTCTTCTCGGCCGACAAGGCGGAAATTCGCCGCCTCGATGGCAAGATCGCTAGTCATATGGAAGTGACCGTTTGCTCGGAGAACTGCGCCGAAATCCGCCGCGTGACGTTGACCAATCATGACACCCATGTCCACGAGCTGGAATTGACCAGCTACGCCGAGATTGTGTTGGCTCCCCATGGCGCCGACCTGGCACACCCGGCGTTCGGCAAGCTCTTTGTCGAGACCGAGTGGGTGCCGAATCCCGGCGCGCTGTTGTGCCGGCGTCGGCCGAGGTCTCCCGAACAGAAGCCAACCTGGTCGGTCCACATCGGGTCGATTGATGGACGCACCATTGGCAATGTTCAGTACGAAACGGACCGGGCGCGCTTCCTCGGACGCGGTCGCACACCGGCCGATCCCGCGGCGCTCGAGCGCGGAGCTGCCCTCTCCGGCACGACGGGTGCGGTGCTGGACCCGATCTTCAGCCTGCGGCGCCGCGTACGCCTGGAACCGAACGGTTCCGTTTCGATGGCGTTTTGCACCGCACTGGCAAACAGCCGCGAGGAAGCGCTGCGCCTGGCCGACCACTACAGCGATCCGCACGCCGTGCTGCGGGTCTTCGACCTCGCCTGGGCGCATAGCCAGGTCGAATTGCGTCACCTGCAGATGTCCACAGCGCAAGCACATCTCTTCCAGCGACTGGCGGCGCACCTCCTCTACGCCGGACCGACGCTGCGGGCGCCGGACAGTGTCGTGGCGGCCAATCGGCAAGGTCAGGCGGGGTTGTGGCGGTACGGCATCTCCGGCGACCGACCCATCATCCTGCTTACCATCCGCGATGTCTCCGAGGTGCCGCTGGTTCGCCAGCTCCTTGCCGGGCACGCATACTTGAGGCTCAAGGGATTGGAAGTCGATCTGGTCATCCTGTGCGATCGGCCGACCAGTTACCTCGATGAGCTGAACCAGCAGCTCAACGACGCACTGCGCAGCAGTGAAGCGCGCTCTCTGGTCGACAAGCCCGGCGGCGTCTTCCTGCGGCAAGCAGACCAGTTTTCCGAAGCGGATCGCGTGCTGCTCCAGTCGGCCGCGCGCGTGGTGCTCTCCGGCCAGCACGGTTCGCTGGCTTCCCAGGTGGACCGCGCTGAATCCGCGCCGAGCTGGCCCAAACCGCTGGCCCCGACGCGGACCTGGTTCAAGCGCCAGCGGCACGCGCGGGAACAGCCCGTCGCACTGCCGGCGAACCTGGCGTTCCCCAACGGCCTGGGCGGATTCACGCTGGACGGACGCGAATACTGCATCCTGGTCGACTCGCTGTCCACGTTGCCGCCGACGCCGTGGAGCAACGTGCTGGCGAACCCGATTTGTGGCTTCTTGACTTCCGAAAGCGGCCTGGGACCAACCTGGATCGGTAACAGCCAGCTCAATCGACTGACGCCGTGGAATAACGATCCGGTCAGCGATCCGCCGGCGGAAGTCGTCTACCTGCGCGACGAGGAGACCGGCGATGTGTGGACGCCCACGCCCCGACCGCACGGCTCCGCTACCGCCACGCTCGTAAGGCACGGCCAGGGCTACACGGCCTTTCAGCGTCAAAGCAACGGGCTGGCTCAGGAGTTGCTCGTCTTCGTCCCGATCTCCGATCCCCTCAAGCTGCTCGTGCTCAAGGTACGCAACACGGGCGACCAGCCGCGAGAGTTGTCCACGGCTTACTACGCGGAATGGACGCTGGGTACGACTCGCGACCAGATGGCGACGTACGTCCGCACGGCAGTCGATGCCGAGGAAGGTGTCCTGCTGGCGTGGAATCCGTTCAACAACGATTTTGGCGGCCAGGTCGCGTTCGCGGACGTAAACTTCCGCCCGCGTACGTTGACCGCGGATCGCACCGAGTTCCTCGGTCGCAATGGCTCGCCCGCCACACCGGAGGCCCTCGGCCGCGTCGAGTTGTCCGGCCGCGTCGGCGCGTCCCTGGATCCGTGCGCCGCCCTCCATGTCAAATTCCACCTGGAGCCGGGCGAGGAACGGGAAGTTGTCTTCCTGCTGGGCGCGACCGACGACGTCGCTGCCGCGCGGAAGCTCGTCCAAGCCTACAAGGAGCCCGGACGGGCGCGACAGGCCTTCGACGAAGTGTGCGCTCGCTGGGACAAGATGCTGACGACCGTGCAAGTGCAGACGCCCGACCCCGCGTTGGATCTGCTGCTGAATCGCTGGCTGCTCTACCAGGTGCTGGTCTGTCGCCTCTGGGGCCGGACGGCGCTCTATCAATCAGGCGGCGCGTACGGATTCCGCGACCAGCTTCAGGATGTGATGGCCCTGGTCCACGGCGCACCGGAGGAAACACGCGCCCACATCCTGCGCGCGGCCGCGCACCAGTTTGCCGAGGGCGATGTGCAGCACTGGTGGCATCCGCCCATCGGCCGCGGGGTCCGCACCCGGATTTCCGACGACTATCTCTGGCTCCCCTTTGTCGCGATGTACTACGTCCAGACGACGGGCGACGCTTCGGTCATGGACGAGAAGGTCCCGTTCCTGCGCGGCCCGGTCTTGAAGCCCGGGCAGGAAGAAGACTACGGTTTGCCGGAAACCAGCGACGAGGTGGGCAGCGTCTACGAACACTGTGTGCGAGCCCTGCGTCTCGGATTGCGATTGGGCTCCCATGGCTTGCCCCTCATGGGCACCGGCGACTGGAACGACGGCATGAACCGCGTCGGCGTCGAAGGCAAGGGCGAGAGCGTCTGGAACGGCTGGTTCCTGCTCAGTTGCCTCAACCGCTTCGCGGAGTTCGCCGAGGCACGCAGCGATGTCGAATGGGCTGACACCTGTCGCACGCAAGCCGAGCAGCTTCGCGCCGCCATCGAGGATCATGGCTGGGATGGCGCCTGGTATCGCCGCGCCTACTTTGACGACGGCACGCCGCTGGGATCGACGCAAAACGACGAATGCCGCATCGATTCCATCGTTCAATCGTGGGCCGTGATTTCCGGCATGGCCGATCCCGCACGGGCGCATTCGGCCCTGGAGGCAATCGGCACGCACCTGGTGCGTCCCGAGGAGGGATTGATTCTGCTCTTCACACCTCCCTTTGACTCGGGGCGCCTCGAACCCGGCTACATTAAGGGCTATGTGCCGGGCATCCGCGAGAACGGCGGCCAGTACACGCATGCGGCGACCTGGGTCGTCCAGGCAGCGGCACTGCTGGGACAGGGCACGCGGGCGATGGAATTGGTGAACCTGCTCAACCCAATCCGCCACACGGACGCCGAGCACTTGTCGACGTACCGTGGAGAGCCGTACGTGCTGGCCGCCGACGTTTACAGTGAGCCGCCGCACGTCGGCCGCGGCGGTTGGACCTGGTACACCGGTTCCGCGGGCTGGCTGTATCGCGTCGTGCTGGAAGCGATCCTCGGTTTCCAGCTTCGCGGCACACGGCTGAGCTTGAGTCCTTGTATTCCGGCGCGTTGGCCGTCGTTCCGCATCACCTATCGGTATGCATCGGCGACGTACCAGTTCACGGTCGAGAACCCGAAGGGCACCGAGTACGGCGTGCAGAGCGTGATCGTGGATGGGAAGCCCAGTGCCCAACCGTGGATTGATCTGGCGGACGACAACCGTACACATGACGTGCGAATACTGATGGGGTAGCGGCCAATTAACAGCAAACGCGTGTAATTTCAGACGCCGGCCATCACCCGGCATCTGTTTTGCATCCTCTGGGCTCCGCGGATCACCATCGCACGAGCACCTGGAGGAATCCATGAACCGCTTGGACATTGCCGGTCGCGGTCGGTTTGCAATAGCAGAAGTGCCCGTCACGGCTGAGCCGTGCGGAGAAGTTCTGGTCAACGATGCTCGCTCTGGCCTGACTCCCGCACAGATGGTCGAGCAGAAACTGGTTTCCTTGCTCCGTACGACGCCGCTGCCGGTCAGCCAACTGCACGGCGCCCGCGCCACCCGATCGCTGGCCTGACGCGCCCGACCGCAAGCAATGATCGCCAAGCCTTTCCTCTCCCTTGGCCATGGACCGAGGCAGTTTCTCGATTGATTGACGGATCGTGGGAGATCGTTCAACCGCCATGAATACATCCAGTGTCCCCAGCGGCTTCGTGTCGGAGCTGCGTCTGATCGTTAAACGCGGCCGCCAGGTGTGGCGCCTCATTCCGCGCCGGCATAAAGTATCGCTCGGCTTTGCGGCGCTGGTGATGGCCCTGACCAGCGCTTGCAACACATCGCTGCCGGTCCTGCTTGGCAAACTGGTCGATGGCATCAAGCAAGGGACCGAGCATGGCGAGTCGGCCGCAACGCTCTATCGCCTGGCAGCCACGTTGCTCGGCATGATCGCGGCCGCCTATCTCGTCCGCGAAGCGCTCAACGTGTTGCGGCGCTACCTCGTCGAAAACACCTGCACCCGCATTAACCGCGATATGAGCCTCTGCCTGGTCGGCCACTTGATGAAGGCGGACCTCACCGTCCTGGCACGCGATAAGGTCGGCACGCTGCACGGCAAGATCTTCCGAAGTGTGGACGGCCTGGTTCGCTTCCTGCGCGTCAGCTTTCTGGACTTCTTCCCCGCGCTGGCCACGGGACTGTTTGCCATCGGCACGGCCCTTTTCATTCAACCCTGGCTCGGCCTGGCGATGCTCGGCGTGATCCCGATATCGGTGCTCCTCACCGTGCGGCAACTGATCTCCCAGAAGGGCGTACGCCTCAAGCTCCTGCGCAGTGCCGAGGCCATCGACGGCGCCGTGGTCGAGCAGTTTGGCGGCATCGAGTACATTCGGGCAGCCGATACCTGTCGATCGGAGATGAAGCGCCTGGGACAGGCTGCCGAGAAGAGGCGGGCGAAGGAGATTCGCCACCACTTCGAGATGTCGCTGTTTGGATGTGCCAAGGCGCTCAATGAAGGACTCTTCCATGTACTCGTGCTTGCTCTGGCGATTTACCTCGCCGTCCAAGGTGAAGTGAGCTTCGGCGACGTCCTGACCTTCTCGATCCTGTTCCTCAACGTGATGGCGCCGCTGAGCGAAGTCCATCGCGTGCTCGACGAAGGTCACGAGAGCAGCTTGCGCGTCGGCGACCTCATCGAGATGCTCTCTCGCCCCAAGGACCGCGCCTTTGACACCGTCACCACCTCGACGCCGCGCCTGGCGCCGGCAAAGCCGCTCGTGGAGGTGGCCGACCTCCAGGTGGAATACCTCACTCCTCAAGCAACGCGCCGGCGTGCGCTTCATGGGATCTCGCTGACCATCCGCCATGGGGAAACCATCGGCGTGGCCGGCCGCTCCGGCTGCGGAAAATCGACCTGGCTGAAAGTGCTCCTGCGCCTGACGCACCCTTGCGGCGGCCAGGTGCGACTGGGGGGCGTGCCGCTCGAAGCGGTGTCGCGCGAGGACATCGCCCGGCTCATCGGCTACGTCGGTCAGCAGCCTTTCGTCTTCGCCGGCACCATTGCGGAGAATATCGCCTATGGTAACGAGGGCGCAACGATGGACGACATCCGTCGCGTGGCCCGGATGGCAGCCTTGCACGATGAAATCCTGTCGATGCCCCAGGAGTATTACACCGCGGTGACCGAACGCGGGCAGAACCTCTCCGGCGGCCAACGGCAACGGCTGGCCATCGCGCGGGTCTTGCTCAAGCAGCCCCCGCTCCTCATCCTCGACGAGGCGACTTCCGCGCTGGACAACATCAGCGAGCGCGACGTGCAGCGATCCCTCGGATTGACGAGCGCGGATCGCACGACCATCCTGGTCGCCCACCGTCTTTCCACTTTGCGCGATGCCGACCGCATCTTTGTCTTCGACGGCGGCCGCATCGCGGAAGTCGGCGCCTACGACGACCTGGTGACGCGCGGCGGCGTCTTCGCCGAGTTGGTCGCCTCCGCCGAAAACGGCGTCACGTCTTCCCCCAGTCCCGAAACAGTTCCCACGCAGGACCAATCAGCGCATGCGAAGGCCGAGCACGGCCCGAACCTGGCAAACGCGTTGTAACGGCGGAGGAAGCTGGCCCCGCGGGGATGAAGGCTGCCGCTCGGCTCGCGGCTCTTTTTCAAAGACGATTCAGTACGAACTCGTGCCGTAACACGCCTTCGTATCCAGCACGGTATGCCGAGCCTCGTCGACGACGGTGCGCCGGACCGTGCCCTGGGTGCACTTGCGGGCGTAATACTCGCCGCGTTCCTGCTGGAGCGCCTGCGCCTTGTCCAGGAACGGGACGTTGTGCCGATTGCTGAAGATGAACGCGGTGACTTCCGGATGATAGGCGGGATTGACGCGCCAGCCCGGCACGTCCTTGGAATCGATGAGTGCAGTCAGATGGTTCTCGAGAAAGAGCACGAACTGCTGCAGATCCACCTGATCCGGTAACGCCTTCGACGGCGGTAACTTCATGTCCTTTGGTCGCAGCAACATCGAGGAGCGCCCTTCCTTGCCAAGAAATCTCGGAGTTGCTCAACTCTAGGCTAGGCCCTCCGGAGTGTCAAAAAAACGGCGGATAATCGAGAAATGAAGCACTCGGGTGCGAGCGCAATTCTCGCGAGAGATGAAAAACGGCCGCTCCAGCAGTTTCCCGGAGCGGCCGTGTCAGAGCAGATTCTTGCTTACTTCGTCAGGTTGACCAGCGCCTTCTTCGCTTGAAGGGTCGTCACAGCGCCATCGGCGCCGGCGGAGATGGCATGCAGCACGTCTACTGCTTCCACACTTCCGATATTCTGTAACACCTCGATGCCGCGAAGCGTACGCAGTTCATCGCCGGAGAGCGTGTTGCGCTCCATCTTCTCCAGGAGCATTTCCAGGCGTCGCTGCGTGTCCAGCGGGAGCTTCTCCGTCAACTTCTTCTCGACCGCCGGAGAAGCCAGGGGACCGATGGCCTCCAGTTGCTTTGCGGCGTTTTCGCGCGTCTTGAAGTCGATGGCTTCCAGGTCCGTAAGGCACTGCGCCACCGTCTTCGCATCGGGCGATGGCACAGCTCGCAGGCGTTGCTTGAGGAACGGCACGGCAAGCTTCGGCTCCCCGGCCAAGGCGCGCATGCCGGAACGGGCCTTCTGAGTACCGGCGTCGTCGTGCTCGGCAAGGTCATTCCAGATGCTGTCAAGTTGCTTGGCCGACAGCGGCGTGGAAGGCTTGTTCGGCTCGATCGGGCCCTCGGCGGCCGAGGCGAATGCCAAGACCAGCAGGGCACCACAGGCAAGACGCAACATATTGATGTCTCCCGATGAGATGAATGACCGATGTCACTGATCGGACTTCGGCTTGGTTGCTTTTTTGATAAGTGCCCGCAGCTCCTTCTCGTCAATGTTTTGCTCGATCGCGCGGAGTTTGCCGTCGATCGTCAGGGCCTGAAGCGAACCGAAGCCATGCTTGCCGAAGAATCGCTTGATCGGCTGATCATCGGCGTAGGCGAGGTCGGCCGGTTTGCTCCAGTAGACGGTGGCATCGCCTGCATCCACGACCAGGATGGTGCCGGGGGCCACATCGGTTTTCTTCGTGCCCGTCTTGCCGACGAAGATGGTGCCCTCGCCCGTGAAAAGCAGGTTGGCGGTCTTGTACTGGCCACCGTCGCCCCCAACCGACTGATAGACCGCCGGCAGCTTCTTGAGCAGCTTCTTGTTGTGCAGGCTATCCCACGGTTCGTTCAGGCGAAACTCCTTGTAGAGTTCATCCTGACCCAGGTAAGGGAGGAGTGCCACGCGCCAGCTCAGTACGGGACGGCCGTCGCCGTCATAAATGGCAGGGGGAGGATAGCTGCCCTTGTCCTTGTGATACTTTTCCAGTCCCTCGGCCAACTTCTTGAGATGGGCTTCGTACGGGTTGACGTTGTCGACGCCCAGGGCAGCGCCGACCCGTGCAAACGTCACATTGGACCGGGTACCGATCGTCGAGATGCCCATCATGAACAGCACCGCGGCATTGTTCGCTTCCAGCCCTTTGTAAGTCAGCGGCAACTGCACGAGCGTCTTGTCGCGCTGGATCGTCGCGTCTTTCAACAGTCCGTCGACGTCGCGCATCAGCCCAAGGCCGACCAGCTTGGCGAAGTTTTCCGTCAACTCGCCCGCCGGATTGCCGTCACCCTCGTTTTCCAGAGACTTTTCCAGCATCGGAATGGCTTGGCCCAGCGCGCCGCAAAAGACGTCCAGCGTCTCGCGCAGGGCTTTCTGACCGTCCTTCGCCTGGTCCTCGTTGGCGTAGTCGAGGCGCACGTTGAGGCGCACCTCCTTGGCGACGTCAAACGTGAAGACGGCGGCCTGCGCCTGGAACAGCTTCTGCACGGGCGGGGGCAGGAACTCGATCTGCTTCTCCTTGGCAAGCGCCTGCATGTTCAGGCCCAGGGTGACGGGATGCTTGCCTGCCGCGGTCTCCAGCGCGTTCTGCAATGCTCCGTTGTCCTTGCGCGTCCGCGTCATATCGAACCAGCGGATCAGCGAGTCTTCGGAGCCGATGACGAAGTTGTGCCGATCGACCAGCGCCAGGCCGCTCCACAGGTCCTCGTTGAAGTGGTAGACGTTGCGACGATAGACCTTCTCGCGCTGACCAAGCGCTTGCGTGACCTGCAAGCGGTCATAGGGCTTGTTCGTCGTCACGATCACCAGTGCCGACACCGCTTCAGGGCCCGCGGGAGGAAAGGGATAGTCGATGTCGCGCGGGTTCACGAGGACGATCGTCACGCGATCGATGGTCGAAGGATCCGGTGCGAACCGCCGCAGGAACGTGTCGATGGCCTTCTTGCCGGCCCGGTCCACCAGGCGGCGGACATCGGTCATCAGCTCGGACTTCCACACGTCCGCCGCGCGGAAGTGAACAAACCCCACCGCTTCGCGCGGCACCAGGTCCAGGTCCGGGGGAAGCTTACTCTCGGCAGCCAAGCTGGGGCTCGCCAGGGCCATCGCCGCCAGGGCGACCAGTGCCGACCGTACGAGTCGCCGATGAAACCCGGGACAAGGCGCGAAGTGAACATTTGTCATCGCCAGGCTCCGTGGAGAATTGAAACAGACGGTGTCGGGACGTGATTCGTCCGGAAGGTCGGCGGATTTGGCTCGGAGTTGCGGTTTCGCTCAAAAAACTGCCCTTCCGCGCGACAAAAGCTGGCCATTCCCCCCCGATTTGTCACCGAAAACCCAAGGAAATGAAGATTTTGCTTGGTCTCTTTACGCTGATCGTCATCCAGTCCGAAGCACCGGTGATGATGGCGGGGAAGTAATAGCAGTTCGGTTGACGAATTCACCAGGGCCGTGAGGGTCAAACCTCACGGCCTTTTTTCGTCGCCACGCCGGAACGCAACGGGTCGTCAAACAGAACTTCGCTTGGGTGGGCTCCTGCCACGGGCTTTATGGATGTGTTCCGATCAAGGAGTCGAATGTCGCCGCTTGGTGATACAATTACTGAAGCGCCAATTCTTGACCACCAAGGGCTTGGCCATGTCATCGTCGCATGCTGAGCAAACGCAACTGCTGCAAGACCTACTCACGCAACAGGAAGCCGAACGCGGCGCAGGACAAATCAACTGGAGCAACCTGGCGCGCCAGTCGCGCCCACCGCAAGCGTGCTTCGACGACACAGACAACCCCTGTGAGCCGGAATCCGGAGTGGCAGGTCGCGATCTGAGCTGACCTGTTTGCAGGGAAACGGCGATTCGGACAGACAGACTGCAATGCCCGTGGCCCTAAGTCATTGTGGCATAAGACGGATAAGTGAAAACCAGGTTATACCCAGTTATCAAGCTATTAATCTGGGTACTGTCGACGTGATCCTGAGTAACTTGCAAGTTCACGATCCTGAATACCGAGACCAAACGGCCTTTCGGCTAGAACGAGATGAATTACCGCTTGCCCGGCCACGATGGCGCACCGGATAATGACGGGCAGACACAACCCCGCTGCGGGGAGGCAGAAACCGTGACCGAAACGCCGTTGACCGCGATCCACCAGGGCATCGTGGACGTTTTCCGCCGGGCCATCCCGGCTGTCCGCGCAGAGGGTGCGCCGCAAGAGTTGTCTCGCGAAATGGCGACGCTAATCCCCACCATCATTCGCAACGCAGCCGGCGCACGCGACCTGTGGGATGACCTGTGGAAGGAATTCGAGGAAGTTCCCGCAGATGAGTCGGACTATCTCCGTTGTGGGAACGAGCTCATCGGCGTCCTGAACAGCTGGCACGGCGTCCTTCAGGACCTGCGCAACACCTGCGACGCCCTCGCCTTGCGCGGGGTGCCGGTCCCGAACTCGTCTGCACTGAGGACTGCCCTTCAAGAGAACGAACAACTTCAGGCACTTCTCAAGAAAAACTGGCCGTGGCCGGATCGCCAGGAGCTAACCATCGACCCGAAAATGGTTGAGGAGTCGAGAGCCGCCATCGAGCGGGGCGAATGCGACGACCTGGAGGACTTGATCCGTGGCCTACCGGATGAAAGTCGCGCCACAAGTTAGCCAGCCGATGTTGGGATTGCGTTGCTACCGGTTCTACAGTAGAGACGGAGTCTTTTGTAGTGGACAAACGTTCTTGAATGGTTGGCCTACGGTTGCTAGACTATCGCAGAGAGTGGGATTCAGCGTGGACATCCTTAACAAATGGGAACGCTCGAAACTCATGAGCCGGGTAAAGTCGAAAGACACTCGGCCTGAAAAGGTGGTCCGGTCGCTTCTACACCGATTGGGGCTTCGATTTCGGCTTCATCGCAAGGAAATGCCCGGCAAACCCGACGTGGTCCTGCCGAAATGGAAGACGGTGATCCTTGTACATGGCTGTTTTTGGCATGGTTGCCGTCGTTGCGACCGAGGGACGAGAACGCCCAAGAGCAATCGAGAATTCTGGCGAGCTAAGATTGCTGAGAATCGCAAGCGAGACGCGCGAACGGCGCGAGCGCTCAAGTCTGCAGGGTGGCGGGTGGTAGTGATTTGGGGTTGCGACACGGAAGACACTGTGGGTTTGGAGAAGATCCTGTGGCGCGCGATCGTTCAAGTGCCGACTCGAACGGGTACTCTCCCTGTTGGCCAGTGATAGACCTCTTCTCGGGTTGCGGCGGCATGTCGTATGGTTTCGCACGCAGAAAGCCATATCGTATCCTCGCTGCCGTCGATGCGGAACACGCAAAACCGTGCGAAGGATTCGGGAGGTTAGAGTGCAATAGCACATATGCCGCTAACATCGGCGTCCAGCCGATTGACCGTGACATTGCACAATTGTGCCCAGAGCAGTTCGTAAAGGAAGTTTCTGACCAGAATGGCGCACCACTCCGACGTGGAGACTTGACCGTCCTGCTCTGCTGTCCGCCTTGCACCGACTTCTCCAGGGCCAAACCTAACAACCATCTGATCGATTCCCCTAAGAACTCCCTCGTGTTCAAGTGCGCTGACGTAGTTGAGGAACTCTTCCCTGAGTTCGTGCTCATGGAGAATGCACGTGAGCTGATTACTGGAAATCACCCGCATCACTACAGACAGTTTGCTAATCGACTGCAAGCTCTCGGCTATGAAGTGCACGGCCAAGTTCACATGCTCACAAAGTTTGGACTTCCCCAAACGCGTGAGCGAGCCCTTGTCATCGCCTCTCGTATCTGCCCGGTGAAGACGCTAGATGACTTGTGGGAGGGGTGGAGCATTTCTCCCGGCGCGACCACGGTTCGTCACGCCATCGGCTACCTGAATGATAAGCCTGTCAACGCGGGAGAGAATAACCCTGCTGACCCGATGCACGAGGCCCCGGGATTCGGCTCGGAATTCGTTCGACGGCGGATAGAAGCGATACCGCGTGACGGCGGTTCTTGGACTGACTTGGCGGGGCATCCGGACGCGGATGAAATACTCATTCCGTCTATGAAAACCCGAATCGCTGAGCAGGATTTCGGATCTCACCCCGACGTCTACGGACGCTTAGCTTGGGATCGGCCGGCCGTAACAATCAAACGGGAGTGTGCTCACGTCGGAAACGGTCGGTACTCACATCCCGAACAGACTCGGCTTCTGAGAGTCTATCTGCAAAGAAACGCTTGAAACTAGGGGTATCCTGGAATTGCGATCACGCCTGAATCGCGTTTTCTGCTGGATATTTCGGCGATCATCCGGTTTCAGGCCCCGCATGAATCACCAAGGCCCCCTAATTTCATGGGAAAACTCTCCGGATAGACTCTGACTGTGCGGGAGATGGCATTGCTCCAGGGATTCCCCAACAATTTCATTTTCGCATCCGACTCGCAGGCCAATCGCTACCGACACATCGGCGATGCTGTTCCGCCGCTCATTTCCTACCAACTCTCGGCGCTGGTTACTTGGATGAAGACCGGAAAGCGCCCACAACCTGAGATGTGGGTTCTGCAAGACACTAGCCTTAGAAGTAAAGATATCCGTCCTCAGGACGCGGTTCCCCGGCAGAGACTGCTCTTCCGCTGACCCTGCTTTATCACACGTCCTCATCCTGCGTGTCGGGGATTTCGGCAAGCGGGTTCTCTACTGTCCAGCTTGCGTGAGGCCGGCATCGCTGGATATCTAGTCGGTCAATAGTGACCTTTTCCACGCTACCATCCAAGCGGACATGGAATGCGTCCTGACCACCTAATTTGACGGTCGCCCGACTCGTTCCGCTCACCCTCCGTGGCGAAAAATCAACGGGGTTCAGAGTGCTCACCCGACTCAGCAGTCGGTGAGGAATCTCCACGAGGTCATACCTGACTCCCGCGACCGGTTCTGTCACATGGAATACGCGTAGTACGATAATTCGCTGATAATGACTAAGGTGCTTTAGCAACTTGGCCATCCCGCGGTGGAAATCGACTCCAGTCTTGCACTCGCGAATCCACCTGGCTTCCATGAATTTTGAGATTTTCAGATGAGTCGCCGAAATGCTTGCGCCTGCCTCAGTCTTCATTGAAAAGGCAACCCCATCGACAGTTATATCATGGCCCGCATTGACCGGGTTCAACTCTAAATTGGCTGACCTGCCAGCCGCTGTACTGTATCCGTTTGGCCAACCCACCTTCCCACGCTTGGTAGCATGCTCCTCCAAAGGAGGGCACTACCATGCCAAAACCCGAACGACGCGACGCGGCCAAGGAACGCCGTTGGCGGCGTCTGCTGCGCCTGTGGCGCGGCAGCGGGCAGACCGGACGGGACTTCTGTGCTGCACACCAACTCAGCGAACCCAGTTTCTATGCCTGGCGCCGCGAGATCGCTCGTCGCGATCGAGAAGTGGCGGAACGCACCCAGGCCCAGCGGACACGACCGACGACGACTTCGACCAATGCCGCGCTCCCCGCATTCCTCAACGTCACGCTCGCGGCCGTGACGCCGACGCCCGCGATCGAGGTGGTCCTGGCCCAGGGGCGCTCGCTGCGCGTGGCGTCGGGCTTTGACCCGGACCTGTTGCGGCAGTTGCTGCGCGTGCTGGAGGGACCGGCATGCTGAGCCTGTCTTTGCCCGGC